>JASFTQ010000203.1:0-8367 GCA_050053515.1 Desulfobacterales bacterium | reverse complement strand
GCTAAAAAGACTTCGATGACTTGGCCCGCATTACTTTGAATGACTGCGACGGCGACAGCGCCTTCACCCGAGGTATCCGGCAAATGAGTATTTCTTCTTAGATATGCTCTTCGAATAAAGCGGCAGGCAGAAGCCAATCCAGTATGCGTCGCCAGAGGTTTCTGGCCGGTTGTGTATGCCGCACACCGGCAGCCGATTTCCAGGCAATCCATCCCTTTTCATTCTGCCTTACCCACCAACTGTTTTCGGGTTTCAGATCGTATTCAAATGCCGCTTGCAGCACTGCTGCAAGCCTTGAACTTTCTACCAACAATCCCATTTCCGTATTTTGAATGGTCGAACGGGGATCCAGGTTCATGGTCCCCACATATACTCTGGTCCGATCATAAATGATGACTTTGGCGTGTAAACAAAGCCATTTGGAGCGAACCGGAGGTGTGGTATGCAGCTTATAGCTTGCAGCATCCGCCCGAAACTCATACAGTTCAATGCCGGTTTCTATCAGTTTTTTTCGATAGCGTTTATACGCCGTATTGGCAATCACCACATCCGTGGATGCCAGGGAGTTGGTAAGAATCCTTATTTTTACGCCGTTTTCAACACGTTCACGGAAAGTTTCCAGATCGTTCGCATTCGGTATAAAGTAAGGCGAAATAATAAAAATATCATTTTGCGCTTGTTGCGCCAGCCGCCCGATTTCCTGCGCCATCTGAGTCGGCTGGCTTCCCTTTTTCGTCGGCGGCTGATCATACAATACGCTGGCTTTGGCCCATATAAGGTGTCCTGCTAATGTTGAAACTAGATTGTCCCAATCACGGGGTTTGGTGCCAAACCCTGCTAGTATGTTCTGATTTTTATGTATCTTTTTGTTTATTTTTTTTTTGAGGCGGACGAGGTCTTTTCCGGCAGGATGCACAGTTGATATGACTTCCGGCGGATAAGCCCATTTGCTATTCCAGTATATGTCGAAGCTTTTGGAAATATCCCGGACCACCGGTCCGATCGCCATCAGATCCATATCGCGAAAATTTGTATGCTTATGAAGACCGAAGTATTCGTCACCAATATTCCGGCCGCCGACAATTGCCGCGACATTGTCCGCGACCATCAGCTTGTTATGCATGCGATGATTGAGGCGATCCATATGAGTAATAAATTCGAGAGCCCGGCTGAAACCTATAATCTTTTGGGATACGAGTGGATTGAAGGTTCTGACTTCAATATTCGGGTGTAAGTTAATTGTCGATAAGGCCCAGCGGGTTCCGAGAAATTTCGTATCGTCGATCAACAAGCGCACGCGGACGCCGCGGTCGGCAGCACGAATTAGCCGTTCAAGCAGCAACACCCCAGATGCATCTCCGTGCCAAAGATAATACTGCACATCAATTGATTTTTGGGCGAGGTCGAAAAGCGCCAAGCGCCAGCGAAAAGCATCTTCTCCCCGATTGAGCGCAATAAATCCTGAACATTCCCGACCGCACTGCAATCGATCGACTTCACCCAACTTTATCGGAAAGAACTCCTCGTTCGGCGGAAGTGCATGGGTATCCCCACAGAATCTCTCTTCAGGCAAGCTAGCGCATGACGCCGTAAAGCAAAAAACTATGAGAACCAATACTCTTAAAATAAAAGACATGGGGTCAAATCTTTACTCTTGACAGTTTCAGTAATTGATTACTAAGTTTGTCAAAATCTCTCTTCAATTTGGGTTTTTGTTTCATTCGAATTTGCAATCGCTTTCTGGCCTGACTCACGGCACTGTAATCTATTCCGCCGATCAATCGGCCGATCTCAGATTGTGTGAGATGGCAGAAACGATAGAGTAATTCCATAAGCAGGACTCGTTCCAATGATTGCTTGCCCCGTTGACAAATATCCTCAGCGGTTTTTCCGTTTATCGTTACAAAATGTTGAACCAATTCCTCCGGTTCGAATCTCCGGCTTAAAACCCTCAGTGCAGGTAACTCCCGTCTGGGTGTTTCCTTTTTTATGAATTTTTCTTTGACCCATTTAACGAACTGATCTTCACCAACAATCCCACTTCCCTTGCCGAGCTCCAAGGGGTTGTCTAAGTCCTGTTCAAAACCGCGATGTATAAATCGACGATATTTGCGTCGCCCCTGTTGGTTATCTCCACCCATATAATCTAATATGAAGTCATAATGGACAAAATCCATCCGTTTGCGGACGGAAAAATAGCCGGGTAAGCTACTTTTTCTCTCTTTTAGCAAGGTGTTCCATTTTTCTTGAAACGCTTTATCCGAGAAATTTTCCCCTCGGACAGGATTCAAGTGAATATAGCGAGATACTTCCAGCAGATAGTTGTCGGCATCGATTAAGAACGCTTTGTATCGTCCCTGGTAAAGGTGCCCGACCCGTTTGTGTTTTCTATTGAAAAACGAAGTATACGTGATGTTGAAATGACGCATAAAATCAGACAGGTTGGCCTCGGGAGTGGTTACGAGCAGATGAAAATGGTTGGGCATACAAACATAGGCCAGCAGTGACACATTGTATATTTCAAGAGAGCGCGCCAGGATTTTTAAAAACGTTTTTTCATCATGGGCATCGACAAAAATTGCCTGGCGTTGATTCCCTCTGCAAGTGACATGATAATAAGCGTCCGGAAATTGTATCCGCAGTGCTCTGGCCATACAGTTTACTTACCCATATAGGGAAAATTGTCAAGAATAAAGATTTGACCCCTTACTTCAACTTGTCGATATCCAGGCGGGGGTGAACCTTTTTACTCCTACTCGATTTGCCGTAAAATTCCTTAAAGCCAAAACTTTCAAGTATCCCAATCAGTCTGTCGCTGTGCTCATTAAAAGGCAGGCCGTAAATCTCGGGAACAAAACCCAAGTTTTCCTCAAACCATTTCAAGGTCAACTCGGTATCATACTTGATATAGTCCAGCCATTCTGTTTCTGTCCGCGCCACCAGCTTGCCATTTCGCAATTCAAATCCACGGTAGGCCAACTTTGAACGGATGCTGGAGTTGGGATTCATTTTCTCCGGATGATAAGCGCATCGTTCAATCTTCCACCGGCTGGTGGGTTTTGGAGGAGGGGTGTCGTGAATAATGACATCGTGAAAATGACTGTGGCTGCCGATCTTCACTCTCTTGTCGGTTGAAAGCTCCTGTATTTCTTCCAAAGTCATAAAATGGGAAAATTCATTATCGATAAATGCATCATACATATATTTTCGTGATTTCACGTATGTAATATATTCACCATCGAACCGCTTTCTAAGCCTGCCGGGTTTGATAAAAGCGGTGACGATAAAATAAAGCATTTCCGTGCCATAGCGTGTCAGCAAGGGATGGTAATAATATTGGGAGAATAGCCCGTCGTCGAACGCAAGTTGATAATCAACCAAGTTCAGTTGAAAATATTCTTTTCTGATATCATGAATCATCAAAACGGGCATTTGTCATTTTTTTCGGTTGATTGACTGCTGAAGCTATTTTACATGCAATACTATGAAATGAACAATGATTACTAGCATGCCTCTAAAATTTGTCAAGCTATAATCCTTTCCATTCCAGTTGCCAAGTCATATTTAACGGTTTGAATTTTCGCGCAAAATCCGTTATCACCTTTACATCTCTCGATTTCATGCTTATACACTACAGCATTGTTTTGACAGAGGCTCTCGGTTTATCTATTATTCATTTTACCATGACCCAGGTAAATCAAGTTCAGGCATTTTAGTTTTCTCTTAGCGGCAAGACCATCACTCAAAGAACCAGATGCGTACCTTGAGCTCCCAAATCAGGGCTGAAAGCCATCCATGTCCAAGAAGAAAAAAATCTCTTTATGGCTCATAGCAGGATTATCATTCATTTTGATTCTCCTGATTACGCTGGCGCTGCTTTCCAACCTGATAATCAATCAGGAAAAAATCCTAGCAAAAATCCAATCTGAGATTTCCGAGGTAATACCAGGGGAGGTCGAATTTCAAAGGATTGGTTTATCATTTTTTTTCCGCCCCCACGTGGTAATTCATCAAATCAAGTTTAATATTCCCGCCAAGGCCACAGGCAATTTCCAATCGCTGGCCGTCTATCCGGCTATTCTTCCTCTTTTTACAGGCAAAGTGCGTATCGCCAAGCTCATCGTTGAAGCACCCAATATCCAAATAAGGCTTCCAAATAGTTTTGACAAAAAAACCAGCGTGGCACTGGACTCGTTTAACGATATCCAGAATAAAGTGATATCCTCCGTGGGCGCCGCGTCATCACTGGGACCAGGCATTGTCATCCAGTTGAAAAAAGGCAGACTGAAGTTATTTGAGGGCAATACATCGGCTTTTTGGTTCAAAGACATTCAGGCAAATATCGAGCTGCCGTCCGGCAGGCTCTTGTTTTATCTCAGCTGCAAATCCAGCCTTTGGGAAAGCATATCCATCGATGGCTGGTTGGATCCCTCGGACTTAAAAAGCAGCGGTCATCTTCATCTGAAAAAAATCCGGCCCCAACGCTTGTCCGAATACCTTATGCCCAGGGTTCCGTGGCGGGTGATAGATGCCCGCGCCAATTTAAACCTGCATTTCAAATCAGACGGTCCAAACCATTTGCAGGCGGCGATCAATGGGGCCATACCCTTGCTGAGGCTGAGCCACCAGAAAGAAACGCTGACCATTAAGGCAAATAGTATCAGAGGCGGTATTGAGTTAGATCACAAAAAAACTGTTTTTTCTCTCAGGGAGCTGAATATTGCCTGGCCCCAGGCGCACTTGGCGGGAAACCTGACCTTTGATGTCGATGAACCCCAAGCCAGTCTCCGTCTGGAGGGCCGCCAGATCGATATCGAATCAGCCCGCACGGTGGCCCTGGCCCTGGCCGGTGATGTTCGCACCGTGCAAAAAATTTTTGAAAGAATAAAAGGCGGCCGGGTACCGCTGGTTACTTTCGAAACTCAGGGAAAATCTTTTTCTGACTTCAAAGATGCAAAGAAAATAGTTATCAGGGGCCGTATGGTTGATGGGAAAATTTACATTCCAAAGGCCGATTTGAACCTGGAAGAAGTCCAGGGGGATGCCGTTATCTCGCAAGTTACGCTGGAGGGAAAAAATCTTGTAGCCCGCCATGGCAATGCCTGGGGCCGGGATGGCACCCTGAAGGTGGGTCTGAAAGGCAAAAACGCGCCCATGCATCTGGATATCGGTGTAACGGCTGATGTTGCCCAAATACCACCCGTCCTCAAACGACTGGTCAAAAATAGATCTTTTTTGGACGAGCTCGAACGGATTGACAATCTCAAAGGCAAAGCAACGGGAAGATTATCGCTGGGGGGGAGCACAAAATCCATCACCCCGCGAATTGACGTCTCTGAATTCGAACTGTCGGCCAATTACGCCCGAATTCCATATCCCCTGACACTAAAAGGAGTTCGCTTCTCATACAAAGGCAAGCAGGTTAATGTGGGGAATTTAACCGGCGGGCTGGGCCGGACATCCTTTTCTGATCTGTCTGCGGGTGTAAACTGGGAAATTGAGCCGGAATTGACGGTTGCATCCGGGCAGTACCAGATCTTGTTGGAGGAGGTGTTTCCCTGGATTACCTCATTTGAAAGCTTTCCCGTGCACCCGGTAAACATAAAGACCATTGATGGTGTTGTGGCAATTTCCAGCCTAAGCATCAAGGGCCCCCTGTTGAATCCTGCCCGCTGGCAAATTGCGTCGACCGGTGAGATTAAAAACATTGCCATAAACACAACCCTGTTGCCGGCTCCGATTCAAGTGACAAAAGCTGAATTTACTGAACTTCAAAATACAAATGCGCAAAAAATATCTTTTGCCGACGCGCAGATCATCATGCTGGATGGTTCGCTCACTGTTTCGGGTGGCCTGGATGACTATCTGAAAGGACTTAACGAAATCGATTTCACTGTGCATGGGCGTATGGGGCCGCAGGCAACGCGCTGGGCTGCGAATCTTGTCCAACTCCCCCCTGAAGTCCACCCCAGGTCTCCGCTCTCGATTTCGAGCGCCCGTCTGATCTGGCAGAAAAATGGAAAAACAAATTTTTCGGGTGATCTGATCGTACCGGATGGCACCACAGTTAACCTCGACGTCACCCAACATCCTGACGCGCTGATTATCACGACACTGCAAATACGAGATCAAGACTCCCGGGCTTCGATTCAACTTGATTTCAAAAACGAAGAATGCCTCCTTGGTTTCAACGGAAATTTGACTCACTCAACCGTCAACAATTTGCTGGAAAGATATTCTTTTGTCAGTGGGGGAATTACCGGAGATTTTCATGCCCGAATTGCGCTGGATCAACCCACGAGATCCACAGCTCACGGAGCACTTACGGGGCAGAACATCGTATTGCCGCCCAAACTGAACGTCCCCATGCAAATCAGCAGTGTCTCCCTGCTGGCTTCTAATGAAAATCTCAAGATAGAATCGGCCGCTTTGACATGGGATGGTATCCCCATGGCCCTCGATGGGAATCTTCAATTCTCAGAAGAAGAATTTCGATTCGATTCGGAAATTTCCACCAGCGGCATGAATTGGGACAACATCAAAAAAATAGTTGAGATGGTGAAAAGGAATAAAAGTGGCGAAGGAAAAAAAGAATTACTGGATTTGCCGATTCACGGTATCATCCGGCTAAAGTCCGAAAGCGTCAGCTACAAAAAACACACCTGGAGCCCCGTCTACGCAGATATCCTCTTTGGCCCCAAAGAAATCAGTATACAGGTCAATGAAGCAAAATTATGCAACATCTCGACCCCGGGGGTGCTGAAAGTATCTTCTCAAAATCTACAGGTGGATTTTAAACCGAGCTCCCGCTACGAGGGCTTGGATACAACGCTGAGCTGTTTGTTTAAAAATAACCTTCAGATAGAAGGCAGATTCGAGCTCGGAGGGTACATCACCGGACAGGCCCCCCCCCAAGATCTTACCGATGCCCTCCGGGGTAAATTTAAATTTGTGGCCAAAGATGGTCGCATCTATCGCAGTTTGGTATTGGCGAGAATTTTAGCTTTTCTTAACGTCACCGAGTTTGTCTCAGGAGATTTGGCCGATCTGGAACAGAAAGGATTCGGCTATAAAAAAATCAAATTCAAGACCAAAATCAAAAAAGGCCGGCTTCAGTTCAAAGAAATCCTGATGGATGGGAACACCTTGACCATCACCGGTCGTGGACATATCGATTTGAATGATAGCGCACTGGATTTTAAATTGTTGGTGGCGCCCTTGAAAACTGTAGATCGCCTGGTTGAAAAAGTGCCTCTGGTGGGAGACATACTCGCGGATATTATCTCCATACCGTTGAGCGTTAAAGGCGATTTAAGCGATCCGAAGGTGGTTCCGCTGGACCCTGCCGCCGTCGGCTCTGAATTGCTGGATCTCACCAAACGGACGTTGAGGCTTCCGTTTAAAATCATTCAACCCGTATTCCCCGGCAACCGCAACAAAGAAAAAGAGAAGTGACATTTATGCCTTGGAAAAAAATTCTCCTCGTTGCAGCGGTTCTTCTCGCAGGATTGGTCCTGGCAATCTACGTAATCCTCAATACTTACGACTTCAACAAATTCAAACCCCGGATCATACAGGCCGTCAGAGAGGCCACCGGCCGGGAACTAACGCTTGGCGGAGACCTCAAAGTTGGATTGGGCCTTACGGCAGGTATTTCAATCGAGGATGTAAATTTCCAGAATGCGGCCTGGGGATCCCGAGCGGAGATGGCAAGTTTCAAAAAGCTCGATGCTCAGTTGGCCTTATTGCCGCTGATTCGGGGCACCCTTGCGTTCAAGCGGCTCATCCTTGTCGATCCCACCTTTCTTATGGAATACAGTCAATCCGGGGAGTCAAATCTCGACTTTGGCGGCTCCGGGCAACCGGGCGGAAGGCCGCCCACTTTAATATTCCATGCGGTGGAAATAGAAAAAGGAACCTTTATCTATAAAGAAGGCGAAGTGAACAAAACCCACCGACTGGTATTGGATCGGCTGGGCTTTGGCCCGGCAGAAAGTAAAAAGCCAAATCAGCTGGCGGTTAAAGGCACATTCAACGACAGGCCATTTGAGATCGGCGGATCCCTGGGCCATTTCGCATTATCGCCGGAAACCGGTGAAGATTGGCCTGTTGAATTGACCGCAAAATTCGGCGAATCCGAGGCAACCATCAAAGGAGAAATCCAGGACCTCATCAAAGGCGAGGGTCTGGCATTTAGCCTTATCGCACAGGGAAAAACAATACGTGATGTCGGAAAACTTGCAGGAATAACGGGGGTGCCGGATGTAGGTCCGTATAAGTTTGCGGCCACGGTCAGCGGTTCTCTCAGTCGTTTGGTTTTAGATGACATCGATGTTTACATCGGTTCAGACGCGATGGTCGCGATAA
>JASFTQ010000202.1:0-8406 GCA_050053515.1 Desulfobacterales bacterium | reverse complement strand
CAGCGGTATCAATTCAGGACTCGTAGTGACCGGTCAGATTGACTTGGCGAAGGGTAAGCACGGTATGACCGGAGACGCAATAAATTCGGCTTCCCGGCTAGTAGCTTTGGCAGGCGCGGGTGAAATCTTGGTCGGCCGTGAAACATACGGCCAAGCTGAGGGGTATTTTATTTTCGAGCGTCTAGAACCTATAAGGGTAAAAGGCAAACAAGATCTGTTGAAAGCTTACAGAGTAATTGCGCCGAGCACCAGAAGGACGAGGTTAGAGGTTAGTGCTGAAAGAGGCTTGACCCCCCTCGTTGGCAGGAAGCGGGAGATCGAGCGCCTGCTAAACGGTTTTGAATTGTGCAAGGCAGGAATCGGTCAAGTTTTCAGCATCGTTTCCGAGGCAGGGGTTGGTAAATCGAGACTTCTGTATGAGTTTAGAAAGGCGCTAGCCAAAGAAAATGTGACTTTTTTAGAGGGGAGGTGCCTTTCTTACAGTAAGGGCGCACCTTATCAACCGATAATAGATATTTTGAAGTCAAATTTCGATATCATTGAAGGTGAGGAGACCTTAAAGGTAAGAGAAAAGGTCAAAAAGGGTTTAAAAATATTAGACGTTGGAGAGTCTTCGACGCTTCCTTATCTTCTTGAGCTTCTATCCGTGGAAAACAGCGGCATTGATAAAATATCGATGAGTCCAGAGGCGCGGAAGGATCGGATCATAGAAGCACTAAAACAGATTTCTCTTAAAGGATCCCAGATACGGCCTTTGATTTTGGCTATAGAAGATATCCACTTGATTGATCATGGCTCTGCGGACGCGTTGAAGGAGTTGATAGAGAATATATCTGCAGCAAGAATATTCTTGCTATTCACATATCGGCCAGAATCTTTTGCGTTAAGGGCTGTAGAATCATATCATAACCGCATTTATTTGAACCGGTTCTCGACCAAGGAGAGCCTTGACATGCTAAGCCATTTACTGGGTGCAGAAAATATCGAGGCAGACCTTGAAAAACTGATCATGGAGAAAACAGAAGGTGTGCCATTTTTCATTGAGGAGTTCGTGAAATTCCTAAAAGATCTAAAGATCATTGTGAAGCAAAAAAACAGATACTATCTCGCTGAAGGCATCGAGAAAATAGCAATTCCATCTACAATTCGAGACACGATAATGGCCAGAGTCGATTCGCTACCAGAAGGTGCAAAAGCAATTCTTCAGGCTGGGGCCGTCATCGAGAGGGAATTTAGCTACAGGCTGATCAAGCGTCTAACCGGCCATACAGAAAAGAAGATATTATCCGGTCTGTCTAATTTAATGAATTCAGAACTTGTCTATGAAAGAGGTGTGTACCCAAACACCACTTTTATTTTTAAGCACGCACTTACCCAGGACGTGATTTATGATTCGATATTGTTAAAGAAGAAGAGAAACCTTCACAAAAGAATCGGCCAAGCAATTGAGGGCTTAAACAAGGATAACATAGATGAATATTATAGTATATTGGCTGAACATTTTATTAAAAGCGAGAATTATAAAAAAGGAGGGGAATACTCCAGGTTGGCCGGGAAGAAGGCTGTAAAAACAGGATCGATAGATGACGCGATTGGCTATGCTAAAAAACGAGTAGCCTGTCTGGAAAAATTATTTCAGACAGAAGATGTACAGATAGAACTGATCGATGCAAAAACGATCCTTGGACTTTACTATATCCAAAAGAGTTGCCATGTTGATGCAAAGGATGCTGTTGATCACATTATTGATCTAACACTTAAGCACAAATACAAGAAAAGGTTATTACAGCAGTATACAATACTAGGGACGTATTATAATGTGGTTGAGGAGGATATTCTAAGAGCATTTAACAATTTGAAGAAAGCTTTACAGATATCAGAAGAAATAGGAGATGCTGTATCATCAATCCAACCGACTTTTTGGTTGGGATGCGCTTTTGCTTTCCATTGTGACTTCAAAAACGCGCTTTACCATTGTGAAAAAGCATTTAAACTGACCAGATCAGCCGGAAGTCTCTGGGGTATGTCAATGATGAAGAGCACCATAGCTGATTTTGTTTACAGTTGGAGTGGAAGACCTAGGCTGGCCTACCAGACAAGTGCTGAGGCTATTCGTATAGGTGAAAAAAGTGGCGATATATTTTCAAAGTCGCGAGCCTATGTGGCCCATGGTTTTTCGAGCTATGGTATGGGTTATTTCGAGGAGGCGACCGAGTATCTTCTAAAATGGGGCGATCGTTGTGAAAGGATAAATTATTTATTTGGACAAGCAACGGCACAATTTTGCTTAGGAGAGACCTATTTTGAAATGGGGAATTTTGATCAATCTAAGCATCACTATAACAAAACCATCCAGACTATAGAACAAAGCAGATTTCTCCCGTCTTGGATGAATTTAAGCAGGATAGGGCTTGAAAGGGCGAAGGTGATGAATGGCGACAGGGATATTGATTTAGAAACACTATACCGATATGTGAATGAAAATAAAATAAAATTTTACGAAGGCTTGATGGCAAGATATGTGAGTGAGGTACTATTTAATATCGATGACCAAAAGACGCATAAAGCAAAGGAATGGATTAGAAAAGCCATTCAAGCGGATGAGAAGAATGGAATGATGTGGCATTTAGGCAGAGATTACGCTTTCTATGGAGGAATTTATACGACGAATGGTGATTATGTAAAAGGTAAAGAAAATCTGGCCAAGGCAATAGAGATCCTCAAAGAATGCGGCGCTGATGGATGGGTGGAGAAATATGAGAAGAAACTGGCGACACTTTAAAAAACATGTAAAATCCCATCCTCAACATCTTGTGGTTTAGGCGATTACGAAAGAGGGTCAAAGCTTGAATTGTGAATTAATGCCTGGGTATACATCACGATCCATGTCACTGATTATTCACAATTCAAGCTTTGACCCCTATTCCCCGATCCATGTCACTGATTATTCACAATTCAAGCTTTGACCCCTATTCCGTCAGTTTAGCCATTCGATTGCGTTTGGCCAGAAAGCCATAGTGGCGGATTCTGACAACGCCCTTGGGCAGGCTGGGAAGCAAAAATTTTCGGATAAACTCCGCGGCGCTGATAGTGACGGATTCTGCGCGATTTTTCTTTCGGTCTTTGGCAGTAAAGGTAACCAGACAATGTCTTCACCCCCACCTCAGTCCTCCCCCGTCAAGGGGGAGGAAAAAAGCAGATGCTCCGTGGCTTGCCGCGGGGAGTTTTACTTTTGCATCCCGTGAATATACATTAAGAAAGCCGGAGTTAAACCTGTAAACAGTCCTCCCCCAGCACTTTTTCCAGTACCTGAACCAATTCATCGGCATTCTCTTCGTTGAAAACCATCGGTGGTTTAAGCTTCAGCACATTGTACAAAGGTCCGTCGATACTTATCAAGATGCCGAAGTCTTTCATGCGGTTGATAATATAATCAGCGTGTTGCGGCGCGGGCGCCAGTGTTTGACGATCGGTGACCAGCTCAATGCCTACATAAAGGCCCAAACCGCGGACATCGCCAACGAGGGGGTATTTATCCATCAGCCCTCTTAGGCCCTTCAGCAATCTATCACCCACGATTCGAGCATTCTGCTGCAGGTTCTCTCTTTCGATGACATCCAGCACCGCCATGCCGATGGCACATGAGACCGGGTTGCCGCCAAAGGTGTTAAAGTATTCCATGCCGTTTGCAAAAGCATCGGCAATCGCAGGCGTGGTGATAACCGCGGCCAGCGGGTGGCCGTTTCCCATCGGTTTGCCAAGGGTTACAATATCAGGCACGACCCCCTGAGTCTCGAAGGCCCAGAAGTGGCCGCCGACACGCCCGAATCCCACCTGAACCTCGTCGACAATGCAGAGGCCCCGGGCGCTGCGAACAATCTTGAAAGCCTCCTGCAGGTAGTTGTCCGGCAGGACGATTTGACCGCCGCAGCCCAGCATGCTTTCGCAAATAAAGGCCGCCAAATTTTTCCCCTTGGCTTGCATCCGATCTATTGCATCTTGCAAATATCGGGCGTACTGGATGCCGGTGCCGGCTCCGGTACCCTTGAGGGGACCGCGATAGCCGTCGGGCATCTCAACCGTGTGAACCCAGGGAGGCGCGCCTTGCCCCCCTGGACCGTCATGTTTGTAGGGACTGACATCGATCAGGGCCTGGGTGTTGCCGTGATAAGCCCCGGCCACTGTAATGACATCCCTTTGACCGGTGTAGGTACGGGCCATGCGCAGGGCAAGTTCGTTGGCCTCGCTGCCGCTGCACACAAAGAAGCACACTCTCAGCGGTTCCGGTAGTTTGGACAATAGTCGTTGCGCATATAACACAATCGTATCATGAAGATAACGCGTATTGGTATTCAGCACGGCCATTTGATGTTGACCGGCGGCTACAACATGCGGGTGACAATGTCCCACGTGGCACACATTGTTCACCCCGTCCAGGTACGCCTGGCCTTCTTCGTTGAAAAGATACTGACCCCTGCCACGAACGATCTTAAGCGGTCGAGCGTAAGAAATACTCAGATTCTTACCGAGGTTTTGGTGCCGATCGGTCAAAATCTCTTCATGGCTCCGAGCCGGTTCCGGGAAGCAATCCTCGGAGATACCCGCAATTAAATTGGGATCCGGTGAAATACTGGTCCAGATATCGCGCTGACTTGGCCGGGCCACCCCGGGGAAATTACCGGACTCACCCAGCAGATCGGTGATTATCTGAAAGTGCAGATGCGGCGGCCAGCCACCGTTGGTTTCCGGCTCCCCGATGCGCCCGAAGGCCTGGCCCTTTGCCACCGGCAGACCGGCTTTAATCCCTCTCAGCGAAGCCGGGCTCAAATGACCGAAAAGGGTATAGAACCGGTCGCCCTCATCGGTTTGGTGCTCGAGGATAATTGTCGGCCCATAGTCAAGATGGGAGCGGTTGTTTTTAAAGCTGTGTACTTTTCCGTCTAAAGGGGCATATACCGGCGATCCGCTAATTTTATATAGGTCCAGACCCAGATGGATGGTCCGGCGCTCCGGCATCGCGTCGGTCGGGGTTTCAAACCGTTCGACCGCATAAAATAACCGGGCTTCTGCGTAGCGGCCAATGCCCACCTTAACCCCGGCATCCTTGATTTGCCGAAATATCTGCTGGCTTGCGGCAGTCGGTTCTAATTCTTTATCTGCGGCACCCAGCAGGGGGCTGCCGACGCTTAGATTCAAAACCAGCGGATTTGCGGTCTGCAGATCGTCATCCACCAAAGATGCAAATTCAGTGGACCGGTCCATCAACCACCTTACAATTTTTTTGCTGTGGGGCACCGCCGGCAGTCCGCATGCATGCCGAAAAACATAGTGCGCAAAGCGCGGATGAACAGCGGATAGTTTTTTGAGAAGCGCCCAGGCGGGTTTTTCCGATATTCGTAGATATTCATTGGCGGGTTCGGACTGATACTGATGAGCCGAATGACAGACACTCATGCACAAACGCATGCAGATCAGATCAAACAAAAGGGACAATTCCTGTTGCGTCAGCGGATAAATCTGATGATACCCCGCCACAACGTATTTGCCGGCAGCCAGGGGATCGGCTTTGTTCATCATGGCATAGGCACACACAATCGCGAGTTCATTGACCGTGCAGGTGTGAACCATGTCACCAAAGTCGATGACACCGGTTACCTTGTGGTGCCACCTGCCCTCAGGCTCGACCAGTACATTGTAATCGTTGCCGTCGTTGTGAATGACGCTGGTGCGCAGTCTAGTCAACTGCGGTTCAATTTCAGATTGAAAGCGTGTCAAAAATCGCCTCACCTTGGTACGCTTTTTCGGTTTGCCGATGTAGTCGATATAGCGGTTTACAATCCGACCGGCGTTTTTGAGGTCCCAGTGAAAGTCCCGATGGGTGCCGGGATGGTCGAAATCTTCAAGGGCCCTGTCAACTTCGCCGAAGAATTTGCCCAAACTAAAGAGTAATTTCGAGTCGTGAGGCTTTACCGTTGCAAATGTTTTGCCGGGCAGCCAGGTCAGCAACCGGACAAAATGCTCGGCATCATTGCCGCCCTTTATCGTGGCAATGGTTGCACCGGATAACGTTTTTCGGACCTCGGGGCAGAGGGTCATGCTTGACACGAACGATTTTGTTTTGCGGGCGATGTGCATCATGGCCTGGTTCTGGAATTCGAGTACCTCTTTGCGTTCGGACGCATTGGCCACCTTAAGTACATATGCCTCGGCGGTTGAAGCGGTCAGATAAAAATTCTGATCCCGTTCACTGGGTAGCTGCTTGGCGGAGACGTCGAGATCGAACACCTCATGGGCAATTTGTTTGGCATCATCTTCCGTGAACCGTGGTGCCTGCCGGACAATGGATGACATGAGAGTTTGTTTCCTTCAAAGGGTTTCTGATAATTAAATTGAGTGATGCGTAAGAAAAACTTGTGCTTCATAGGTGGCTTTGCGAACTGCAGATTCAGCTTGATTGAGCGTTTATATCGGAAATGCGGCAGGGTGTCAAAACGATTCCGTTTATCCGGCCAGAGCTTGACGGTCTTGTTTACTTGAGATATCAGGTTAGCATATATTTTTATGGTAGTCGTTTGTCTGTGTCGCTTTTTACCTTGTAGCAAAAATTACCCCGGCCCCTGAAATAATTGAGGTGTCCAATGGAAGATCAGATCATATTCGGCGATCGAATGATACCCGTAAAGCTTCCGGATAATGTGCTCAGTGCACCGCCGGAGCTTGCGACCCCCCTCACCCCTGTCGACGATATTGCGGAGACCATACGCAAGGCCCTCCGGAAACCATTGGGACGCCCGCCCCTCGGTCAGATCGTCAAGCCGAATGCGAGGGTCACCATAGCGTTTGATGATCCGACGGTTCCTTGTTTTGCGCCGGTATGGGAGCCGGCGATCAACCTGGTTATCGCGGAACTTGAAAAATGCGGTGTCAAAAAATCCCGTATGACCTTGCTGTGTGCCAATGGTCTTCACCGCAAATTTACCCGCCTGGAATTGGCCAAGATTATCGGAAAAGAACTGATAAACGAGTTTGGTTATCGGGTTGTTTGCCACGATGCCGAGGACGCCGAAAACATGGTCTATCTGGGTAACACCGAAAGCGGGTATGAGGTCGAAATCAATAAACTGGTGACCGACTCGGATCTAACCGTTTATGTCAATACGGTTGTGTGGCGCGGATTCAACGGAGGATGGAAATCCATCTGCGTCGGCCTGGCGTCATACCGTTGCATCCGATGGCACCACACGCCTGACAGTATGTCGATGTCCCTAGAAAAGAACCGGATGCACGAAATACTGAACGAAATGGGGTCGGTTGTGCATGACAAATTGGGCCGGGAAAGGATTTTTAAGATCGAAACCGCTCTGGCCAATCCGCTTCAAGTTCACAACGTGTGGGTCGGGGGTGTAAACGAAACCCGCCAGGCGGTCTTGAAGCTCATGAAATCTCAATTTAAGCCCCGGCGCGAAATCATGGCCGAAAAAGCCGATATCGTTCTTTACGGCATACCCAACTGGAGCCCCTATGCAGCCTTTTCGATCATGAATCCGATTCTCACACTCCTTTCAACCGGTTTGGGCTACTTTGGCGGAGTGATAGAGGCCCTGGGAAAACCCGGCTGTTCGGTCATCCTGGCGGGTCCCTGCCCTGACCGGTGGAACCATGCCCATCATCCAAGCCACCAGGAAATCTGGCAACGAATCTTGTCTCATTATAAGGACCCATACGAAATTGTGGATCTATTTGAAGAGGACTTCTCTCACAGACCGGAATACATTTATAAATATCGCTTCTGTTATGGATTTCATCCGATGCATGGGATCATGACCACCTATCCCTTAAAGCGACTTCGGCATGCCGGCAGGATATTTGTCGCAGGGGCCGAAAATCCCGCATTGATTCAACACCTCGGATTTGAACCCGCCCAGACGGTCGAAGCGGCCATCGAAAAAGCGCAGGGGATCCACGGCAAAGATGCATCCATCGTTTTTGTAAAATACCCCTTGCTGGCTTGCAGGCAATAAGTAAGACTCTAATTAACTCAGGGGTCGGCGTGTTTTTTTCACGGCAAGATGCCGGGTTGTTGTCTGCCAAGCCTGACAGCGGCAACTGTCTTGCATTTTACTGCCAGCTATTTAAAAGTTTCACTCCAGCAAGAACCGACGCCGTGTTTTGCCTTTCTCGGCGGCAATAGCCCTCTGCCCATTGGAAGCACCGGGGTTTTCATCTTGCCGTGAAAAAAACACCCCGACCCCTCAATTGCAAAGCTTCAAAGGCCGGTCAAAATCTGAGTAGGCTTACGGTCGGAATTATTGGTGAACCACATCGATGAGCGTAACCTCGGGAGGGGAGAGAAAGCGGATGGGTGGGCCCCACGTGCCGGTTCCTCTGCTGATATAAAGGTAGGTA
>JASFTQ010000201.1:0-8415 GCA_050053515.1 Desulfobacterales bacterium | reverse complement strand
TACCCCACTAAACGATATTGATTTCCTCGCTAAAATGACCGAACTGCTTGAGTCCCTGCTTCGTGACAACGTGGGTGTTTTCAATCCCCACCACGCCGATACCCGGAAAAATTAATTTAGGCTCCAGCGCAATGATCATGCCTTCCCGTAATTCAAGGGCCTGTCCTTTGGACAGAAAAGGATATTCATCGATTTCGATTCCGACACCATGTCCGATGAAGTTTATACGTTCTTCACCGAAACCCATGAAATTATCCGCATAACCGAGTTCAGCAGCCTTGCTTACCGCCAATTGGTAAACATCTCCGGCTTTAATCCCGGGTTTGGCCTCTTTTTTTACCAGGGCCTGAACATCCAGCATGGCTTGATGGGCCGTTAACAATTCATCCGAAATCCCGCCGATGGCGAAGATCCGGGTGTGATCAGAGAGGTAACCCTTGTAGGCAAAGACATAATCCACCAGTACCGGTTCATTGCGGTTTATCGGCCTGAAGCTGGATCCCTGGGCGACTGCCGGACTGATGGCGCTTCCACCGGTAGGCGACGAAAGATAACTGGGAACGGCCGCTGCGGGGCCCGCCATGATATGCCCGTAAAACATTTCACCGCCCCACAGCCGCATGCGAAGGATGCCCTGGTGACCCAGCTTGCGGGCCCGGGCCTCAACCAGTCCGGCAAATTCGATCTCGCTGATCCCTTCCCGCAGAAATTCGTTGACACTGTCGGCGACCTGGTCGGAAAAATCAGCAGCCTTCTGAATTATATCAATCTCATAGGCAGATTTAACAGCCCGGACGTGACGGATAGTATTTGAAATATCGACAATCTTTACCGACTCGAAGATTTGCCGATAGCTGTCAAACATGTTGACCGGTATGACATCGAGCTCCATCCCGAGAATGGCGGGCTTCCTGAGCCCGTATGCCTGTAAAAAATCCGGTATTTGCTTTGGGGTTTGCAGTGGCAGCACATTCTGTAAATTCGTTTCTGCCAGGGCGCGATCAAAGGTCTTGTGAACCATGAGCAACGGCTGCCCATCAACCGGCACATAGAGGTGGGATTGTTGTACGGTTCCGGCGAAATAAAAGAGATCAGCCTTCTGGAGAATCAGGGCAGCATCTGTTTTGTTCTTCTCAAGTTCGATTTTCAAGTTGTTGATTCTATTTTCGAGTTCGCTCGGCGGCGTATTTTCGTCGGTGTTGTACATCGGGTTTCCTTTCTGAGAAGCCATGCACCTGAGGGACATTGGTGCCGACTCTGACACAGAGTCATTCCGTCTTACGCCGCAATGACAGCTTCTCAATGTCAGTATTAGCATAAAGGCAGAGAGCCTCACTCACTATTCATACAAAGCTGTTCCATCTTTTGCGACCCTCCAGCATCTGACAAAATGATCTTCGCCGATCTTTTGGAACGGCATGGATTCATCCCGGCACCCCGGTTCTTGCCGGGGACATCTGCCCTGGAAGGCGCAACCGATAGGGGGGGGCATATCGGCTGAAATATCTTCCCGCACGGCTAATGCCTCTATTGATTTGCCCGGTTCCGGCTCGGGGATGGCCGACAACAGGGTATGGGTGTAAGGATGGCCCGGCCGGCTATAGAGATCTTCCGCCGGTGCCAACTCCATAATATTGCCCTTGTACATCACCGCCACCATGTTGCACAAATATCCGACAACATTGAGATCATGGGAAATAAAAAGATAGCTTAATCCCAATTGATCCTGCAGGTCCTTCAAAAGGTTTATTATTTGGGCCTGGATGGAAACATCGAGGGCCGAAATGGGCTCATCACAAATTATCAACGACGGCTCTACACTGAGTGCCCGGGCGATACCGATGCGCTGGCGCTGGCCTCCGCTGAATTCATGGGGATAACGATCAGCACTGTCAGGAGACATGCCAACCATCTTGAGTAATTTTTCCAGACGCACGCTGCGTTCTTCACCCCCGGGAATGCCGAGTTTGCGAAGCCCCTCCTCGATTGACTGCCCCACGGTCATACGGGGGTTTAGCGATCCATAGGGATCCTGAAAAACAATCTGGATTTCTTTGCGAAACGGCTTCATCTCTTTTTCCGAAATTCTGCTGATATCCTTTCCCCGGAAGATGATTTCCCCCTGATCGGGTTCCAAAAGTTTAAGTATCATGCGGGCCACGGTGGATTTGCCGCAACCGCTTTCACCCACCAAACCCAGCGTTTGACCGTCCTCGATGTCAAAATCGACATTATCCACGGCTTTTACCCAACCGGTTATACGCTGGAAAAAGCCTTTTCGGATGGGAAAATATTTTCTTAAGCCTTTGACCTGTAAAATATTGTGGTTGGTATCATTCAACGTGAGAAACCCATATTTATTTGAGGGGCCGGGGTGTTTTATTCACGACAAGCTGATCGCCCCGGTGTTTCTAAGGATCAAAGGGCCATTGCCACCGAGAAAGGCAAAACACGGCGTCGGTTCTTGTTGGAGTGAACGTTTTAATAGCTGGCAGTAAAATGCAAGGCAGTTGCCGCTGTCAGGCCTGGCAGGCAACAACCCGGCATCTTGCCGTGAAAAAAATACCCCGACCCCTCATTTATTGCACCCATCAGTATCTTCATAGAGAACCGGGCAGCGGGCCAGGTGTCCACCGCCATATGCGCACATCCCCGGATATTCTCGCCGACATTTCGCAATGGCATGGGAACAACGGGGATGAAACGGACACCCTGCCGGTTTGTAAGCCGGGTTGGGGACAGCCCCCGGAATACTGTGAAGTCTTTTACCCCGTTTTGATCGGGAGGGCAATGATGCCAAAAGCCCCTGCGTATAAGGGTGTTTTGCATGTCTGAAAATATCTTCGGTATTTCCCTGTTCCGCAATAACGCCGGCGTACATGACATAAATGCGATCGGCAATGTTGGCAACCACGCCCAAATCATGGGTAATATACAAAATCGACATGGAGCGTTTTTTTTGTATCGCGGCCAGTAACTTCAAAATCTGTGCCTGTACGGTAACATCAAGGGCGGTGGTGGGTTCGTCGGCGATAACCAGGTCGGGATCACAGGCCAAAGCCATGGCGATCATAACCCGCTGCCGCTGACCGCCGCTGAGTTGATGCGGATAAGCGTTAATCCTTTCTTGGGCTGATGGAATGCCGACATCCTTCAAGAGTTGAATGCAGCGCTTGTGCATCTCGGTTTCATCGACGGTTTCATGAACATTGATGGCTTCACCGATCTGATCACCGATGGTAAAAACAGGGTTCAGCGAGGTCAAAGGTTCCTGGAAGATCATGGCAATTTGATTGCCGCGGACCTTCTGCAGGTCTTCGTCTTTGAGACTTAACAACTCTTTACCCTTAAACAATATACTACCACCGGCAATCTCTCCGGGAGGCTGCGGGATCAGGCCGAGAATGCTCAGAGCCGATACGGTTTTTCCGCAGCCGGATTCACCCACCAGGCAGACGGTTTCTTCAGGCCGGATATCATAACTGACGCCGTCTACCGCACGCGCAATAGAATCTTCGCCGTGAAAGTAGACTTTGAGGTCTTTTACCGAGAGTAGGATATTGTTGTTTGGCATAGTAATACAGTGCCTAAAGTGTCTAAAGTGAGCTAAAGTGCCTAAAGTACATGCTGAGTGTTTAAACTTTTTGATTATTCAATTCTTAGCGATTGAAGTGAAAATGGCTAACAACTCACCAGATTCTTTCCATTCCGGTTCAAAATAATCAAAGGATATCCATTTCATATCTCCGATTATTTCTAGCCAGTACTGTGTTTCGCTGGCTTCGCTCTCACAAATACTTATTTTGTTTCTAAAATCAGCTTTGCTTCTAGCCCGGTTTGCTTCACGATAATTAGCACCGATGGAAGTGCCGGCTTTTGTTAATTGACTACGAACCACCTTGCCCTGCGGGGTGTTCGGTAGCTTTGTCGACAATCGAATAATTCGTACGGCAAATCTACGTGTTCTCTTTTCAAGCTTTTTGACAAATTCTTTATTATCCACAGATTATTAATTCTCCGCTTTAGCTCACGTTATACACTTTAAGCACTTTTGCGCACTTTTAGCTTATCAATTTTCCACTTCAGCTCACTTTAGACACTTTAGGCACTATAGCACACTTCTAGTGTCCCTCCCTGAGCTTCGGATTCAACACATCCCGCAGGCCTTCGCCGAAAAGGTTGAAGGCCAGCACAACAACGAGTATCGAAAACCCCGGAATAAACGTCAGCCAGGGCGCATCGAAAATGAAGTTTTTACCATCGGAGAGGATGTTTCCCCAGGTGGCATGGGGCGGGGGTACGCCGAAACCGAGAAAACTGAGACCCGCTTCGGTTAATATGGCGGTAGCGATACCTATGGTGGCCGATACCAGCACCGGCGCGATGGCGTTGGGCATCATATGGCGGAAGATGATCCTGAAATTGTCGACGCCCAGGGCCCGGGCCGCAGCGACAAAATCCTGTTCACGCAACGAGAGGAATTCGGCCCGCACGAATCGCGTCGTCCCCATCCAGCTGGTTAGTCCAATGACGATCATGATATTGTAGATGCTGGCCGGAAGTAAGGCCACGACCGTAAGAATTAAAAAGAAACTGGGAAAACAGAGCATGATATCCACCAGCCGCATGATCAGGGTATCCACCGAGAGCGTATCCAGGTGCAGCAGGCCGAAGCTTATCGACGCTGTTTTCCTGACGGCTAACAATCGCGCAAGCAGCGAGTAAAAGATATAACCATGGCCCAGTATTAATAATGCAGCTCCCCAATGGGCCTGATTGACGAAGAACAGCACAACGCCGGCAACCAGCAGGCAGGTCACCAGCACGTGATCGAGGCGAATATGGTGCTGGCCGAAATATCCGGCGATACCCCCCATAAAAATCCCGATGATTACGGATATGCCGACCGCCACAAAGCCCACTGTCAGCGAAACCCAGGCCCCTTGAAGCATTCTTGAAAAGACATCTCTACCCAGGTCGTCGGTACCAAAAAGATAAACACCCAGGGTGGGGATCTCATTCGGTTGCAAGCTTTCAAGATGGGGTTTTGAAAACGGCGGCCGCAATTTTTCCTGAAGACGCACCACAGACGGATCGAAAACGGGATCGGTACCTGAAGTCAGCACAAGACCGCTGAAGGCGATGCAGAAAAACAGGATGAATATAATCAGTCCCATTATTGCCAGTCGATTTTTCCTGAAAAGCAGCCAGAATTCTTCCAGTCTCGTTCGACGCGGCGCCAGGGGTTGTTCCAAGCCGTAATCCTGCGCATATGTGTTTTCTTCAACCATAATTATAATCGTATCCTGGGATCCACCACCATATACAGGACGTCCGAAATAAAAGTACCTGCCAGTACCAGTACGGCGGAAACAAAGTTGACGGTCAGAATCACCGGATAATCCCGGGCCAAAATGGCCTCGTAGGCCATGCGTCCGATGCCGGGCCAGGAAAAGATCGATTCAATGATGACGGATCCGCCGATCAAACCGGGTAGAATAAGTCCAAACATGGTCACAAAGGGAAGCAGGGCATTGCGCAGGGCGTGCTTGTAATGGACGGTATCCGGCGGCAGGCCCTTGGCCTTGGCTGTTCGGACATAATCCTGGCCTTCGACCTCCAGCATTTGACTGCGCACGTATCTTGACAAAACGGCGATTCCGCCGGTAGCCCCGAGAACCGAGGGAATCAGCAGATGCCAGATCCTGTCCATGGCCATACTCAGCCAAGAAGCGTCATTGACGCCAAATGTTTCCATGCCAAGCACCGGCACGTGAAATCGGGTCACCACAAGGATGATCAGTATATAGGCGAAAAAGAAGCCGGGAATGGAAATTAAAAGATATGAGAAAAAGGTAGCGCTGCGGTCATATAATCCGCCGCGAAAAATCGCAGAACGGATGCCCACCGGAAAGGAAAGCGTCCAGGTCAAGATCGTTCCTAATATGAAAAGAGGCAGGCTGTTAAGGAAGCGTTCCCATATCTTTTTGAGAACGGATTGATTATCCTTCCAGGAAACCGTCTTTCCGGTAAAAAGATCGCGGTAGAAAAAGAGATATTGTTTGTACAACGGCTCGTCGAGATGAAACTCTTTGCGAAAGCGCTCGACAACCTCGGGGGTGAACTTGGGATTTAAAGGGTCCACCTGGCTGGGTTCTCCGGGTGCCAGGTGAATGATCAAAAATGAGACCACCGAAACGAAAACAAGGGTAATTATTTTTTGTACAAAACTGCGGCTGATAAATGACAACATTATTTGTTACCGTTAATCTAACTTTAGCGGTTTTTACGGCTATACATCAAAACATCTCCTGGATTTCCGTGCCTGCCCCGGAGGTGAGCCGGGGTTCCGGACAGTGTCGCAATTAGCGAAAATTCATCATTTCTGACGAGCCCCGCATTGCGGGATGAGATCCGTCATTCCGGGCTTGACCCGGAACCCATTGTGATTACATGATCTTAGCTAACTGGATGCCGGATCAAGCCCGGCATGACGCATCCGGAATCCAGCAACCGATGAAGCTCGATTTTCCTGAAGAATCGCTCAATTTAGGTTTAGACAAGAATTACGGCTCTGCGACCGGCATTTCTTCCAGTTTGACCCACTCATTGAAATGAAAGTCATAGCTGCCGGTCTTGGTGGATGTTATCTTTTCAAAAACGACCTCCCCCTGAGCGTCGATTTGCTCTCTGAAAATTCGCTTATCCAATACCGCAGTCCATTTGCGCACGAACAAAAACGTATACGGTTGCTCCCGGGCAATGATTTCGTGCAACTGGTGACAGTAGTCAACTTGCTTTGGGTAGTTGTATTCTTGCCGAATTTTAATAATCAAATCGTCGGCCTCAGAATTTTTAAACCCGACAAAATTGAGCTGATGCGGCTCGGTTTGACTCGAATGCCAGATCTGATAAAGGTCCGGGTCTATTCCCATTAACCAGCCGAGGATGACGGCATCAAAATCCGCTTTGTCCACCCGCTCCTGGATAAATACCGACCACTCCAACAGGTCTGTTCTGACATCGATTCCGATCTGCTTCCAGGAGTCCTGGGCGATGGCCAGAATCGCTTTACGGATGTCATTACCACTGTTGGTGATCAGCGTGAACTGCAACTTTTGCCCGTTTTTTTCCAACCATCCCGCCTGGTTTTTTTCCCAGCCCGCTTCCCCCAGCAGCCTTGAAGCCTCCCGTGGATCGTAGGGCAGCGGCTCGATGGCGTGGTTATAATAATCGGTTTGCTTTACAAAGGGGCCGGTAATTCTCTCCCCCTGATTGTAGAGCACGTATTTGATAATCTTGTTTACGTCTATGGCCATTCCCAATGCTCGTCTTACCTTGACATCATCAAAGGGTTTACGCCGCATGTTGTAACCGATGTAATAATAACCGAAGGTGGTTCCCGAAAAACTTTGATAGCGGGGATCCTTCTCGAGGCGTTTGGCCTGGTGCGGCGGCACCCCGCCGGGAGCCTCGCCGTAGATATCGATTGTGCCGGCGTAAAACTCCATTTCCTGGGTCAATAGGTCCGGAATGATGCGATAGACGAACCGTTTGTAATTGGGCGGCCCCTCCCAGTAATCATCAAACCGTTCCAACAGGATATACTGATCGGATTTCCACTCACGAAAAACAAAGGGACCGCAGCCGATTGGATTTCGATTAAAGGCGCTCTGTCGCATGGTAAATTTTTGCGGATCTTTGCCGCTCCCGCGGGCTTCTTTTTTTAGTGCTTCCGAATTGAGAAGGTGCTCGGGGAGTATGCCCATGGCCCAGTTACTCATGGCCGGAGAGTAAAGTCGCTTATAGGTGACCCGTACGGTCAAGGAATCGATGACCTCCACAGACTTTATGGGTTCATAATCAGCAATACGCGGAGAAAGGTTTTTGGGATCCACAATGGCCTGGTAGGTAAATCGAACATCATGAGCATCAAAGATATGGCCGTCATGAAATTTTACACCGGGTCGCAGGTGAAACACGATGATCGGATTGTGCTCTGTTGCCGGAAGAATCTCCCGGGCGTATGCCGTCAGTTTTGCCGCTTCGACGACAGTATCGGTGTGCAGGAAGCCTTCAGCGCGAAAAGCCGAAAAATAATCATGGCCCAAAAGCTTGGCCAGATTGTGAAACAGATCCTGGTCAACGCGTTTCAACACAAGTTTAATTCTGGCCGGTGCCGTCACCTCGAATTGTATCGCTTTTTTCTTTCCGGTCGGTATATCTGATTTGACCTCCCTGAGGTGGGTAAAATTGCGGGGCGGCTGCACTGAAATGTCTTTGATGTTATCCAGCGAGGCCCGCAGTTCCCGATCGCCTATTTTACGACCTTGTTTTGCGGCCAAAATCAGGTCCACAATTGCCCGGGGCTGGCTTACAGCCAGGCCCGGGATCCGGGCCGATGGGTTTATATAA
>JASFTQ010000200.1:0-8415 GCA_050053515.1 Desulfobacterales bacterium | reverse complement strand
CCTGCCCGGGCAAAACACGCATGCCTTTCAGGCAGGAAAGCAGATGGCTTCGCACAGCGATTGCTGATTTTGCCCCCGCAGGTCGCGGGGGCAAAAATCTGTGTCCGTTTGCGTCTGTCGAGCGAAGAAAGTGAGCGGGCGGTTAATTAAACATGCAAAAACTCATGTGCACTATCTGAAGCAGTTTTTACCAACTAATTCGTAGAAGAACCAACGTTTTAAGCCCAACTCAGCAGCGAAATTATGCCTTCAGGGCTTTCAATGCCTGAGAGGCCAACATTTTCTTTTTCAGCCGCAGCGGATAAATTTTCAAAACTTTGTCATGGACCGTATCAAAGCAGTTGATATAAAGTCTGCGGGCCGGGGGTCCGTAGACGCTGATCATGATAATGGTCTCTGCGGTTGGGTTGCCGGTTTGATGGATTCCGGCGTTCAACGAAAGTGTGAGCTCTGTTTCTCCCGGGACAAGTCTGTATCGGTCGGATTCTCCAAGACGGGCATAGTTTTCCACCGACCCGTCATCTTCGCGGCTATAGCGAACCACCTCCAGACTTCCGGTGACGTTACCGGTCACCCCCCATGAATTGTGGTCGTGAATCGAGGTATATTCTCCCGGCTCGAAGATATACATGCGCAGTGAAAACAGGCGCCTGCTGCTTAAGTAAAGGAGATATTCATTATCAAACATCATGGCCTGGCGCAAATCCGGATGCGCTTTGCCATGGGTGATTCTGTTAAGAATCTCGGTAAATAGCCCCTTGTCTAAAAGCAATTCGGGCAATTCGTTTTGAAAGAACTCGATACGGGCTTGTTCGGTGGTGAAGCTCGAAACTTTTTCTGACCAGTGGCCGCAAATAGAGTGAAGCTCCGGAAGTGGTGCGGGCATTGATTTAAACCTCATATTTACAAATGGTCACGTCACGTTTGTATCTGTCAAGGTCAATGTTGATGATTATGGTCTTGAATCTCATCGATTGCATGGACATGATTGTGGGAACAGGCTTCGCCGGCATGTTCGTGCTCGTTTTCATGAACGACACTGTCATGGGAGTGTTCATGCGCGTGCAGGTGGCTGTGTTCATGCAAGTGACGATGGGTGTGTCCGTGCGTGTGGATCTTTTCTGCGTGCGAATGTTCATGATCGTGCAGATGTTCATGGGGATGCTTATGCCCATGCTTGTGCTTCTGTTTTCTAGCCATGTTCACATCCTCCTTTGATCAAATTCAATGTCAATAAGTTAATCAGCCGCCGGTATCAGTCAACCGGTACCATAAACCGTCGCCTGGAGATCTTCATTCGGGCTGGTCAGTTACTCAATTTTTTGGGTCGCAGACATCGCCTTATGCAGCCCGTTGATTTTCACCACGCTCTGGAATGCGTATACAAACCAATCCCTAAAGTTCTGTTAATGGCGATCGACGATTTACAGGTGTTCCCCCGCAAGGCATGCCGGTCCGTATTTCAGTGTAAGCTATTGACTATAAAGGATATTTTTGTTAAACTATATATTTGATGTCCGTGTAGTTAAAATTTTATCAGTACTCCAGAGGGCCCATGCCCCAGCCCCCCAACATATTAATCGTCGATGATGATCCTGTGATTTGCGACTTTTTATCCGACCTTCTGAGCAGTCAAGGATATGGCATAGAGATCGGAAACAACAGCCGTGATGCTTTGAATATGATCGACGCAAAGCCTTTTAATCTTGTGCTGCTCGATATTGGCCTGCCCGATTCCAACGGTTTTAAGACCATGTCGCAAATCCTCCAGGTACGTCCGGAGACCATGGTTATCATGATGACCGGCGCTGCCTCAATTGAGACTGCCGTAGAGGCGCTGAAGAGCGGTGCTTACACTTATCTGACCAAACCATTTCAGGCTGGTTCCCTGCGCCGCACAATAAAGAATGCCCTCGATTACCAGAGCTTGGAAGTGGCCCGAAAGCGATCCGAGCTGGCGCTACTGGAAAGCGAGGAACGCTTTCGCACTCTGGTAGAGAATTCACTTGTCGGCATATGCATCATTCAGGATAATAAAATAATCTACCAAAATCCCGAGCAGCAGAAAATGTATCCTCAGCTGCCCCAAAAACCGCTGAACAAACTCATCGGTCACGTGCATCCGGATGAT
This sequence comes from Desulfobacterales bacterium, assembly GCA_050053515.1. Taxonomy (GTDB): domain Bacteria; phylum Desulfobacterota; class Desulfobacteria; order Desulfobacterales. Next base: position 6,284 of record JASFTQ010000200.1, on the reverse strand, counting down.
GTGGAAAGAGTGATAACCAGTTACCGGAGCCTGCTCGGCGGGCGGGCCAAATCCGTTGAAACCGATTTCCGGCTTTACCCCACAGGCACTAAAGGCAATGATAGCGATGTGAGGTGGGTGCAATGCCGCGCAAGTCTGTTTCGCTACCAGGGCAAAGAAACTATCCTGGTCAATGTTATGGACATTACCCGATCCAAGGAAATGGAGCACATTCTAAGAGTAAAGAGCAAGATGGTTTCGCTGGGGCGGGTTGCTGCGGGTATTGCCCATGAAATCAGAAACCCATTAACCGGCATTAACTCTTATCTTTACACCGTTGAAGATCTGCTGGATGAAGATACACTTGACCCTGACAGCATACAAATGATCAGAAAAATTGTGGGTCAAATCCAGCTCGCATCAAACAAGATCGAATCAGTAATCAAAAGAGTTTTGGATTTTTCACGACCCGGTGCACCGGCAATGGTAAAGATAGATGTCAATACATCCCTGGAAGCGGCCGTCAAGCTTTCGGCGGTCAGCTTACGCAAAAAAGGAATCAAGATAGAAAAAACGTTGGATTCAAAATTACCGCGATGTTACGGGGATGCGCATTTGATCGAGCAGGTTATATTGAATCTATTGGACAATGCGGTCAAGGCTATGGAAAATAATGATTCAGGCAAAGTGATTGCCATAACCACTTATGCAAAAAGCAGTAAAATTTTCCTCCAAATTTCTGATAACGGCCACGGTATCCCCAAGGCCATCCGAGACAAAATCTTTGATCCCTTTTTTACCACTGAAACGGATGGCTCCGGGATCGGTCTCGCCATTTCTCAGAGAATTGTCAACGACCATAATGGCTCTCTCAGTGTAGCCGGCAATAAATGGGGAGGGGCGGATTTTACGATTGAGCTTCCCATCGAAAAAAGGATAAATCCAAGATGATCGCTTTTTCCGTATGGATCGTGGATGATGAAGAGGTCGCCAGGGAGGGAATCTCTCTGGTACTCAAAAAGAATTACCAGGTCAGCGCTTATGCGACCGCCGAGGAGGCCATCGAGGCCATGTTGAGCGGACCCCCCGATCTTGTTCTGCTCGATATCGGGCTTCCCGGTATGAGTGGCATAGAGGCCCTCGTAAAAATCAAAGATTTGTATCCGGATATCGTGGTTATTATGATTACGGCCTATGAAGACGTCAAAACAGTCGTTTCAGCCATGAAACAGGGTGCCCATGATTATGTGGTTAAACCACTGCAGATGGACAGTCTAAAGGTTACGGTGCGCAATGCCTTGGAAACCGTCCGACTCAGAAAGGAGATCCGGTTGCTCCATGAGAGATATCTCAAAGAGAACCTGCCCTGTTTTATCGGTGAGAGCAACGCGACTCAGGATGTCATGGATGTCGTTGTCAAAGTTGCCCAAAGCCCGGACACCTCGGTTTTAATCGTTGGCGAAACCGGCACTGGAAAAGAATTGATTGCCAAGGCCATACACTATCGAAGCCCCAGATTCCAGGGCCCCCTGATATCGGTTAATTGTGCCGCGATTCCCAAGGATTTGATTGAAAGTGAGCTTTTTGGTTATGAGAAAGGCGCTTTTAGCGGCGCCGAAGCTTCCGGCAAAGCAGGGTTGGTGGAAAAGGCGATTGACGGAACCCTTTTTCTGGATGAGGTGGGCGATTTGAGCAACGAGGCCCAGGCCAAACTTCTGCGTTTCCTGGAGGATGGGGAGTATTACCGGGTGGGCGGAACGAAAAAACGAATGGCCCAAACCCGGGTGGTGGCCGCCACCAACAAAAATTTGCCCCAGTTGATAGCTGAGGAACGCTTTAGACAGGATCTCTATCATCGCCTGGCGGTGGTTAAAATCGAGGTGCCCTCTTTAAACCAGCGGCGCGACGATATTCTTCCCATCGCCAAGCATTATTTGCTGGAATTCGCCCAAAAATTTGACAAGACCTACACGGCTATTTCTCCTGAGGCGGAGGATGCTTTGAGGCAATTCGACTGGACCGGTAATGTCCGGGAGCTGAAAAACCTCATTGAAAAAGGCGTGCTGCTGGGTGAAGGACCGGTGCTATCGCTTCAGGATCTCGGTTTAGATAGGACAAGTGCTCCCCCGGAGCGCAGTGAGTTTGGAGACGGCACCAAATTCCCCTCACTTTCTACGGCAGGCATGGATTTCCCGCAATTTTTGACAACCGTAGAGAAACATTATTTCGACCAAGCGCTTAAACTTGCCAAAGGAAATGAAAGCAAAGCCGCCAAACTACTTGGGGTCAGCCGCGATACCTTCCGTTATCGCAGAAAAAAATTTGAATAGGGCTTTTTTCGTGGTCAGTTGTCAATTGTTCGTTGTCCCTTGTTTTGAGACAGGCGCCTTCTAGCCGCAAAAGATCTTTTAGTAGAGTAATTCAGGGCTCGGGGTATTATTGTCACGGCAAGATGCCGGGTTGTTGCCTGCCACGCCTGACAGCGGCAACTGTCTTGCATTTTACGGCCGGCCATTTAAAACGCTCACGCCAGCAAGAACCGACGCCGTGTTTTGCCTTTCTCGGCGGCAATCGCCCTCTGCCCCTCAGAAGCAGCGGGGCGATCACCATATCGTGAAAAAAACACCCCGACCCCTCGCGTAATTAACAGGGCAAATCTATTTACCCTTCCTGTGAATCCCAGCCTTTAATTTGTTTAATTTATCAATCCTTTTCATTATTTAGCAACTGACTACAGACCGCCCACAACAAACTTTTTTGTGCTATTTCCCCCAATTCTTGTGGGTCAATTCCCTCAATCTTGTACCCCAAAAACATCTGTTTTTAACCTGGCCAATTCATAACCATCTAAAATAAAACGATATATTAAAAAATAGCGACACTGGCACAATTCTTGCCCTAAGATCTGTCAGGATAAACCGATCAAGGTTCAAGTTCTTGATTACTGGAGTAAAAATGGAACTTTCCACCAAAGTTAAAAGAGCGACAACCCTTCTGGTAGACGACGATCAATTAATTCGGGATGCACTGCGTTTGGCCTTCAGGAGCAAAGGCTGCTTCATACAGGTTGTGGCCTCGGCTGAAGAGGCGCTGCGTATCCTCAAAAAGGTCAGCTTCGACATCATTATCAGTGACTACGAGCTTCCGGGAGCTGACGGCCTGGAGTTTCTCAAACAGGTGAGGAGTGATCATCCGGATACGGTAGCACTTCTTATATCAGCAAACGGGAACGATGAGGTTGTTAAAAAAGCTTACGAAATAGGCGTCCATGACTTTTTGCAAAAGCCTTTTTCATTCGAAACCATGTGGGCCACGATGACCATGCATATCGAAAAGCGCAACGGCCATCGCCGAGGCCATATTTTGAAACTTTCAAATTAAGGCCGGAATTTTTTTTAACCATTTCAAATAAAAACGTTTAGTTATGCTCAATGTTGCCGATAACTTATTAATAACATTAAAAAAAGCATCTAATTTCATTTTTGATGACAAGACGACCTAATATACTACCCAGCAAGCATTCATCCCTGACTTCCACTAACACGGGTAAAGGAGGGCTGCGTCCGTTTTTTCGAATTTTTGGTCCATATAAAGGATGTCCTCAACCTGTCTTGGCATTGATACTTGGCACGCTGATCTTTCTGATCTCCTCTCTGGCCCAGGCGGCCATAACCACCGTTGCCTCGAACGTCAGTCCCGGCTGGTCCAACAACCGGAAAACAGTTGTCTTTTACAACGGCACCCGCTTTTTTCTTCTTTACAACAAAGGCGGTGCAGACATTTATTATCAGTCCAGTACGGATAACGTAACCTGGTCGGGGGAATCCACCCTTATTGGCGGTGCTTCACGATATTTCAATATTTATCCCATAAGCGACACTAAATTTGATTTGGTGTACTACGGTTCCCCAAATACAACCTACGTCAGGACCTGTACTATTTCCGGCGCAACCATAACGGCCGGCAGCGCTTCAACCGTGGAAGCCATTGCCCACGACTCCCTCGCGGTAGCACGCAGTGGCGCCGGAGACAGGATTTATGTTGTCGGCATGTTTAACAATGACTTTCTCCGAGTCTATTCCGCCGATCAGACCGGAGATGCCGATGGCGTCACCACTTGGACAAAAGAGGTCAACGACAGCAGCGTGAATCCCGACAAAGTCGCCATTGTGCCCTATCAGTCTGCCGACGAGGTTCTTGTCATTTACACCCTGGATGGTGGCGGAACAAACAATGACGGCGTTTACTCTCGGGTGATAACCCACCTTGGGGGTGCGGGAAGCGAGACAGAATGTGGCAACTTCGACAGTCTCCCGGATTTTTCCAACCCTATTCGCATTTCAGATACCGATTTCAGAATTACCATCACACCGCCTGCGGGATCCATGGTGGAGTATCAATGGGATGACACCTTATGGAGTTTGGTGGCAACCGTTGATGCTGGCGAGACGGATCAAGCCAGCCCAGGTCTTTATTATGACCGCATATCAGGGGATATGTACCTCTTTTCCGTTGATACGGGTACTGATGATGTGGAACGATATTACAAACCAAACGGCGGTTCATGGCAGGCAGAAGTAGTTGCCGACGGCGGTGAAGCCAGCGCGCACTCTTACCCCATCACCCAGATGAGCGAGCCGCCTGCGCAAAGCGCCAGGACGAGCCCAAGAGAGCTTGTTTGGGCATATCGGGTGCTCAATGGCGCCAATTACGATCTTAAAGTCGGGACTTTGACCACCTCCGGAGGCGCCATATACTACGTGCGGACCGATGGCAACGACACCAACACGGGCTTGGGAAATTCGCCTTCAGAGGCCTGGCGAAATATCCAGAAGGCCGCCGACACCATGGTGGCCGGGGACAAGGTATACGTTGTCGGAGCACCTACCGTAGCGGGCATATACAACGAGGAGGTCGTTCCCCTCAACGGCGGCACTGCCGCAAACCCGATTACATACGAGGCCGTGGGTACGGTTATTCTGGATGGTCAGGATGCGGTCTGTGGGACTCGCCAATCGGCTTTTCGCCTCACCGCCAAAGATTACATAGTTATCAATGGTTTTGAATTCACCGATTACCAGGATTGCGGCGGGGACGACGCCACCGTTTATGTCCTGGACAGCGATTACGTTCAGGTCATCAACTCTGTCATTCATGATACCGGCCGCGATGCCATCGGGTTTCGGGGCACCAGCAGCAATTGTCTGTCCCAGAACAATTTAATTTACAACATCGATGACGATGGAATTTCGCCAATCGGCAGTGGAAACCACACGGTCCGGAACAATACGGTTTATAACTGTGACCTCAATGTCAGCGGCAGCGGTTATGCGATGGAGGGCGCGAACACTGCCGGCAATGTTTATGAGAACAATATTTTCTGGCATAACATCGACGATACTACCGTTGCCACTTACGCATACAACGACTATATCAACGCAGTCCTTCCCGGTTCGGGAAACATTCAGCTGGATCCCCTGTTTGTTAATCCCGCTACAGATGATTTTCATCTCAGTTATATCCCTGCCGGACAGGCCGGCAACAGCCCGGCCATCGACGCCGGAGGGGTGACGGCCGCCAGCCTCGGCCTGGACACCCGCACCACCCGCACCGATGCAGTGGTGGATTCCGGCACAGTGGATCTGGGATACCACTACCCCAATGGTTCGCCGGACAGCACGCCGCCGGCGGCAATTAGCGATCTTGCCATCGGTACCATCACTTCAACCACGATCCAACTGACCTGGACCGCCCCCGGCGACGACGACACTTTCGGTACCGCCACCACCTATGACATCCGCTATTCCACCAGTCCCATCACGGCCGGCAACTGGGCCAGTGCAACCCAGGCAACGGGTGAACCGGCACCCCAGGTGGCAGGCAGTTCCGAGTCTTTCACCGTCACGGGACTGTCGCCCGATACCACCTATTATTTTGCCATTCAAACCGCCGACGAAGTGCCCAACTGGAGCACCCTATCCAATGTCATGGGTGCCGCTACTTCCGGTATGATCGCCCGCTGGCCCCTCGATGAAACCGTCGGAACAAACGCTGCCGAAGTCCTACAGGGCAACGACGGCACATATCAAAATGGCGTGACCCTCAACCAGCCGGGGGCCTGCGCAAGCACAGGGACATCTGTTTCTTTCAACAGCGCACTCAGCCAGTACGTCGAAATCCCCCATTCGGATGACTACCTGCTGGACGAAGGCACCGCCACCTTCTGGGCCCAGGCCACCGGCACCGCCAGCAATCAGGGTCTATTTTCAAAAGATTCAACAGGCAACGATACCGGTGGGCATCTG
>JASFTQ010000199.1:0-8464 GCA_050053515.1 Desulfobacterales bacterium | reverse complement strand
TTGTATTTTCCCCTGGGTATATATGACCGGTTCGCTTCCCTGCATACCCCGCCCTTTAGGGCGGGGAGCTTCACTAATTTCCGAAGAAAAAATGAGTAATTTTGCGCAAGGTCAAGGAAGTCAACGACCACCCGCGAAGAGACTGCGTCACAATTCGCCATCCCGGCCAAGCCCCGCGTAGCGGGGTGCTCGCCCTGTTAAATTTTTATCCAGTGAAATTTTCAAGGCGTAACCAATTAAAGGTGTGGCCGTAATTAAATTGGATTCAATCTAATATTTATTTACTTGAGCGAAAACTATTTCACCGGGACCGCTTCGCGGACACCCTTTAGGGTGATTTAACAGGGCAAGCCAGGGTCCAGTAATGCCTGTTAACATTAGAAAATTCTGGATTCCGGATCTCATCCCGCAAGCGGGATTCGTCCGGAATGACGACTTTTTGCGAATTGTGACACAGTCTCAGAGCGGGTGGCTTGTTTTATCGGCCATAGGCCGAAAAAACAAAAGCACTTCAGTGCTTTCAACGGTGCACTTGCAAGTAGCACCCGGTTTGTATGACAAGAAAATCAGTGGATTGTGCGGAGGCGTACATGGAGTGAACCGCACAATCAAATCCCGCAGATTGACGCAGCCTGCCCGCCATCATCCGCCTTGGGCGGATTCGGGCAAGGCGGGCGGGAGATTGCCCAAAAGGGCCATTTCCGGTCTGAAATTATCTGTATTTTTGCATTACTTTTTTGAACCCCGGCAGTGAACCGATAATGGTCTCGTCATCGACACAGAAAGCAATTCTGAAATGACCGGGACCGTTGAAGCCGCTTCCGGGGACCACCAGAATCAGTTCGTTTTGAAGTGCCCTCACAAACTCTACATCATCCTGGATGGGGCTGCGCGGAAAAAGATAAAAGGTGCCGGCCGGTTTGATAAATTCATAACCGGCTTCGGCAAGGCCTTTGCACAAAATATCACGTTTGCGTTTGTATTCGGAAATGTCGACACTCATGCCCTGCAGGCAGGCGACCACCCGTTGCATGAGAGCCGGTGCATTAACATAACCCAAGATCCTGTTGGCCAAAGCCAAGCCGTTTAAAAGAGCTTCTTTATAAGTTGCCCGGGGATTAACCGCCACGAAGCCGATCCTCTCGCCGGGGATGGAAATATCCTTGGAATAAGATGTCCCGATGATGCTTTCATTGTAACTGGTGAAAATGCTCGGAACCTGGACGCCGTCGAAGGTGATTTTTCGATACGGCTCGTCGGAAACCAGATAAATGGTTCGATTCAATTTTTTTCCCTTTTTTTCCAATAACCCGCCCAGGGCCTTGAGGCTTTGCTCCGAATAAACTTGGCCGGTCGGGTTGTTGGGAGAATTAATCAAAACCGCTTTGGTTTTTTCATTGATCGCATCGGAAAGGGCATCGAGATCGAGGGTGAAATCCGCATGGGTGGGAACCGTTTTTAAAACGCCCCCATGGTTGTCTGCGTAAAATTTATACTCAACAAAACAGGGTGCCGGTGTAATGACTTCATCGCCGGGATCCAAAATGGCCTTTAGGCTGACATTAAGCGCACCGGAAGCGCCGACGGTCATTACGACATCACTTTGCGAAACCGGGACCTGCTGTTCCGCCGTGAGGAATTCGGCCACAGACTTACACACTGCCGGATAGCCGGTGTTGGGCATATAACAGTGATCGCCCAGACCACACGAGTCCACCGTGTCCCTGAGTATTTCGCTGAACTTTTCCGGTGGTGGAATATTCGGATTACCAAGACTGAAATCAAAAACGTTCTCGGCGCCATGGATACTTTTCAGTCGTGCGCCTTCCTCAAACATTTTCCGAATCCAGGAAGATTTTTCAATGATCGCCTCAATTTTTTTTGCAATGGTCATAATAAATCTCCAGTTGCGTGTGTGCGGATCAGGAGTTGCAAGTGAACAATCGGATAGATTAATTCAGATTTCGGGGTGGCAACATGTAATCCAGGTTTTTTCGATTGTCCTATTTGTCGTTAAACTCCTTCCATTTATAATCGATTATCTCCAGCAGCACACCATTCATCTTTTTAGGATGAATAAAAGCAAATTCACAGTCACGAAACGGTCGTGCGCCCCCGATAAACGGGTAGTCTTTGCCCTTCAACTCTTCGATGGCCTCCCGGGTGCTGCCCACATTGAGGCTGATCAGCATGACGCCCTCACCGCGTTTGTCGATAAATTTGGCCACGTCTCCATCCGGTGTGGTGGACTCCATCAATTCAAAACCCACCTCGCCCACCCAGTACCGGGCAACCTTGATCTTTTCCGTTTCATCAATATATTCGTCATCCGGTTTGGATTTACCCAACACCGGTTCCCAGATTTTTCTGGCTTCTTCCAGGTTCCTGACGGCAATACAGATGTGGTCCAGTTTGTTAACCTTCATATTTATCCTCCCAACGGCTCCGTAAAAGGTCCACCTGCTGCGTTGCGCGTTGTCCTTCCTCTCCCCCGCAGCGTACTGGCGGTACGCCTCTCTCCTCAGGACTCGCGCGTCTTGTATCTAAACATTTTACAGCGCCGTTAAATGATTAAAAGGTGACCTTTGCCAGAGGCACCGTAATGGCGTGATCCGGGCAGACACAGCCGCATTCATTGCAATCTTCACAAAGAAACTCCGTTACCACGGGACGTCCGTCCTGAACCCGAATGGCGCTGTCGGGACAAACCTCCACGCACAGCGTTTCAGTCAACCCACCACACATGGTGCATTTGTCCATATCAATTTGAGCAGCCATGATGATCTCCTATTTGGTTAGCCATAATCAACTACTGGATGATAAATCCGATTGGATACTGGATACGCGATCCTCGATATTTTATCGGTACGGTTTTTATCCTGTGCTTTCGAGTATCCAGTATCTACACCCCGTGGAATCCCCGCTTCGCGGGGTCCGCGCCAAGCGGAATTCCAAAGGGCAGGTCGAGCATCGGCAGCTATTGTCAAAAACTGTAAGTTACAAACACCGATAAAAAATGTAGATATGATGTCGCTAAGGCCTCATTCGACCTTGTATAGTCTGAGAACCGTTTCACCCTGGCCCCGAGGTATTGCTTTAAGCATTTCAATTTTTAACGGAATGTTGAAAAATATACAGACATCCTCAAGAATGGATTGATAGAGCCTCTCGCGGCACACGGCCACCTCTTCCATCGGCACGCCGTATTCCTTGGCCCATGTCGGCCAGGGGTCACGGGTGCATTTGATGAAGATCTCGGAAGGTTTTTCACCATTTTCAGCGGTTGCAATGGCACCATCGGCGTTCCAAATACCGGCAAGGGCTCTGCCCAGATTCAGCATGAACCCTTCTTCGCCTTTCAACCAGTTCAGGCGCGGCAGAAGGCTTTTACTGATATCCTTGCCGAAAATTTCGGCGGCCTTTAGCCCGATATCCAGAGGCTTTGCACCCGGACCGGCAATCTCCAGGGCGGCCTGCCGCCAACGGTAGTAAGTTTTTCCCACTTCAGACTGGGCATTATGCAGACTTCTCCACAATTTGGTTATTTCTTTTTCCGCATCGACCGGCATTTTTATCCTCCTCCTTATAACCGCATACCAATTCGGTATCCGTCATGCACCGCACTGGACAAATTGCGGGGTACCAGTGCATCTCCGATAACAAACAGTTCGATTCCTTCGGTTTGAACGTGTTTCTTCAAGCTCTCATTCGGTTCTCTCTGGCTGATGACCACCGTGTCACATGCGATCGGCCAGCGATGTCCATCGTAGGACCTGACAATGACTTCCGTGTCGGTGACCTCTTCGATATCGCAATCATTGTATGCCACAACGCCATTCTGGCGCAAATAAATCATGTAGCGCCATTTGAAGGAGGGGTTGACATCAAATCCGGCCGTTTTGTCCTTGCCGACGAGGGTCACTTTCTTGCCTAGCTTGGCCAAATAAAGCGCCAGCCCGATGCCGGGTTTGCGATTTCCCCATACGACCACCTTGTCACCGACCTGAACCTCGCCGCCCATTACATCCAAAATATTGACGACCTTGTCCCGATCGCCACCGGCACCCTCTATTTCGGGATAGACCGGGCCGGTTGCCAAAACGACGCTGTCGGGCATTTCATCTTCGATCAACTCTTCTGTCACTTCGGTGCCAAGGTGAAAATTGACACCGGCTTTTTCACACATCACCTTTTGATATTCGACACAGGTCCATAGCTCATCATCACCGTAAGGCGCATTTTTGGCCTCGTTCAATGTTCCGCCGATCTCGTTTCGCTTGTCGTAAACATGAACCGCATGTCCCCTGCGGGCCGCCATATAGGCACACTCGAGACCGGCGGGACCGGCGCCGACGATCATGACTTCTTTTTCGTCTTCTGCCGGCGGTGGGTCCATAAATTCAGGATTGGATTCATGGGCGCACATGGGATTAATGTAGCAGGTCATGGGCGCATCCCGGAAAAGACGGGCCAGACAAAGATTGCAGGCCACGCAATGTCTGATTTCTTCTTCGCGTCCTTCCAAAACCTTTTTAGGCATCAGCGGATCAGCGATCATGGAACGGCAAATTTCCCAAATATCCAGCTCACCGGCACCGATCTTTTCATTGGGTAAGCCGGGGCGAAACAACCGGTACGCCATCTGGATGGGGACTTTGACGTGCTCTTTGGCTCGCTTGGCCAGATAGATCCAGTTGCCCATGGGAATGTCACGACTGATGACCGGATAGATCGATTCCTGCCACCCAAGGGTGCAGCTAATGTAGTCCACACCGGCTTCCTCGGCAATTTTATATGACTCCATGGATTCTTCAGCAGTGTTGCCGCGGACATCATCCAGAAGTTCTTCTGAACACAGACGGATCCCCAGGGGCATATCCGGCGGCAAAACCTGCTTTACCCCCTGAATGACTTCTACCACGGCCTGCATCCTGCCGCGGATATCGCCGCCGTATTCATCGGTTCGCCGGTTGGTGTAGCTGGAAATAAAATTTGAAATCAAATAGCCCACAATACCGGAAATTTCCATCACATCGAAACCGGCTGCGACTCCTCTTTTGGCCGCATCAATGTGTTGTTGAATCATTTCTTTGACTTCGGCCCTGGTCATTTCTTTCATGGGTTTGAAGACCCGCAGGCGCTGAGGAACTGTCGAGGGGCCGTGGCCCTCGGCAACTTCAACCGCACCGACCCGCCCGCAATCCATCAACTGAAAACCGGCGACGGCTTTCTGGTCATGGATGGCATCGGCAATGCGTTTCAAACCGGGTATAAATTTGTCATCCCAGGCGGCCGCCTGGCCCACATATCCCTGCCCCTTGCGCTTTTCGTCCATGTAAACACCCTGCATAAAGCAAAGGCCGCCCACAACCCCTTTGGCCCTCTCCCGCATGTAGGCAACCCCGGCGTCGGTAATATGCCCGTCGAGACCGTTCAAATTTTCCTCGGTCGCAGCGTACTTTATGCGATTGGGGACCATGAGATTTCCGATCTGAATCGGCTTGAACAGATGCGGATACCTCTTTGCACCCGGATAGTCGGAATAATCCCATTCATACAGTAACTTAGCCATAGATCAATCCTCCTCTAAAAGGTTGCGCGAGTTGAATAATCCGTCATTGTAGCTTTTGTGTAGCTTCATTGTAGCTTTTGTGTCAAGAATCAAATTGTTTATCAAAACGAGCAAAAATAACGTTCGAAAACGGTGCGTTCCGGTCAGCTCACCTACCGAGATGAACCGAACAATGACGTACTCAAGGTGTTTGCCGAACTATTTGCTTTGGGTTGTGATGGGGCAAAAAAGCATCGACCATGAGTTCGAAAATATTCTCCAAATTCTCAAACAGGGAATAAGACCTGTCCTTTAACAGCCATCGTGTAATCAGATGATCCATTGTCCCGACAAAAATGTCTCTGGCAAAATGGGGATCGAAATCCGTTTTCATCTCTCCGGTTTCACGCCCCTCCTCAAAGATATCCAGTAAATAAGCGTAAAGGGCTTTGACATTGGAATACACCTCGGTGTTCATAAAATTGGCGTTGGTTTTTAAAAAAAGGTATACGATTTTGGCGTCCAAAGGGGCCTGCTCGATGCGGCGCATATACCACCACAGATATTTTCGAAGCTTGTTGACCGCACCTTTTATGCCAAACAGCTGTTCGTCCAAATCCCGCAGCAACTCGGACACCCAGAGATCGGGGATCGTCAGCAGCAAATCTTCTTTGCCCTGAAAATACTCATAAAGGGCTGCCTCGGACAACCCCGCCTGTCGGGAAATATCAACGATTGTGGTCTTCTGATAGCCCTGCTCGGCAAACAATTTTTTGGCCGAATTGATGATACGGCTTCGGGTACTTTCTTTCGAGTTTTTATTGGGCATCGGAGAAAAGCTTATAACTATTAGGGTTAAATGAGTATTTATAGCGTATTATTTTTAAGTGCTTAATATTTATATATAATTTATTTATAATAAAATTTATAAATATTCCAATATGTTTCAAAATACTGGAGATTCGCAGTAAAGTATCGCATTCAATAAAATATTTTACTTCGGTATTGATCATATTGAATAATATTTTTATTATCATTCGGCTCATAATACATTGTATTTTTTATTAAAAACATTTTTTATTTCAAAAATATTTATATTTCCTAATATCATTAGGCTGCTTTGCTGTCAAGTAAAAAACAGCGGGCTTTTATCGATGTCGATGGGATCAGACATTTGACAAAATGATGTTTGATCGGCATTGGCGGGTGGGAAAGCCACCCGAACGATTCGCCGACCAGGCTTGAAGTCAGAAAAGAAGAAAAAGCTTAACAAACTCTGCCAACAAGAATAGAGAACACCCTATTTTTTTGAAATTGTAGGCCTGACCCTCTAGTGTGGCGGTTGACACCCAGTCTTGCAGTTAGTATTTTGAAGCCATTAAATAAATTGCCCCCCACTTTTGCTGCGGTAATCACCGTAAAAAAACAATCTTTCTGACCTTATACTGGCGGGCTGAGACGAGGTTCTCCCGATGCGAAAAGTTCTCCTTTATTCGGCTCTTCTGGTGCTTGGGCTTATATTTTCACAGTTTTTACCCGCCCTGTTTGGAAAAGCACACGACGGGATAGCCGGCACCATCCGCGTGCTTACCATGACCGGCCTTGCGTTCATCATGATACACGTGGGTTTTGAATTTCATATTGATAAGACCAAACTAGAAAAATACGGCTGGGACTACTTAATTGCCTTTACGGCCGCATCGTTTCCGTGGATTTTGGTAACCGGCTATTTTATATTCGTCATGCTCCCACAGGAAGTGTGGACCGAGTTTGGGGCATGGAAAGAAACCCTGCTCGCTGGACGATTTGCCGCACCAACCTCCGCCGGTGTGCTTTTTAGTATGCTCGCTGCCGCAGGTCTTGGCGCAACTTGGCTGTTCCGTAAAGCCCGGATTCTAGCAATTTTCGACGACCTGGATACTGTCTTGCTGATGATTCCATTGAAGATGCTGATGGTCGGGATTGCCTGGCAGTTGGGTCTGATCGTCGTCCTGATGGCAGCCCTTCTGTTCATTGCATACATCTGGCTGCATCGCGTTAAAATGCCGGTGTCTTGGTTCTGGGTGCTGATCTATTCTGCTGTGATTGTGGGAGTTAGCGAATTTCTTTATGCCGGCAGCAAGTTAATTGATCCGTCAGTGCCCATCCACATTGAGGTGTTGCTGCCTGCTTTTGTGATCGGTTGCCTGGCTCGGCCGAGCAGCGCTTTACCAAACGCTGATCCCGAGACCATCGAGCACGAACTGCATGGGTTACTCGAACGCCCGGCAGAACAAAGGGCGAGTGTAGCCGTCTCTGCTGCTTTCATGGTGCTGGTTGGGTTGAGCATGCCTGTCATTTTCGGCGGCCCCGACATGCAACATCCGGCACCGACTGACGCTTCTCTTCACGCTGCTGCACCCGGCAGCGCTGTAGATGATCCGTCCCTTCATGGCGGAAAGGAAGAGGACAAGTTCACCACCACTGTCACCGCTAGTCAGCCCGGCCTCGGCTGGGGCATGCTTGCATTTCATGTTCTGATCGTCACGATTTTAAGCAACCTCGGTAAGATGATGCCGACCATTTGTTACCGCAACGAGGCGCATTGGCGCCATCGACTGGCACTAGCCGTCGGCATGTGGCCGCGTGGTGAAGTCGGAGCCGGTGTACTGGTTCTGAGCTTGAGTTACGGTATCGGCGGACCCATCGTCACAGTTGCTATGCTTTCCTTGGCATTAAATCTGGTTCTAACGGGTGTATTTATCCTGATCGTTAAAAAATTGATCAAAGGCGTACCTGATGGCCCAGTGCAAACGATCTCTCCATGAGCAACAAGTCCGGAGGCCAGGCAAATCAGATGGCGCTGCTTTGAGGCTGTCACAATGTTCATCCCAAAAAGTGAAGCTCCCCGCCCCAAGGGGCGGGGGTTCTGCC
>JASFTQ010000198.1:0-8493 GCA_050053515.1 Desulfobacterales bacterium | reverse complement strand
ATCCTGGCCTTTGAAAAAATTAGCATCACACTCAACACAGTAGCTCACACCCCGTCCCAGGAATTCATTCTCTCCGGGAATGCCAAGTTTTTTGCGTTGGGCACCGGTGGCAATAATGAGGCTTTTGCAATGAATCATGCGTCCACTTTCGGTGACAATTTTGAAAAAATCACCGCCCTGGGAAACCTTTAGCGCATCCTCTTCCCAAATTTGTGCGCCAAACCGCAGCGCTTGTTCTAGCCCTGTCTGCAGCATATCCTCACCGGCAACGTTAAAAATGCAGCAAAAGTTCTCGACATGGGCATGGTAGAGACTGCTTTTGGTCTGTTTGCCCAGAAGCATTACCGAAACCTTTCTTCGGGCAGCATGGATCGCTGCCTGCAAACCTGCGGGACCGGTTCCCAGTATAACGATATCATAATCCGCGCTATCCGGCATAAACCCCTCCTCTCTTTCGCAGATGGTGCTTTATCAATTTCGATATATCTTCATTGGTATCAGTGACAATAATAATCACCATACGAAGAAGATAAAGGAAAGCAGCTGCCCTTTATAAATCGTAAAAAAATACGAAAATAAGCGTATAGGCGCGATTATAGACGTTGTCAAAATTGTTGATAACTGACATATAACATTATAAGTTGCCGAATTTTAACGCTATAATTTTTTTTTGTGAAAAGCACAAATTTAAGCTCGTCAACTTAAGTGATCGGAAAGGATCAAATGATATCAGGGGGATAAAAACTGTTAATAACTTTTCTTTTGGAAAAATAAAAATAAGACTAATCGCGATTGACACCTGGGGCGTTTTGTTAAAAAAATGCCGGTTATTATTTCGATGCAACCTTGTAAGTTCGCCGGGCACTGTGTTCCTCAATAGGTTCCGATTTTTAGCAATTCTCTACTCGATATCGAGGTTTTCGGTATGGGCACAATCTTAATCATTGAGGATGAAAGAGGACTGTTGGAAATAATCCGGGAGTTCCTAACACTATTTGGCCACAGGGTGGATACGGCCAGTGACGGTCACGAGGGAATTCAAAAATTTGATCGAAATAGCTTTGACCTGGTGATCACCGATGTCTGCATGCCGGGTGCGGACGGTAATACCGTTGTCCAGCACATCAGAAACTCCCGTAAAAAGAGCACACCGGTTATCGGTATGTCCGGCACTCCCTGGTTGCTTGAAAATCACGACTTTGACATGGTCCTTCAAAAACCCTTTCCACTCCAGACCCTTATTGATTCGGTAAAGCTACTACCCCGGTTGGCTGCCACAGCCTAGAAGTGGTTTCAAAGCCCCATCTAAGGCGCAATAGCTGCGTTGCAAACCTCTTCAAAACGCTCACATACTACCGTGTATGCTGCGCTTTTTCATCGGCTTGCGCCTTGCTCTTGAACCTAATCTGAGGCTTTGAAACCACTTCTTGAGCTCATATCAAAACCTCACCTGCTCCGTCAACGACGTATAGCCCTTACACTTTGAAGCGGGATCAAGTGTCTGTCCTTTTAGAAAGAATCAGTCCTGAACCGTTCCCTTAAGCCCGATTTCTTCGGCAACTTCCCGCATCCCCATAATGGTATCCGTGATAAGCTCAGTCAGATCGATAGCCAGCATCTGGGCTCCCTTTTCAATGATGGATCGATCTACCCCGGCCGCAAATCGCTTGTCTTTCCATTTCTTTTTGACCGATTTGGCTTTAAGGTCCAGCAGGCTTTTGGAAGGGCGCACCAGGGCCGTTGTGACAACAAGCCCGGTGAGCTCATCGATAGCGTAAAGGATTTTCTCCATATCCGTTTGAGGCTCGATTTCCGTGCAAATTCCCCAGCCGTGGCTCACCACGGCTCTGATGTATTCCTCCGGCCACTCGTTTTCCCTGAGAATCGCTTCGGTTTTATGGCAGTGTTGGTCGGAAAATTGTTCATAATCGAGGTCGTGAATAAGCCCGATAACGCCCCACTTTTCCTCATCTTCGCCGCGCTTTCTGGCAAAATATCGCATGACCCCCTCCACGGCTAATGCGTGTTTGATCAGGCTTTCATTTTTGTTGTACTCGGTTAGGAGACGGAACGCCTCTTCACGTGTTGGAACCTTTGAATTCATCGGATTACCTCCTGCGGTCATAAAAAAATTACCTCGACTCCTGAATATGAAGCTTCCCTTAACCGCGGCTTAAAAGGCGGGGCTTGTAGGGAAGCAAGCCTGTCAGAAAATTTTAAGCCCCTCGACCTTACCGCCACCGAACTGCTCCAGTGTGTCGGCCGCAATTCTCAATCCTTTTTCAAGGTATTGCGTCTCAATGCCGGGAACGGCATAAGCATAGAATAAAACATTGTTGGTGGTGTCATTCACCCGGGTCTTTTGATCGGCGCCCTGACAGAGGACACAAACGATTTCTTTTCCATCGCGCAGCACGATTTCGCCACTTTTGGTAATTAAATCACGGGCGCCCATACCCTTGCAGGTTTCTCCGGTATCCGCCAAATCGAGCATTAATGCGCCTTCAAACCGATCATGGTCCGTAACGGCGACTAAGATCCCGGCACACATTTCGGCCATGAAATGGGCATCGACGAACAAAGAGTAGCGTGGAAAACCACTGTGGATCGTTCTTTTCAAATGCTTCGGCAGGGGGCATTCATGTCCGAAGCTTTCAAAAAAAATTCGGTAGATCTCTATTCGCTCGGATATTTGCGCGAGGGTTTCTCGTTTGCGCATTTTCCGCAGAAGCTTTCTCTTGTGCTGATCAAAGCCCGGCGGATTTGTAAAATTCCGGCATCCTGAAATCAAAGTCAAACCAAAACCCAAGCCGGGATATTTTTGCCGGTATGATTCCGATTTACTGAATTGCGGAAACACCATCGCCCTCGCTGTGTCCAGAAGCAGTTAATAAAGCCGATACTTTCCTTGAAATCTGAACCGGATACTTGCCAGACAACCTCAACCTTTATCGGATCAACGTATAATCAAAAACTTTACGAATCAACGGAATTTTTAAACGGATGGCTCCTTCCGGACACATTTCCTGGCAACAATAACAGCGGATACAATTGTTGTACTGATACACCGGCGGCCTTGATTTGTCATCATTAAACCAGTTTAGCGCTTTGGGCTTGACTGGACAAACCGACACGCAAACGCCGCATTGAAGACAATGATCGGGGCTGATCAAAGGCTTTGGGACCAGACGATTACTGATAAAGCGAAGCAAGCCTTTCTTGGTATAAGGCTTAACGGGAGTTCTGACGGCTTTGAAGCTGCGCGGTTTAAACCCTTCAAAATTATCGCCCAACAGTTCGATTTCTGATTCAAGGCAGGTCCCAGCCCCAAAGGTCATGCCAAATTTGACGGTTGGAACGTATTCCGGTTTGATATCGATAAGCCGGCAAACCGTGGCATCAACGGCAACCGGATCTTCTGAAAATAGCAGGATGTTCATATTTTTAGGAGTCCCCCCGCGCGGTCCGTTTCCCTCCATTGCCTGTATCCCATCCATGATGTAAAGACGGGGATTTACCAGACGGGTCAGATCAACCAGCATCTTTGCAAAATCGTTCGCGTCGGGAAGCTTTACGTGATATTCACCCTTTAACAGGCCGGGTACGCATCCAAACTGATTTTTGACACATCCCGTTATTCGCTCAAATCCATGGGTTTTAAGTTTTGGTAAACTAATAACGCCTTCACTTTGAGTGATCCCTTTAGCGAGGATAAATTTTTTGTTTTGCCGGCCTTCTCTAAAAAATACCTCTTGACCGGCTTTAAAATCCGCGAGTTCCACCCCGAGCGCCACCGCGATCTCCTTAAAGCCCGTCTTATTTATTGTAGCAGCGATATTGCCAAGTGCCGGAGAATCACCATAATTGATCTGCGCCCCGGTGGACAGCAAAACCTCCGCAGCAGCTCTAAAGACGGACGGGTGGGTTGTAACACACTTTCGCGGTGATTCAGCGGCCAACAGGTTGGGTTTGAGTAAAACCCTCTCCCCGTTTTGGGCAAATTTTCCAGGGCCTCCCAACAGGTTTATTCCTTTTTCAACCGCGGCCCTTACTGTTTGGTAATGATAATTTTCACATCGAACCAGTGCAACTCTTGCCATTTTGTACCGCCGAAATATTCACCCTGCCGGCAAAAAAATTTCAATCGACCGGGCCGGCACGGATGAAAGGGGTTACGGGAAAACTGAGGTGACAATCACGATCACGCACCGATAAAGATACACAGAAGACATGCTATAATCAAGTTAGTTTGCGGCCGGACAATTTACAGTTTGACGCGAGGTCAACTGAAGCTATATTTAAGACTAAAAGTTTCCGCAGAAATTCCGGAAGGCAGATATAAAGATGCTTAACGACAATCGGCTCGGCAATTATTTCCGCCAGTTTAAAATGGCGAACCGGCCCTGCGCCATTTTAATAAAGTATACACTGCTTCAGATACCCGCACTTGTCCTGGTAATATCAATCCTGATACTCCTGAAGCAATGGGTGGCCATACCGTCCTATGTTGTGTGGGGAATCGTGATTCTTTGGGTCATAAAGGATGTGATCCTGTTTCCGCTGACCTGGCGCTCCTATGATTCGGACAGACAACATGACCCCCATCCCATGGTCGGCCGCTATGGTGTCGCCCAGCAACCCCTGGCACCATCGGGTTATGTAAAAGTTGATGGGGTACTCTGGCGGGCTGAGGTTATAGGTGATGATTCAGCGATCGATGCGGGTGAATCGGTTTTCGTTCAAAAAGTGAACGGATTAACGCTGTACGTCGCGCGGCACGCCTTAAAACTCAAAGACTAGCGCAGCAGTATGGGGAGGTGAGAATCGTTGGGTCCACCCTCCGGACCTGAACTGTCAGCGGGGTGGCGACGAACCTCGGGGAAGGTGTCGCGGGTATCGCCGACAGGCACGCGTCCGGGAATCTTGCTGGTGTATCGGGAATCGGCAGGGCTCGGCATACGGGCGGTCAAATATCGCGAAAGTTCATCCAGCGTTCGCATCTTTACCCGGTCACGTAAATTCAAACCCGATCGAACGGAGATAAAGGGTATTTCGACAAGCGAAAACGGAACGCCACCTTCGTGAAAGCGCGCAGTGTGCTGATCAGACCACACCATCCGATTGCTGCGTGTATCCCAAACAGAAATGGTGGCGCCCACAGCCATTTGAGAATAAACACCCAAAAAAAGTTTCTGATAGTTCGTAATTTCTCCAAAAACCACCGCATCGCAGTCCAGCAGGCGTCCCAACTCTTTTACCGGCGTGCGATACAGAACATCGAGATCAGTTAGGTTATGTGCCTCAAGGATTCTATCAACCACATGCATTTCTATATCCCGATATCTTCGCACGCTAAGATGGCAGTAGAATGCATCACGAACCAATTTCGCTATTTCTTCATCACGGGTTTTGTTGACGAACGGCAGAATTGCTATGGATGTCAAATTCGTATTGACTATCACCGGACACGGTGATTCCGGGCTTGGGTCGGATGGGGTTGAGGCACATCCCATGAGGATCGAAAGACACAAAATAAAAAACCACCGTCCGGCTGTTGGTGGTGAGGAGACGCTATTTTTTCGAATTTTAGGCAAGTTGTTATCCGCAAAAATTTCAGAACTGAATTTCATCAACTGATATTTCAACAAAGATCAAAAAAATCCGAGTCGCTCCGTTTCAAGGTAACTCGGATATGGCGTTACGCCGACTAGCCAAAGTTTGTCTCAATCAGGAATTACAACCGTTGCATTCCGGCTTGCGTTGCGCCCAGCGGGATCTTGTGGGAGATGAGATCACGATGTTTGATGTTGATTCTATCGGTTAATCAGAAAAGTGTCAACCCCCTCCAAAACCGGCCACTTTTTTGAATGGGGTGGGCAAGCAGGCTAGACCATGACAATCTTGACAAACTCTTTGGTCTCTGAACAATACCACTGATATTTGTCGATTGACTGGTAGACATGACCGGACCAGTGCATGAGCTGATTTGCAAAACCAAGAGCATTTTTGATGTCTTTGAAAAGGGTTTTGACAGTACCGATATTTTCACCATATTCCATTACACAGTACATAAATTCAATGCGCCCTGTCAGATTTAAGAAGATAACCGGTACGTAAATTAGGCCCCTGGAGTTGGCGAGTCTCCAGGGGCTCTGAAAGGAGGAGTGCCACGGAGTTTATCAGGCTCCGAGGGCATGAGATGAAACTAGCGTAACAGGATCAAAACGAGTTACAGCTAGCCATTTGTAATACAATTTTCGTGCCAAATTGGATTTACCTATAAACTTAATGTTTTCAATGGATTGCATTAATTTTTATTTGATCAAAAAAGAAACTATGCCAATTTTTGTCAGATTTTTGACGATAAACGTCAGAAATGGCATCAATGTCGGGATTTCACCGGAAATAAAAGTTAAATTAAGATGTTATCATCGGTAAAAATCGATTCTCCAGGGGATTGCAATACAGTTAATTATTCTGTAGATAATCAATATTGGGTTTGTCCAACTTGGTTTGAATCACCCGTCCAGGGCCTGTAAGAATTATGGGTCACGAAAAAATATTAATACCCGATGATACGCAGAAAACCGAAATACGCCTTGCCGTTGATATTGGTTTGCCAATTTTTATTGACCGACTTATCTCCGGCTGAAGCGGCAACCATCGTTTTTGACAGGGTGACGACTGTTGGAACATCTGTCTATTTAAAAGTTCTGACCAAGGGCAGACTTTTTTCTCAAGGTGGCAAGCGCGTCACTTTTTATCTGGACGGCAAGCCCCTGGGCAAAACACTCACCGGCGGAGACGGTTACGGTTACTTAAAATACACCCCTGAACGTAAGGGAATTCAAAATATTGAAGTCCGCGCTGATGAAGATAAAGGCAGCGGGCGTATTCTCGTGCTGGCAAAAGACGAAAAGGCGATTGTCTTGGAAATTGAGGGTAGTCTCAAGCCCAGCTTATATTCGGAGGACATCAGGTCTGAAGGTCGTGAAGCGGTTTCGACACTCATTCGGTCTCACAAAATTATATACTTGAATCGGTTTTTCGACACGGGTTTATCCAAAAAATGGCTTGAAAAGGAAAAATTTCCGCCATCGGTAATAATGCGCTGGAGAGGTTCCGGAAGCTTTGCGTATTTAAAAGAACAAGGGGTGAATCTCTGGGTATTTATTGGTTCGGCAGCCTTAATTTCAGCGTCTACAGAATATTTTGAAAAGAGTTACACCTTTGAAGAGACTGAGAAGGGGAAAAAAGTCGATGATTGGTCAGAAGTTGTAAAGTTGCTGTTAGACGACGAAAAGAAATAGAAGGGCTCTGTCTGACGTTATTTTAATCGTTACTATATCAGGAAATTGATGCCATGATTAGTGCAATATTGATGGCCGGTTATAACAACAAGCGGGCGGTAAAAAAATACGCTAAAATTGTTGCCGAGCATTACGGTCAGGAATTTATCGAAACGGGGTATAAGCCATTGCGGGAATTTAAAACGTTGGTTAATGGCAAAAAGGTTCGTAAACCGCTGATTCAATTTACTCTCGAAAAACTATTTCACATGGATACTATCGCTGATATCGTTATCGTCGGCCATCGCATGTTGCTCGAGCGACGTTTAGCAAAATTCATCGCCAAATTCAAAAAACCCTGCAAAATCATCAACCAGAACACACATTTCTCTAAGGAAATCGTCAGGCGCTTCAACATCTTACCGAGAAAGGTAAAATTTAATTCAATCGCCGGAAACATGATTAAGGGCTATGCTGCCAGTGCCAGCAGCCGCAAAAAAACCCACGCTTTGTATGTGGCCTCGGACTCTCCCCTTACCACTCGAGCATTTATTGAAAAGTTTGTGCAATTGGCAGAGGATTATCGAAAAGACTCGGCCATCATTTTTCCAGCGGTGTTAATGGAAACCGTTTCGGACAAACTCGGCCGAAGTTCATTAAGACTTATCAATGATACCGAACACCAACTTTCCGATCTAAAGGATAATTATGGCCGGCAGGGATTCAGGCTCTCTTCGGTAATGATGGCCGATCCGCATCGATTTGATATAAATACCGCAAATACCGCCTACAACCTTCGCAAGGCGCTCAATCCCAATGTGCAGTTGCGATTATTCAGAATTACGCGCAGCCTTGGATATGCCAACGTCTATTCAAAATATTTTTTTAAAAAAGACTTGAGCATCAGAGAGGTGGAAAACATTACCTCGGCCTTCTTCAACGGTAAGTTTTCAATTATTCCAATGAAAGGTGAAAATTCGACCTACGATTACGACGGTACGGAGTATGAATTTCGATTCCTATCCGATATGCTCAAACACAGCCCAGATTAATTCCAGATGCCATCTCCAAGCCCCGCTTTATTGTGGACGGGAAAAAAATTCCATTAGAACCTGTTTTCATCGTTCCCGGCCATCCCTTGGCAGATTATGCCGGACTACTGGCACCACCGGATCGTTTCCGGGGAATGGACATCGGTTGCGAT
>JASFTQ010000197.1:0-8651 GCA_050053515.1 Desulfobacterales bacterium | reverse complement strand
CCGCCTGTTTTTTGTCATCAACCTTGTACCGAACCGGTCCGCAATTCATAAAAATAATCGGATGGTGGCCATCTTTACGGGTAACTGTTGCCGAAAGCCCAGTTACAAATTTAGCTTTGCACTGGCGCGCAACGATTTCAAAGCTTCTGGCGGAAATATGATGGCATTCGTCTACAATAAGATAGCCATATTTGGCCACAATATCGTCTACCACTCCCTTTCGTCCTAAGCTCTGAATTGTTGCGACATCTATGATGCCGGTTGGCTTACGTTTTCCGCCGCCGATTTGCCCAATATCACTCGAAACGACATCAAGAAAAGCATTCAATCGTGCGATCCACTGATGGAGAAGTTCTTTTAAATGAACCAGGATCAAAGTGTTCACAGATCGCTTCGCAATTAAATAAGCTGCGACTACAGTTTTCCCAAATGCGGTCGATGCCGCCAACACACCGGTGTCGTACTCCAGGAGAGCATCGGCTGCTTTTTGCTGTTCCGACCTTAGCCTTCCGCTAAATTTAGCTTTTATTCGATCTCCCTCGAACCTCTCGTCAACTATTTTTGTCTGGATTCCCAAAGAATTGAGCAAGGCAGTCGCGTCTTCAAGACATCCTCTCGGCAGACCAATATGTTTTGGAAAATCTTCGCAACAATGAACAATACGAGGTTTGTCGAATGTCGGGAAACGCATTGCCTGTGCTTTGTAAAACTCTGGATTCTGGAAAGCAGCTAAACGAATCAATTTGTTTTTCAGTGCCGATGGCAGCCCCTCTTTACCAACATAAATTTGATTTGCAATCACCAATTCAACCGTGTCCGGCAAAGACCCAACAATCTTTATTTCGGGCTTTTTGCCGGATGGACTGTAAAACCAGGGCGAAATGTCGTCTTCATCGGTGCTGACAAACCTAACCCCCAGCACCCCACCCCGATAGGCAGCTTCATCCACGACGGATTGAACTTCTGCGAAACTCATACGTTGGACCGCAGTCAGGAGACTCCATTGGTCAGAGTAAGGACAGAAGTTTTCATCAACAAAAAGACTGTTTCCCTTTTCTCTCGGTTTAGCCTGAAGTGGAAGGGCAATCAGGTTGCCGAATCCGCCCCTTGGCAGGGTATCCTGACTTGGAAAAAATCGATCGTAGGAATTAAACCCCATCTCAGGTCGAGATTCCATTGACTGGGTCAACATGAAAGCACCCAATTGACGTGCAAGTTTTGCAGGTATCGGTTCGGAAAAAAAGATCCAGATGTGACCGCCATTACCGGATCTTGATCTTTCGAGTGCAGCCGGTACGTTAAACGTTCGGCAGGTTTCCAGATAGGCCTTTGAGTTCTCCTTCCATGCTTCCTGATCGAAATCGACTACCAGAAACCAGCACGATTCATCAAGAAGCATAGGGTACACACCAACCACAAATTCACGCCGGTATCGATCAGTTGGGTCAATGCCAATCAGGTGTTTTCGAATGGCATCGTCCGAAAGCGGTATAAAATCCCTGTTTTCACAATCACCGCATTTGATTTTGGGCTTTTGACAAATGGGCCTGATCCACTCATTTCGACAGACCGGCTGGTACCCGCTTTTTCCGGTGCGCTTGCTTTCAAAGCGTCTTGGGTAGACATCTTCCCTTCCTCGAAACAACGACCGAAACAAGGCAACTTTATGTTCCTGGGCTGATTCATTTGTTACGCTTGGCACCGATAGCCGGTCAAACGCAAGCTGTTCATCAGCGATTGATTGCTTCAGGTCGTTCAGCTGCCTGATTCGGTTTTTCAATGCTGCTCTTTTTGCATCAAGTGCCGCAAGTTCCCTCTCTGCAATCTGGATCTGCTTGTTGATTGTTTCTTGATCCTTCAAATCAGTCCTCAAAATATCTTTAGTTGATACGATTTAGTTTTATTCATATAATTTCATATGGTTAAAATCAATTATAAGTTCGTATGAATCTAATTTATCATCGAATTCCCTCCGAATGTTCGTTTTTTTGGCTCGTTCATTAATAGTGAACACAAGAATATATTGAACAAATCCGTCTCATTCTTCAGTGAAATGCATTTTAATATGTCCGTATCAAGCATATATCTTGACATTTGTTCATTATTTTTATATGTTCATTATTACTGAACAATATATTTTTATGAACAAGAGCAAGTTAGAATGCAACCACGGGAAAAAACTGTTATTGAAAAAGCGCTGGATGTTTTCCGCAAGAGAACCCGTATAGATGCCAAATTCTTATACAAAAAGACTGGTACGAATTTATACGGTGACGGCATCGTTCGGCTTGCCCATGAAAACAAAAAGTGGGAGTTTAAAGCGGAAGTAAAGCTTCGGGTGAACCGAGCGACAATTGCTATACTGAAGCAGAAAATGGAACGCGCCGGTGAGGGCCTGCTTGTGACCGATTATGTCAATCCCGAGCTTGCTGAAATGATGAGAAACGAGGGCATTTTTTTTATCGATGGCGCAGGAAACGCTTTCATCGACGCTATCCCACTCTATATCTTTGTCAAAGGCGAAAAACAGAATACTGTCGTAAAGGCCAAACCCGTCAAACGCCTGTTTAAAGCCGGCGGCCTGAAACTCATTTTTGCACTGCTCAACAATCCGGGAATGGAGAAGGCAACCTATCGTGATATGGCCAAAGCAGCCAATGTCGCTTTGGGAACGGTTGACTTTGTGATAACCGAGCTCAATGAGCTTGGTTATCTTATCGATATGGAGAAAAAGGGCCGACAGTTGCTCAAAACCAAGCAATTGTTGAGACGATGGATAGAGGCATATCCCGAAAACCTCAAACCCAAGCTCGTTAAAGAAAAATTCAGAACGAATGCCCGCTATTGGTGGAAAGACATACAGCCAGCAGATTTTGGTTTATTCTGGGGAGGTGAAATCGCTGCCGCCGAACTGACAGGGTACTTAAAACCCGAAAGATATACCGTTTATACTGATCAACTGCCGGGCAAGCTCATTTACAAATTCAAATTTCAAAAAGATCCAAATGGAAATATAGATGTCTTGACGCCCTTCTGGGCTTTTAAGTGGAATTTGGCCGAAAAGGGACTTGTCCCTCCGCTTCTAATTTATGCTGATTTAATAGCGACCGGCGATGCGAGAGCCATTGAGGCCGCGGAAATAATTTATGACAAATACCTTGCTCGACTTATCCGGGAAGATCGATAAGATTAAGGTATCCGCACTGGGTCGGATTCACAAGATCACGTCTTCTATGAGTATCCCGTTTTTTGTCGTGGGTGCCACCGCTCGCGACATCCTGCTTGAAGTTCACTATGGGATCGGATCGAAACGTGCCACTGTAGACATCGACATTGCTGTCTTCATAGAAAAATGGGAACGGTTTAAACATCTGAAGGATGAGCTGATTGGGGGCACCGACTTTACACCAACAAGAGATATTCCCCGACTACTATTTAAGAAACGATTGCCGGTCGACATCGTCCCTTTTGGTGGAGTCGCTGAAAAGGGTGATTTCATCGAATGGCCGCCAGACGGAAGCTTTAAGATGAGCGTGATGGGTTTCCGGGAATGTTATCAGCACGCCGTTCAAGTAAAGATCTCCGACAAACCTAAACTGTCAGTAAATGTGGTCAGCTTAGCAGGCTTGTCTATTCTCAAGCTGATCTCATGGCATGAAAACAGTGCTCGCCGCCGGAAAGACGCATCGGACTTAGTTTTCATCATCAGAAACTATCTTGATGCCGGCAACCTGGAACGACTTTTCGAAGATGCGCCGGACATTGTCGATTCAGGTGATTACGATTATGAAGCAGGTTCAGCTCGCCTTTTGGGCAGAGATATCTCAAGGATTGCGTTTACAACCACCAAGGCAAAACTTATCAAAATCCTCAAGAAAGAATCTCGGAGAAAGCAGGGTCACAGAATCGCAATGGACGTGCTGCAGGGTAGAAGGCTTGCAGAGGAATCATACGAAGATGTATCAGCTCTTTTTGACGCCCTATTGAAAGGACTGACAGACGATAAAAACCGATAAGAAATATGCATTTCATATGCAATTATGCAGCCAAAACGTACAAGAACTCATTTAAACTTACATAAACCCACATACATTTCAGCAACTTATTGTTGTTGGCTATTTTGCAATTCCGGCCTTCGGCACCATTAAAAAATTTAAACGGTTCCAGATAATTTCTGAAACCGTTTTCTTTTTATAAAACAAAGAAAGTCTTCCATGAACTGGTATTCGAATCCGAATACTTATCCCGCAAATACCATCTTGGTCCCCGACATGTTTAATAAGAAATTATCCGGCATTTCCTTTTCCAAATGCATGATGGCTTTGCGCCCGGTGCAATGGGTGGGAACAATATATCGCGGATTTAGGGCTTTCAAAGCATCGGTTGTTGGCTCTATTATGGGTTCAAAATCGGCCCCCGTTAAATGAAAACCGCCCATGACAACAAAGACATCATCAACGCCGGTTATTTCCTTGGCATATTTTACGGTATTGATGATCCCCGAATGGGCACAACCGGACAACACGACCAGACCCTTGCCTTTAACATTGATTGCGATGGCGGTGTCTTCTTCAATCGGATCCCACTTTGATTCACCATCCACGTCATAGTGCATGCGGGGAAATCCTTTTTCAAATTCTGTTTGTTTAGGAATTTCCCCCAAAAATAGAACACAATCGTCCAGCAGCGTTCGAGGCGTTTCGGACTCAACGATGCAAATACCGGCATTCTCAAACTTTTCCCGGGTTAAGGCCGGTAGATTGATTTTTAATTCGTCGGTGATTTTTATGTATCGTGATTTTCTAAACGCCGCTGGGTGAAGGATGATTTCAATGCCCTTCTTACCGACGTTCTTACCGACGCGGCCAGCAAGCTGCTCCAAGCCACCAAAATGGTCCATGTGCCCGTGGGACAACACCATGGCTTCGATGGCTGTTAAATCAACCTCCAGAGCATCTGCATTATACGCTGCGCCATGTTCGGAAAATCCGAAATCAAAAAGGATACTGCGTGGATTATTATCAGCATAGATGGTCACCACTGCCGAGAAGCCGTGTTCTGCAAGGATGCTGTTTTTGATTTCCATATCCTTCACCGGCTGAGCCCGCTTCACAATGTCGCTGCCGTCAAAGGCAGCGATATCGATATAATTGTCCTGAAGGGTTAGGATCTCGACTTTATCTACAGCGTTGAGTTTAACCGTCATTGGTTCCTCCTTTGACCGTGCTTGAAGGCCTATTTTTTCTTAAGTTGGTAATTTTATAATTCACAAGGATTCTTTATTCAAGAGATTTAATTGAAGGTACCTTGTCATGATCTCAGGTTATCTGAACCGCCCATCAACTCTGGTCCTGCGGATTAAAATCAGCCCCTTGCCACTTATTGATCGAAAAAATAATGCCTTGGCCCTATTGTCAAACCGTTTGGGTCGTCTTATTAAATTGTGATAACTATATTTCTGGCTTAAATTGACCGGTTCGCTTCCCTGTTCAAAGGGAAGCTATCTGCAGTCAACGACCAGCTTGTGCCCACTACGGGATGGCTTGAATTTTCCCGCTAGGCGGGGAAAGGCAAAAGCACATCAGTGTTTTAAAGGTTGCACTTGCAATCCCGCCTCGGCGGGATTTGTATGGCAAGAAACAGATAGCTTCCTTTCCGGGCTGCGAAGCACTGCCGAAGGGCAGAACCCCCGCCTTTTGGGGCGGGGAGCTTCACTTTTGGAGGAAAAAACGGATGAAAAAACGTAGACTCGGCAACTCCGGATTGGAAGTTGCACCATTGGCATTTGGCGGCAATGTCTTCGGCTGGACGGTTGATGAACCCACCTCCTTTGCGTTGCTCGATGCGTTTGTGGACGCTGGATTTAATCTGATTGATACGGCGGACGTCTATTCACGGTGGGCTCAAGGTAACAAAGGTGGTGAATCGGAAACGATTATCGGCAAATGGTTGAAGCGCAGCGGCAACCGCACAAAGGTCGTTATCGCCTCCAAAGTTGGCAAAGAGATGGGACCGAACCGCAAGGGCCTTTCAAAAACCTATATACTGCAGGCGGCGGAGGATTCACTCCGGCGCTTGCAGACAGATTATATTGATTTGTATCAATCACACGCCGACGACCCGGAAACCCCGCTGGAAGAAACCCTGGAAGCCTATGACCAGTTGATTAGACAGGGAAAGGTGCGGGTCATCGGCGCGTCCAACTATAGTGCGCAACGCCTGGCTCAGTCCCTGGAGGCCAGCGAAAAAACCGGCTATCCCCGCTACGCGAGCCTGCAGCCTTTATTTAATCTTTATGATCGGGCTGACTACGAAAAGGAGCTTGAACCGCTTTGCCGGGAAAAGGGATTGGGGGTTATCAGCTACTTTTCTTTAGCCAGCGGGTTTCTCACCGGCAAGTATCGTTCCAAAAAAGACCTGTCAAAAAGCGCTCGCGGCGATATGGTCAAGAAATATCTCACCGAGCGAGGATTCCGAATCATCGAGGCCCTTGACAAGGTGGCCCAACAACATGAAATGACTCCAGCAAAAGTTGCACTTGCCTGGCTGAACTCTCACCCGAGCATTACGGCCCCTATCGCCAGCGCCACCAGCCTTGAGCAATTAAACGATCTGATTGAGGCGACAACTGTTGAGTTGAGCCCCTCTGCGATCGATTTATTGAATCGAGCCGGTGTCTGACTGTTTTAAGCGAGGTTATGGCCCACAAATCGTGCCTGCTGTCCGGATATGGCGGTTAGAGCTAAAAAACTCAGAAATTCCGGCTTCGAATCCGTCGGATGGAACTTAAACTCTCTTTTTTTAATAGGATATGCTGGGATGTGCAATCAATAGGTGATTAAACAGCCGAGACAAAGGTAAAAAGGATCAGAGCTTGACGGGCTGTTGGCCAATCATTTTTGAGCGGTCGTTGAAAGATTTTTGTGAATAAATCTTAGCGCAGCGGAAGAAAAGCGCTTTGAACCTGTTTGAGTCCCGCTGTCAAGCGG
The DNA here is from genome assembly GCA_050053515.1 of Desulfobacterales bacterium. Classification (GTDB taxonomy): domain Bacteria; phylum Desulfobacterota; class Desulfobacteria; order Desulfobacterales. The sequence goes on along the minus strand of JASFTQ010000197.1, from coordinate 1,662 downwards.
GACGAGTTTTCAAAGCGCCTGAAGCAAGCTTTAGATTAATGAATCTGCCTGCCTTAAAAGGCGGGGATTGCAGGGAAGCGGACCGGCCAAAAACGTTTTAGACCCCGCGAAAATCTGTTTGGGCAACAGCCCCTTGAATTGTGAATAATATTTGAACTCAAAATTTAGTCCACAATTCAAGCTTTGATCCCTTTTTCTTTTCTTGCTTTGGATGAAGCGTTGTTATACTAGCGCCTGTACCGGAGCGTTCTAGTCCTATGAGACCGTGTCACTAAAGTAAAGAGGAAGGCTATGGAAAGATTAATCATTACCGTCGCAACCACCGGATCGCTGCCCAAAAAGAAAAACAACCCCCATGTGCCCATATTGCCGTCGGAAATCGTTGAAACCGGCGTGCGGTGCGAGGCGGCCGGAGCATCCATCCTCCACGTCCATGTGCGCAACCCCGAAGATGAATCTCCATCCACGGATTACCGCCTGTTTGAGGAAGTCTACGATGGGCTCAAATCCAAAACAAACTTGATCATTCAGATCTCAACCGGGGGCCGCGCCGGGATGGCTTATGAGCAAAGATGCGAAAGATTAAAGCTCAAACCCGAGATGGCCAGTCTGACCACCGGATCGGTCAATTTTCCCAACAGCGTATACGTAAACAGTCCGGAATTAATCGAAAAGCTGGCCGCCGACATGCGAAAATACGGGGTCAAGCCCGAAATGGAAATATTCGACGTCAGTATGATCAACAATGCGCTGGCGCTGGTCGAAAAAGATTTGGCGGAAGTCCCCTTGCATTTCGACTTTGTGATGGGGCTCAAAGGCGCCATACCGGCAACCGTTGAAAACCTGGTCCACCTGAAAAACAGCATCCCTGCGGATTCGACCTGGACCACCACCGGCATCGGTGCCGCTCAGCTGGTGATGAATACCCATGCCATCCTCATGGGCGGTCACACCCGGGTGGGTCTGGAAGATTGCATTTATTATCGGCGGGGGGAGCTGGCCACCAATGAGGGCATGGTGGAACGCATCGTGCGGCTTGCCGGGGAGTTCGGCCGAGAGGTGGCCACACCGGACGAAGCCCGCAAAATTCTTCATCTTCCTGCGGGCACTGCCTAGAAGCTGTTTCAAAACCCCCTTTTAGGCCTGTTTGCGACTTTTGTTAGGCGCTAGGCTCGTTTTCACTAAATCTTGAAAACCCGGGCTAACGCCCTCAAACAGTTCAAGATTTTACGTATCTCTTCGCCAAGCGCCTTGGAACAAAAGACCGCAAAATGGCTCAATAAAAGGTTTTGAAACCACTTCTTCCAAGCGCTTTTATTGACCGCGGGCATTGAGCGTTACCGCTCAATTGGGATTAAAGCATGTAACTCAACGGGCTGTTGCCCAAACATTTTTCAACGGTCATTAAACCGTTTTAGACTCGGCGAAAATATGTTTGGACAAAAGCCCGTCAAGCCAGAATACCCGCCAGTACGTCTTTAATGGTGTCCGCAACAAAGGTCATCTCATCTGCGGTGATGACAAAGGGCGGGGCTACCAGAAACGCATCGCCGTCCGTTCCGGCCAGACCGGTGGATTTATAGACTAAAACTCCCTTTTCAAACAGCGCGTCCCACACCCGTTCGACAATTTTTTCATGGCGGGGAAAAGGCAGGTTGTTTT
>JASFTQ010000196.1:0-8658 GCA_050053515.1 Desulfobacterales bacterium | reverse complement strand
CAAAGCAGGGCCACCATGCTGCCCAAAAAAGTAATCAGGCTGATTGTCAGCGCGGTGCCGATCTTTACGCCGCCGCGGTTTAACATGTATATCTGACCGAAACCACCGCCGGACTGAGAGGGTGTGAGCATGGAGATTCCCAGGTTGGCGCATTCGGCTTTGAGGCACGTCCAAAAGCTCACCCCTGACCTAAAGACACGGCATACCACCCACATCCGCAAGCCGCAGACGAATGCATCAATGGGAAGACAGATCAGCATCAGCAATAGATAGGTCCATTGAAGATTGTCCCACTGGGGAACAGCGTCAGATGGTTGAATTCGGCTGAATTGATACCAGAATGTCCCTGCCGTAAGAAAAATAAAGACCATCCCCCCCGTCAGCAATTTCACCTGACGTGCACTTTTCAAACCCACTGAATTGGAAATTTCCCGGTGAGAAGATGCTGTATCTAAGCTATGGTTGCGATGCTGCGCCATTCTTAAAAAATCCTTTGAAAAAATACAGCGACAATTTAGGAGAATGTATGGCATCAATTTCGCCAATTCTTTTATATAGTGTCCAATGAGCAATCGTTGTGCCAAAGACAAGCACCGGGAGGATTTAGAAAACTTGAAGCAGATGCATGACTAGGATTGAAACAGGCATAACCCAAATAAATCAGTGCATTGTCAGATATTTACGCCTAGCTCTATATTGACAAGCTACGGGAAAGAAATGTTCGACAAACGAGAACAGGAATTGATTCAGAAGGGATAAGTCGCTTTAGAAGGGAGCAACAAATATTGACGCTGTTATTGGAGATTTTCGGTACGGCCATAATATCAGCGAGTTGGAAGTAGAAAAATTCTTTTTTCGATGCAAACAAAGTTGCACCGTTTGGCTGTAATCGGATCGTTTCGCTTCACTTTTATTATGCGGATTTTTTGAGACGCTTGTTTAAGGCCTGACGCGAGATTCCCAAACTCAAGGCCGCGATGGATTGGTTGTGTTCTGCTCTTCGCATGGCCTCATCTATCAAAAGTTGCTCCACCTGCTTGAGGGTGGGCAGTTGCGCGGAGAAGGAAACAAGCACCTCCCCGCCCGGCGGCACATCTGTTGTAACTTCGCTGCTGCCCGGAGTTCTTTTGCTGATATGCGCTTTAAAAACATCCATGGAAAGCTTGCCGGATTTATGACTGCTGACGGCATCGACAACCATGGCTTCTAGCTCCCGCACGTTGCCCGGGAAATGGTAGGTTGAAAGCAGTGTGACCAATTCATCCGGCGGGGTGGGTTTTTTCTTGCCGAGAATTTTAGATGCTTTTTCCAAAAAATGCGCTACCAGAACAGTCAGGTCTTCCGGGCGGCGTCGAAGGGCTGGTATGTGGATATGATGATCACACAGCCGGTAATAAAGATCTTTACGAAACTTGCCGGATGACTGCAAGGCATCCAGATCCTGATTGGTGGCAACCATTATGCGGGCATCCGATCGTTTGGCAACATCGGCTCCCAGTGGGAAATACTCTCCGTCTTGTAAAAGCCGCAGCAGCTTCACCTGGGAAGCGGTATTAAGATCTCCGATCTCATCTAAAAACAGGGTGCCGCCGGCGGCCTTTTCCACCAGACCGCTACGGGCATCGGGAACACCGGTAATTGCTCCTTTGCCATGTCCGAAAAGTGTGTCCGAAAAAAAATTGTCATCCAAACCGGCCACATTGACCGGGATGAAATCCCCCTTGCGCTTGCTGAGGGTATGAACGGCTTTGGCAACCAATTCCTTGCCCACACCGGTCTCTCCCGTTATCAATACCGGCCGGGGGCTGGCCGCAACAGCCTCGGCGTATTGAAAAATGGATCGCATAGCGCTGCTTTTGGTGATGATTTCCGAAAAGGCTTCCGGGCACTCCAGCTTATCAGAAAGCACGTGCGCTTTTAACAGCCTATTTTCCCTTTGCAACTCCCGCAGCTCACTGGCCCGTTTCACGCCGCCGATTAGACGGCTTTTTTCAACGGGCTTGACCATATAGTCAAATGCCCCGTGTTTCATGCACTTTACGGCAGTCTCCACATCGTTGGCCCCCGTAATGATGATCACCGGTACCTCCGGAAAGTCGCTGATGATCATGGGAAGCAGCTCTTCACCCGACACATGGGGCATCCGAAGATCGAGCAACACGACCTCCATCTCCCGGCCGGAAAGCAGGGACATGACCTCCCGGCTGTCCTGGCAGCGGACAAAGTTATTCATCCTGGTGGAACGTAGAGCCATTTCAAAGGCATTTAGCGACTGCTCCTCATCATCGACCATCATTACCGGGTACAATGGATTTGTGGATTCAATCATGCGGTAACCCCTTTCAAGGAATTCTTTCCGTCATTCACGGGTAAAATTATTTCTGCCGTCGTGTCATTATTGATTTCCGAGGTGAAGTGCATGCTGCCGCCGTGCTCCTCTATGATCCTTGAAGAAATCGACAATCCCAGACCGACACCGCCGGGCTTGGTGGTAAAAAGCGGATCCGTGATGTGCGGCAAAGCATCAGGGGCAATCCCAGCGCCCTCATCCCGAACGCGGATTACAAGGTTGGCGGTTTTGGGATCGAATGCGGTTGAAACAAAAATACCCTTTTCGGTACTGGGCAGTGCCTGGCAAGCATTCTGGAGCAAATTTATGACGACCTGTTCAAGCCTTTGAAAATTCCCCTTTACCAAGGGCAAATTCTTCCCATAATCAATTGAAAAGTTATGGGTGGACTTCTTGATCATGTTGGAAACCAGTGAAATAGCGGATTTCATAACAGCATTGATATCTATGGATTGGGTGAGATCGATTTCTTCCTCCATGGTATACTTTTTCAAATCGTCGACGATCTGCTTGATGCGGCTGGCACCGTCTGTTATCCCGGAAAACATTTCCGGATATTTATGCCTCATTTCCGAATATTTCATACCCCCTAAAACGAAGTCGCCATTTTCTTGGTAATATCGTTCCAGTATCGGCATGGCATCCTTCCAGGCCTCGGATAATATCGGTGCATTCAGCATAATAAAATTATTGGGGTTATTGATCTCGTGGGCCACCCCGGAAACCATCATACCCAGGGCCACCATCTTATCGGCGCGCATCAGCTGCTGTTGATGGATCTTGGCCCATTCCTCAGCCCGCTTGCGCTCGGTGACGTCACGGGCAACACCCCGAAACCCGACGGGTTTGCCGCCTTGATCGCGCATCAGCGATACCGATGTATCAAGATATATTTTTGTGCCGTCCTTTTGGTTCGTTTCCCAGTCCACCGCTTTGGCAGCTTCCCCCGTTTGGTAGACCCTGTTAAACGTTTGGTATACTTTTGCAGCGGTTGCCTCGCTCATGAACTGCCGGTTATTCATCCCCTGCAGCTCCTCCTTGGAATACCCCAGTATTTTGCACAAAGAGGGATTAAAGAAAGTCAGGTTTCCGGCGATGTCGACTTCGTAATACCCATCTTCTATGCTGTGCAGTATATTTCGATGTCTTTCTTCACTTTGCCGCAGGGCCTCCCCGGCCTCCTTGAGCTCGCTGACATCGGTAGCCACTTCCAGACGCACGAGACGGTCGTCCACCCACTTGATGGCCCGATCGTAATTCAGGTACCATTTTCCCGTAATAGGATTCTTTCCTTCCCAGATATAAACTCCGGCTGGATTTCCCCGGTCATCGAGCAGTTTGTCATTTGTGCAGTGGCTGCAGGGCCCTTTACTGTTTTGAAACACTTCCCAGCAGGTTCGACCGACCCGGTCGCTGCCGAAAGCATCTTGCATGTGTTTGTTCATGAAAAGAATCTCGTAAGTTTCCAGGTCTGCTACATAGACATCGGCATCGATGCTGTCCAGAACGGTGAGAAACCTTTCATGGGAGCTTCGCAACGCCTCCTCGGCCCGGACCCGTTCCTTGATCTCATTTTTAAGCTCCTCAAGGGTTCCTTTTAATTCCTTGCGCTGCATTTCGACGGTCTTAAGGGATCTTGAAAAGCGCAGGGATAGCAGAAAGGCCTGGGAAAAAATAAGGATAAAAAAGCCTAAAGGTGCAAAAAACCCTGTTTTTATGATCCGTTCAACGTGCAGCATGTCGTTTATCATGGTAAGATTGAAAATGAGAAACCCGCTGAGGAAAACAAACGCTTCGGCATTTTTTTGAAGCATGGCAGCGATGACGATATATAAGGCATAGAGAAATGCAATGACGGCGATGATTTCATAGGCATAGAGGGTGTGGCTGAATATTCTGGCAGGAGTGACCAGCACAACCGCTGAAAAACCGATACTTATTGCCAATAAGGCTATAAAAAATCGCTTGGAAAACTGTCGAAATATTAAACGCATAAATTGGATGAAGACCGGTACCGCAATATAAAAAGACAGGTATTCCAACTTGACAATCAACTCCCAGGACATTGCCGGGAAAAGAGAAATTAGATATCTTTCACCTGTGCTGAGAAGTCTGAGAGCGATTAGCAAACAAATAATACCGAAATAAAAATTGGACCGGTCTTTTCTTCTGAGAACAAATAACCCGAAGTGATACAGGGCTATGATAAAAATACTGCCGAAGAGAAATACATCAAAACTGATCTTTCTGAGATCAGATGCCCTTATTTCCGACTCTTTTCCCAGCCGAATGACTTCCCAGAGGCCGCCCCGGCGGTGATGAAAATTGGATACCTGAAAAATTATTTCCATCCGGTCTGAACCAATTTCAAAATCGACTACCTGAGGACAATAGCAGGGTACGGTTGTTTCAAGAGTTTTTCCAGGCACGCCGGCCGAGAATAATTCCACACCGTTGATATATAATGTATACGCATTGGCAATTTCTAAAATCTTGAGGGCCAGGGGAGGCCGCTGTTTGCCGAGTAAAATTTTCAAGCGGTAAGTGGCATACCCTTGCCCCGGAAGCTTCTTTCCCTTTATGTCATAGCTGTTCCAATAGCCGGGGACTTTGATATAGCCGGTTTTCAGGGGTGGGGACGACTTGGAGAAATCCGATGGGTCTAAATGTTGCTTCCAGTAAAACTCACATTCACCATCGATATTGACGGGCCCATCTTTATCGAAATCCCATTCGGTTAAATCAAGGACACCCTTGATCGCTTGGGGAGGAACCTTTTGCGAGAGTTCTTGGCGGCAGGCGTGGACAAAGAGCAAGAGAGATAAGAGCAAAATTAAGGAGACTCTGTCAGATATTAATTTCATAGCTCTTTGTCAAAACTATTGTTTTTAATTATTTATCTGAACTAATGGTACTGAGCGAATAGTGGGCCGTTCACAACCGGGCAGAATGAAATGTTGCGAGCTTAAGTCGCTTCCGAAAGAGGATGGTAATTCAAACAAAAAGTGAATTGTAAAATTTAATATGAGATACCCAAGCGCGTGTCAATACATAAAAAAATACTGTTAACCTCGCGGGTGGCAGAGGTGCATGGAGGGAAAACGGGGGCAAAAGTGCCCCGTTATGGGGTTTCATTTTTCATCCAATACGTTTCGAATGGTTTTGGCGAGATCTTGCATGACAATCGGTTTCAGGATGAATTCTTTAATACCAATTTTTTTTGCTTTTTCTTCGGTGATCTGCTGACTGTAGCCGGTGCAAAGGATAATCGGTATCTCGGGTCGGATGTCTATGAGTTCCCGGGCCAGTTTTTCACCGGTCAAATTCGGCATGGTCATGTCGGTGATAATCAGATCAATGGCGTTGGGTTGTTTGCGAAAAAACTCAAGCGCCTCGACACTGCTGGTCCGGGTTGTCACAGTGTAGCCAAGGCGTTCCAGCATAAGCCGTCCCATGTCTACCAGGGGTTTTTCATCGTCGACAAAAAGGATTCTTTCCACACCGGCCGGTGTAAGGTCTTTGATTTCAGAGCGTGCATCCGGCTTTTTCTCAATAATCGGCAGAAATATTTTGAAAGTGGACCCCTTTTCTATTGCGCTGTCGACCGCAATCGTACCCCCATGGCTGGTTATGATTCCGTGAACAACTGAAAGACCCAAGCCGGTTCCCTGATCCCGCTCCTTTGTGGTAAAAAAAGGCTCAAAAATTCGATCTTTCACCCCGGGGTCCATACCGTGGCCGGTATCCCTCACCGTCAGGCAAAGGTATGACCCGGGGGTCACATGGGGATCACTGTCAGCAAACCCATCATCCAGCTCGACATTGGCCAGACTTATTTCCAGCCTGCCTCCTTTGGTATTCATGGCGTGGTATGCGTTGGTGCACAGGTTCATCAATACCTGATGTAACTGGGTTGGATCTGCGAGCACTGCCGCGTCGCTCTGGAGGTTTTGGTGTATTTCAATGGTTGTGGGCAATGATGCCCGGAGAAGCCTGGTGACCTCCTTGACGATAATACCTACTTGAATCGGCTTCTTTTCCTGTCCTGCCTGGCGACTGAAAGCCAAAATCTGTTTCACCAAGTCTGTTGCCCGGTTGCCGGCTTTGAGGACTTCTTGCAAATTGCTGTAAAGCATTGAATCCTGTTTGGTTTCGAAAAGGGCCATCTCCGTGAAGCCGATCACGGCGCTGAGAATATTGTTAAAATCATGCGCGATACCGCCTGCCAGAGTGCCCACCGCCTCCAGTTTGTGGGCTTGTTGCAGCTGGGCTTCCAGACTTTTCCTTTCTTTTTCCGCCCGTTTTCTCTCGGAAATATCGCGGGATACGCCTAAAATACGTATGGGCTTCCCATTATCATCCCGCAAAAAACTGGCGGTTACCTCCAGCCAAAACTTTGACCCCTCTTTGTTATATGCCTGCATTTCCAGGGTTCGCGACCTGAACGGATCCACCGTTGCCGTTTCTTCTAACGCGAGTTCCTCTGCGATTACTTTGGTTGCAAGCTTCAGGGATTCGGAAGTTAAATATTTTTCCAAAGGCAGCTGTTTTAGTTCATCCGGTGTATAACGCTGCATCCGTTCAATCGATGGGCTGACATATAAAAACCTCAACTCGTCAATGTCCAATATCCATATGACATCGGTGATGTGATCTGCCAAGAGCCGGTATTTTTCTTCGCTGTCTTTTAGTTTCTTAAAGGATGCTGCGTTGATAATACCCATAGCGGTTTGGGAGGCAACTCCCATTAAAAGGCTCATATCGCTTTTGGTGAAGCCCTTTTTGGATTTGAAATTATCCAGAGCCAAAACTCCCAAAGAACTTTTTTCATAGACGAGCGGAACGCAGAGAAACGATTTTGTTTCCAGTTGATTAAAGAGCTCGAGGGTGCCCATGGAAAATTTTCCCTCGGTATTTTTTAAACTGTTTATCAAAACAGGCTTCTGCTCCCGCAGGGGATGATAAAAAATTTCTAAGGCTTCATGCGGGTTTTTTTGTGACCAGCCTCTTTCAAGAAGATCGAGTTGGTCATCAGTATAGCCGAAACTGGCGATGTTAACAGTTTGCGGGTTTTTATCTTCCTGCAACAGTATGAACCCGCGATCGACTTTTAAGTGATGTTGAATAATACGGGCGACCGTTTTGATCAGATCGTTAATATTCAATATCATGGAGGTTGCCTGACCGATCTGCCGAACGAGCAAAGCAATATTGTGACGCGTATTGATTTCTTCCAACAGGTCTTTGGCAGCATCACCCTGGGTTTCGATCGTTTTTCGCAAATCATTTTTTTCAACCTGATCACAAAAAAGCCACAGCAAAAGGACTAAAATGCCGCAGGACTGAAGCCATATCCCCCAAACCTTGAGTGGTAAGAAAAAAAACAGCGCCAGCAATCCTAGCGCACTGAGGAATAGAAAATAATTGCGCAACTGTTTCCATTTCAATGAAGCACTCCGTTCCCAGGAAACAATGTAGCGGCAAAAGCCGGCGCCTTTGTGGAAACAATCCGGATGCTCGATGCTAGCTAATTTTTTGGTGAATAATTTCGCGACGGACTCAAGGCAGCCAATACGGTTTTCACACTGGTGGGGGCTTTCGTGTGTCCCCGGTGTCGGTGTGCTGACTATTTCAACCGCATCGGGTCCAATTTTTTTAGCCCTGGCTGTGGCTCCGCGGGTCAAAAGAGAGCTAAGTTTTCCCATCATCAGATATACCGAGGAAAGGTTCATTAAACCCAAGGCATATTGTTTTGGTGCCCCGATGCGTTTGGTGGAGACGGTGTAACGTCCGGCATTTCTGGCGAGACGCTTATTTCCGGTCAGCTTAACCGCCATTGCATGAAAGCGATCAATCTGATTCTGGCTGAACCACTGGCCCGGATCCTCGATTTCACCCACCGACATATCTGCTGCTTTTAGAATCTGATCTACACCCACATCCGGATAAACCTTGTTCAAATATTCAACGTACGTATTGATGATCCGGCTGTTATAGAGGGGTATGCGGCCGTCGGTTCTTGGATGCTTCTTTTGAATTGGGATTGCTGCCATTTTTTCGAGTTTACGTGTCTGTTGGGTAATCGTATCAGCCGCCGGTAAATATGCCCCCGCGGGCTCCAGCTTCACCGCAACTGCCGCAGCCATTTAAGCAAAGCGCACCGCCCACCAGGGCCGTTTTTCTCAGCAGTCTGCAACACAGCTTTTTGGGGGCGGTATTTGCGCACAACCCGACCGGTTTGCTTTCCGGCAAGCCCCGCCTTTTAGGTCGGGAGGCTTCACTTCCGGTTATCGAAAATTCTTAGAATA
>JASFTQ010000195.1:0-8678 GCA_050053515.1 Desulfobacterales bacterium | reverse complement strand
CTAAAACGGCTCCGGCTTCGGTGATTTTCGTTAACCCCCCTGCCACTATTTGATTCAGCACCTCCGGTTTAAGTTTTTTCGAAGGAAAACTTGCTAAATTGAGACAGATGATGGGTTTGCCACCCATTGCATATACATCACTGATCGCATTGGCGGCAGCGATCTGGCCAAATAAAAACGGGTCATCCACCGGCGGCGTGATAAAATCGGCCGTTGTAATAACAGCGATCTCATCATTCAGTCGATAGATACCCGCATCGTCATTGGTTTCATAACCCACCAGCAGATTGGGGTCATGGTGCTGCGGCAACCCTTTCAGTATCTTTTGCAGCCCGACCGGACTGACTTTGGCCGCTCAACCGCAGGTCTTTGATAAACTCAGCAAGCTCGGTTTTTGAAAAAAACGGATTTTAGCCATAATTGTGATGAAAGTTAATTGAGACCCACTTTTATAAGAATTTCCTATTTATTCTATCGAATATATTAATCAGTATGAGGTGTTAATCAAGATATTCTCAGAAGCCGTCAGAAAAAAATATGAGCGGTCAAAAGGACTTGACCGTTTGCCGCAAGTTTTCAACTACTGTTCGGTCTCTGTGGGTGGATTTTTAGAGGGGTTATCCTCATTTATCATCTCGTTTGCCCTTTTTTCGGCGGCCTTGGCCTGTTCCTCAGCCATTTGGGCTTCCTCTGCAGCTTGGCGGGCGAATTCCACTGCTTTCAACGCTTCTAATTCCATTTTTTTTATTTTATATCGATTGCGTTTGATTCTGTCGGTATCATAACCGATTTTATTCCTGAATTCCTGTGCCTTTTGATTGGCCTGTTCTGCGCGCCTCTTGGCTTCTTCGGCCCTGGTTTTGGCCTCGTCAGCTATTTTTCTGGCGTTCTGGGCGTTTTTCAAAACGGCTTCTCTGGCGCGTTCTTCACGCCGGGCTTCTTGCTGCCGGCGAATCGAACGAATTTCTTCTTCTGTTTTGGGGGTATACTCGATTACCGCTTCAAGTTTAGTGCCTGCCGGCGGTGGTTTCTCTGAAATATGGGTAACGCCGTTTTCATCCTGCCAGGTGTATATGCTTCCGGCATTTAAGGGAATACCCCATAGCCACATTATAATTATCGAAATATATGGTGTTAGAGATCTCATATTATGCCACCCTTTGACATGTTGCGTTTTTAAAGTGAAGCGCTCCGCCCTGACAGGCGGGGCTTCCCGGGAAGCGAACCGGGCAGGGGCGTCATCGACAGCCGCCGTGTATTATTTTAATGAGGGGTCGGGGTATTTTTTTCACGACAAGCTGATCGCTCCTGCGCTTCCAACAGGCAGAGGGCTATTGCCGCTGTCAGGCTTGGCAGGCAACAACCCGGCATCTTGCCGTGCAGTCAACGCCCACCGGAAGAGCTGGTAGTTTCAATATTCGATGACAAGCTGAAAAGCCGAGACGACACTATTGATTCAAGCGTTGCACTTGCAGCCGGGTGCAAAGCACCCGGTTGTATGGCAAGAAAAAAATACCCCGACCCCTCATTTTAATGTCATTTTGAAAAGATTGATACGGGTGTTCTCTTTTTCACTACGAAGACCCCTTTTTTCAATCCTTATATGAAAATGGGGCTGCATCACTTTATAAAAAGCCATGTCGGTTTTGCGGGTCTCCCCGGCCAAAATGACCGTGCCGTCGGGTCTTAATACGTTTTTAAAAAGCTTTGAAAGTGGCGGAAAAACCCTTTGATCATACAGCACTTCGGATCCCACGATATAGTCAAAGGACTCCTCCAGGTCCGGAGCGCACCAATCCAGGCTTCTGATGTCCAGCTCATAACATTTGTTAAGCTGTGCGTTGGCACGGGCGAAATCGAGTGCATGGGGGTCGTGCTCAGTCAACGTAAAAACATGACCCCTGCGGGCCGCGACTATGCTCACCAGCCCCACACCTGCGCCGATTTCAAGAAATCGTTTGGCGGGATCAACCGGCTGGCGAGCAAGATAATCCGCTAATATGAGAGAAGACAGCCATATTTTTGACCATAACGGGAAGTTGCGCAGCGGATCCCGCGGGTCGATGAATCTTTCAATGCATCTGGGCACCAATAAGTGAAATTTTTGCTCGGCAACGACAACATCTGTCGCGTCGGTTTGGTATTGCTTCTGAAAAGCGTTCAGTGAAAACATGGGACCTTACATTTTTCCTGATCGAAAAATTGAAATGATAAGCCAGAAACCCAGAAATGTTGCGATACTATAGCCGCACAGCCCCAACAGCGCCGTAATGGAAATCGTATGCAGGCCGAAAAAATTGATTTTAAACTCCAAGACTTTTTGTGATGAATTTAAAATCAGGGATGCAGCAATCAGTGAAGCGGATATAACCATGCCGACCGTCAACCGATTAATTCCTTTTTCAAATTTTGTATCGATTTGCTGAAAACCGCTGTGCCAGATTTCTAAGCGGGGCCTGCCCGTGGCTGCCTGTTTGAGAATGTCATGGACATACTTCGGCATCCTTTTCATGTATCCGCTCAAGCTTCGAGTTTCTTTTGCGAAACTACGAATTAATTTCTGGGCCTCATATCCCCGCTGAAGTAGTTTTTTAGCGTACGGTCGGGTTGTTTCCAGTAAACTGGCATCGCTGTTCAAAATTTTTCCCAAGGCTTCACTTTGCATAAACGTTTTTAAAAGCAACAAGAGATTTTGCGGCATCCGGATGCGATATTTGGTCACCAGTTGCATGACTTGCTCATAGACGTCTTTTACCGATATGGTTTTTATCGATCGGCCATAGAACCGCTCGCTCATATCTTTGAGATCGATGAGAAAGCTTTCAAGATCCATTGTCTCTTCATCTAACAACCCTGCATCCAAAAGCGCATCCATGACCATATCGTAATCATGTTCCGCATATCCCAAGAAGACATTTGCTATCTGCATCATTGTATCTTCATCCAGATAACCGGTGATACCGAAATCCACCAGGCTTACCCGGCCGTCATACATCACGATGGTATTGCCCGGATGAGGGTCCGCGTGAAAAAACCCGAATTCCATTAATTGTTGTGCAAACGCGTGTAATCCGATCATGGCAATATCATTTGGGTCTATGCCATGCGCCTCAATCTCATCCACTTGATCCAATTTAATCCCCTCGATGTGCTCCATGACCAAAACGGATCGCGAAGTAAGGTCCCAATGCACCTTCGGTATGTAGATCTCATGACTTTTCCGGAAGTTTTCAGCGAATTTTTCCATACTGCCTGCTTCGACGTACATATCTAACTCTTTGAAAATGTTTCGCTCAAATTCTTTGACAATATTGTTTATGCCCAATATCTTACCGATCTCGAAAGACTTTTCGATTTTATTGGCAAAGTAAAACATCAAGCGGATATCTTCTTGAATATTTTTACGGATGCCCGGTCGGATGACCTTGACAGCGACCTTTTTGCCGTCTGCAAGTTCGGCCAGGTGAACCTGTGCTACCGAGGCAGCGGCAACAGACTCGCTGGAGATGGATTTAAAGGCCGCTTCCAAGGAACACGTCAGTTCTTTTTCAACAACCTGTTTGATATCATCGAACGGTACGGGCGGAACACGGTCCTGCAGCTTCGAGAATTCTTCGATATATTCCGGCGGGAAAACATCGACTCGAGTGCTCATTAACTGGCCGAGTTTTATAAAGCTTGGACCCAGTTCTTCAAGCACTCTGCGGATCCGTTGGGGCGATGGATATCCGGGTTTTGGCAAGAATTGCCCTGCTTTATCATTTTTGAGCTGGCCCTTTCTTCGGCGAAAAAGTCGCTCGAGGATATCGCCAAAACCGTGCTTGATCAAAACTCTAATGATCACCCCAAAGCGTCTTAAATCTCTCACCCGGTCTGCACCCAGGTAAATTTTCATCGCGCTTTCCTCTCGGGTCCTGGTTATGAGATCACTGATTTAGGCCTTCTTTTCGGCGGATGGTTCCGGTGGTTTGGCTTTATGCCACTTTTGACAGATCTCTTTCAACTTCTTCGAGTCTGAAACATAGCTTTCCACATAGCCACAGTTGGTGCACACGAAGTTGTCAAGCGCTGCAATTGATGCCAGACTAATGGGGATTGAATTGCTGCCGAAGGGACCGCTTTTCAATACGATTTCCGCGCCGCAGTAGACTTCGTGCGACTTGCATTTGGGACAGATGCCGTCTTTCAAAGGTACACCTCCTCTTTGAGGTAATTGGAGCGTTAAAAATGCGCATGACGAGAGACTGAATCTATCATAAAACTATTGCTGAATTTTGCCAAACTGTCAATACAGCGGACATCAGTTGCCAAATTCATCTTGTCTCAGCCGGCAATGATCATTATAATGCTCTTGCACCGAAAAAATTTCATTGCCATCCACTACCAATGCATTATAGATATACCGCGACAAATGCGGAATTTGATTCCAGGCAGCTATTTAGCAAAGGAGAGTGGTGATGTCCGGAAATGACATATATGATTTGGTTATCATCGGTGGAGGCCCCGGCGGGCTTTCTGCCGGTATATACGCGATGAGGGCCGCATTGAAAACTGTTTTGATCGAAAAGGCTGTTCCCGGCGGACAGATGACCATGTCAGATTCGGTGGAAAATTATCCCGGATTTGAAAAAATCGGGGGTGCCGAACTATCCCTGAAAATCTCTCAGCACGCGCAATCCTACGGCCTGGAAATTATCTCCCGGGAGGTCATGTCCTTAGAGCCGGGTTTAGACTTCCATCGGGTTCGTTTGGCCAATGGAGATCACCTCCGGGCCTATTCGGTTATATTGGCCCCCGGCGGCAGCCCCCGAAAACTGGGTATTCCCGGTGAAGAAGAATATTACGGCAAGGGGGTTTCATACTGCGCCGTATGTGACGGTTTTTTTTTCAAGGATAAAGTCGTGGTCGTGGTCGGCGGCGGCGATAGCGCTGCAGAAGAGGCCCTTTATCTTTCCAAACTGACAAAACAGGTCTATATCGTGCACCGCCGTGATGCATTGCGGGCCGGTATGCTCCTGCAACAGAGAGTCTTTGCAGAGTGCAATATCGAGCTTCTGTGGAATACCGTTGTTACCGAAATTAAAGCAAACGATGATGGGGTGTATGCCGTCGAATTAAAAGATACCCGGACCGGAGATCAAAGAGAACTCGCCACCGAGGGGGTATTCATCTTTATCGGTTTTGATCCTAAAAATAAGCTGGTCCCGGCAGGAACCAAGATGAATGCCGATGGTTATGTGGTCACCGATGAAAAATGTGAGACCAACACCCCCGGTATTTTTGTCATCGGCGACCTCCGGCAAAAGTACGCCCGCCAAATTGTTGTATCGGCTGCCGACGGTTGCACAGCAGCACTGGCTGCCGCCAAATATGTCGAGGCCAAAAAAGCAGGCTCGGGTACCTGTGAAGTGCCGGCAGATCTGTTTGAAACCGAGCCCCAATAAATTTAACTCCGACATCGCAACGGGTTGTTGTCCCAAGATATCTTACCGAGTCTAAAACCTTAAAATGACCGCATAAAAATATTGCGGCAACAGTCGGCCGATTATTAATAGCAGGGTTTTTCATCAACACATTTCTGATATTTTGGATCCTTGAATTTATCGGGCTTAAAGGGTTTATTGTTTAAAATTATTACCTTGGCGGTCATGCTGCTGGGCTTGCCGCTTTTGGGCATTGCGCTGGCAGGCTATCCAATGTATCGTTACCTGGAGTTCCCTCCGAAAACCCTGTATGTCCAACACGCATCGTTTTCTTGGATCGCTTTTCTCCTATATTTTATAGTAATTTTCGCCGTTATCACGCCTGTGGTGGTCAAAACCATCCGGTCGCTTCAGTTTGTTAAACCCGGGACCGCTCCCGTTGGCTTTTTCCCATGGTGGGGTTGGCTGGGTGCCGCCACGGGAGTCGCGGCCTGGATACTCGCCTGGACGCGTTTCAGCTGGTTTGCAGCCATCCAGCCGCATACCTTCACACCCGTGTGGATTGCTTATATCCTGGTGGTAAACGCCCTGGCGCATCGCCGAACCGGTCACTGTATGCTTATGGACAGCCCCGGGTATTTCCTGTTGCTTTTTCCAACGAGCGCATTGTTCTGGTGGTTTTTTGAATATCTGAATCGTTTCGTGCAAAATTGGCTCTATCAGGGCGTTGCCTTCACTTCTTTGGAGTATTTCTGGTATGCCACCCTGCCGTTTTCAACCGTCTTGCCGGCGGTTCTGGGGACCCGGCAGCTGATTCTGCAGACCGGTTGGATTCAGCGAACCTACAAACACTTTTGGATTTTAAATTTTTCCCGGCCGAAAGTATTGGCCCTTAGCACCCTGGCTATTTCGGCATTGGGGCTGGCCGGCATCGGGGTGTGGCCGAATTATCTTTTTGGGTTATTATGGGTATCTCCCCTGTTGATCATTGTTTCCCTTCAAGCACTGCTGCGAGAGCATCACCTCCTGACGGATATGGCCCGGGGCGATTGGCGATTGGCGGTGGCGTCTATTTTGGCTGCTTTAATATGCGGCTGGTTTTGGGAAATGTGGAATTATTATAGTTTTGCCAAATGGGTTTATCGCATTCCGTTCGTCCACCGGTTTCAGATATTTGAGATGCCGGTATTGGGATATGCCGGATACCTGCCTTTTGGATTGGAATGTTCGGTGATCGGGGGGATGTTGGCGCGGTTGCGCAGATCATGGCAAAATTCGGTAAACCCTTGATGCCCCCTGTATGTTGACAGGCCGCGGTGTTGTGACATTGTTTCGGGTGGTTGAAACAGGCTTCGGATTGAAAAACCGCCACGTATCCCTATGTTATCTACTATTGGAACAGTATTTTAACATCCGCTGCAGTGGCGTTTTGATACATTCAAAAAGTTCTGGGCCGTGCTATGGATGTATAACAAACCAACAAAGGTGGGGTGATGGCATTCATCAAATTACCGGGGATTAAAGGCAAAGTCTACGCGCCCCAAGAAAAAACGTGCAGCTTGAAAAAACATCCCTGCAAGGACTGTTATTCTTGCCAGCTGTGCGCTGATGCTCGATGCAATTTATGTCGCAACGCGAAACATCCCGCCGATGTGAAAATTATCGTGAAAGCCGATCCCAGAGATTCCGCGCTTCGGACCGACCGCGGTAAGAATCATCGTCGCCTGAAGGCCCAGGCATCCGATTTCCCCGAAGCCTTGCAATGCGATCCTCCAAAGGGGGGTGGGTCGAAAAGAGGTTCATCAGGCTTTTCCCGGAAAGCGGATTGACGATAAACATGTGCGCTGTCGCCGGCTTGGCGTTCAGGGGGAATCTGCCGGAAGAGGCGCCGAGTTTACTTAGTGCGCTGGCAAGTCCGTCCGGCTGACCCGCAATCGCCGCCCCGGTCGCATCCGCCAGGTATTCCCGAGACCGGGAAATGGCCATCTGGATGATCATGGCCGCCAGAGGGGCCAATATGGACATAACGAGCAAACCGATAAAGCCTAGCCCGCCTTCCTCGTCGTCACTCCCGACACCCGCGCCGAATATCGTTGACCAGCGCGCCATGGTTGCCAGCAGCATGACGGCCCCGGCCATGGTCGCAGCGATGGAACCGATAAGGATATCACGATTTTTTACATGGGCCAGTTCGTGAGCCAGCACACCTTTGATCTCTTCTGAACGCATCATTCTGAGAAGGCCTTGGGTTACCGCCACGGCTGCATGCTGCGGGTTTCTACCCGTAGCAAAAGCATTGGGCGCTTCCTGAGGAATGATATAAAGCTTCGGCATCGGCAATCCGGCCTGTCGGGTCAGCTGACCAACGATATCAAACAGCTCCGGAGCCTGTTGCGGTGTCGCCTCTTGGGCATGATACATCCTCAAAACGAGTTTGTCGGAATACCAGTAGCTGAAAAAATTGATCCCGGCGGCAAATACCAAGGCCACTGCCATGCCCTGGTGACCGCCTAGTAGTTGGCCGATCAACAAAATGAAAACCGTCATCACTGCAAGCAGAAAAGTGGTTTTAATTCGATTCCCCATTTTGTCAGACTCCTTTCAAACCGCGGTCAATGCGCTGAGATCGTCTTTTACTTGTAAACATAAGACAGATCTTTTAAAAGGCAATTTTTGGTGGACGAAGATGTTAGAGTGTTTGTCATAATACTCCGATTACCAGCGGTCCGGGCAGGGGGTAAATTTTTATCGACAAGCTGATCACCCCGGTGGTTCTAAGTGACAAAGGGTTATGGCTGCCTGGATGAGCAAACGGCGGGCAGTCTTTGGGTTAAACCGAATATTTTAACCGGCAGGGGGGTCAATTGAAAGCCAGTGACTATTTCCCAGCCATGCGGGCAGTGATTGTGCATCTTGACGACAAAAATTTACCCCCTGCCCGGACCGCTTCACTCTGCTGTATTGCGGAACGTTATTTTGACAACCGCTATAATAATTTTGGTCGTTCATCGGTTGGTCTTTTCTTGCAACGTCATTGCCAGATCCCAGCAAAAACAAGGGACACAGACATCCCGACGAAGAGAAAAAAGGGCGCTCCGGGGTATGTCCTGGTAGAGCTTATTTTGTGTTCGAAACAATTTATCCCACTACATCTTGTTATGTCCGAAATGAACAAAAATTGATGCCGGCAACGGCAGGTTTCAGCGAATCAAAACCCAAAAAAAAAATAATAATTTAGGCATTTTTTTGTTGATA
>JASFTQ010000194.1:0-8745 GCA_050053515.1 Desulfobacterales bacterium | reverse complement strand
GAATCTCATCCACGATGTCGGCTATTTGGATATGGCCATGGTTTGTTCGCCGGCCCAGTTGGTTTTGGGAAACGAGGCCATTCGGATGACCAAGCGCTTTATAGAAGGCATCCGGGTAACTCAGGAGACCATCGCCCGTCATGTCATTGAGTCCGTTGGCCCGGGGGGCCATTTTCTGGCCGAGGATCATACCGTGGAACATTTCCGCAATGAGCTCTGGCGTTATAATCTGCTCACCCATCAGTCTCGCGAGAAATGGGAAGATGAAGGCAGCAAAGATATGGCCCAACGCATTCAGGAAAAACTCAAGGAAATTTTGGACAGCCACAAAATACCACCGCTTCCGGCCAGGACAATTGCTGCCTTGCATAAAATCAAAAGTAATGGGGAAGCCGAGCTGACCAATGCACAGTCATAATCGGGAGGCACAGCAAACGCACGATGCCCAGCAAACAAATTTAGCAATTGATGGAGCAATCGGTCACAGGAGGTAAAATGGATATTTTGCAACAACCCGGCTCAAAAAACAGAATCCTTTCCGCACAACAAATTCAGGCGGTCCATGAGTATGTGCTCAGTGTCATGGAAGATATCGGCTGCAAGGTCGAATGTGCAGAGGCGCTAGACATCCTGGGCCGGATCGGCTGCGATGTCAGCGACACGGCGCGGGTGAAGATTCCGCGCCAGCGGGTGCTGGAAGCCCTGGAGGCCGCGCCGGATACCATCGAAGTTTTTGATCGCGATGGAAATCTGGCCATGGTCTTCAAGGAAGATGCCTGTTATTACGGCACCGGTTCGGATTGCAATTTTACGATTGATTTGACAACCGGGCAGCGCAGGTTGTGTGAAAAACAAGATATCGTCAACCTGACCCGTTTTTGTGATGCCCTGGAAAACATGGACTTTGTGATGTCCTTTGGTATCGCCAATGACACGCCGGATGGCACGAATTTTGTGCATCAATATGAAGCCATGCTTTTAAATACGAGCAAGCCGGCCATTGTCACCGCCCATGGGCGCAATGACATGGAGACCATCATCCAGATGGCGGCGGCGGCGGTGGGCGGTGTGGATAAGATCCAAGATCAACCGCCGCTGATTTTATACACCGAACCCATATCGCCGCTGGTGCACACCGAAATGGGAGTCGGCAAAGGCCTGGTTTGCTGCGAGCATGGCATCCCCTTTATTTATATCGGCAGCCCGATGATGGGGGCGACCTCGGCAGTGACGATCGAAAGCACACTGGTGCAGACGGTTGCCGAATCACTTGGCGGTCTTGTCATTTTTCAAAACAAAACCCCGGGGGCCAAGTTTATATTTGGCGGTGATGCATCTGTTATGGATATGAAAAGCACGATCTTCAGCTACGGCAGTCCGGAGTTAAACATCCTGAACGCCGCTTTTGCCGATATGGCGCATTTTTACCATCTTCCGTTTTTTTGTCTGGCCGGTGCAACCGATGCCAAGGGCCTGGATGCCCAGGCGGGCTTGGAATATGCATTGTCGGTTTATAACGCCAGCTTGAATGGCTGCAATATCATCCATGACTGCGGCTATCTGGAAAGTGGCTTGACCTCATCATTTGAATCGGTTTTGTTTTCAGATGAACTGATTGACATGGTCAAGTTTATGCTGCGGCGGTTGAATTTTGATGATCACAGCGTGGCTTTGGATGTGATCGATAAGGTCGGTCCGGGCAATCATTTTCTGTTAGAAGATCATACCTATGATAATTTCAAGCAAAATATATACGTGCCGCGTTATTTGGATCGCAAAAGATTTGAGGAATGGCAAACGGCAGGCAGCCCGGGACTTCGTCAACAATTAAATGCCAAAGCCCGGGAGATATTCAGCAAACATCAACCCCGGCAGCTTTCCGGGGACATCCGGTCAAAGATAAAAACCATCATTGAACGGCATCAACCTGACGAGTTGTAGTTTTAACGGTTTGACAGTTAAAGGCATTTAGGGTAGGCAAATGTATGAGACTTGGTACAAGATGACTGCAGTGATTCAATCGGGCCTGGACATCTCCCCGGTCATTACGCATAGTTTTCACTACCCAGACTATGAGAAAGCATTCGATGTGATGCGCTCCGGGCAATCCGGCAAAGTTATCTTAGACTGGAACCTATAGAGCAATAAAGCAGAAAGGAGGACCACATGAAAAAGGAAGAGAAAATTCACCCCAGAATCTATGACCTTAAAAGTTACCTGGAAAAGGGAAAGATTACGCGTCGCGGCTTTATCAGGTATGCCACCCTGTTGGGGATGTCCGCGGTTGCAGCCGGTCAGATGATCGGGTTCAGCTGGCCCCGCAAAGCCAGGGCGGCCAATATCAAGCGTGGCGGAATGCTTAAAATCTCCCAGCAGATTCAAAAAATCGACCATCCGGCGCGCTACTCCTGGCTGATGCCCTCCAACGCCATGCGGATGATCTTCGAATACATGACCTTGACCGGCCCGGACAATATCACCCGGCCCTACCTGTGTGAAAGCTGGTCAGCCAGCAAGGATTTGAAAACATGGACTTTTAACGTTCGCAAGGGCGTCAAGTTCAATAACGGGGATACGTTTCAGTCCGACGATTGTATTTTCACCATCACCCAATGGTTGGACAAAAATGTCGGGTCCTCCCTGCTGGGCTTGGTGGGCTCATACTTGGATCCCACGGGTATTGAAAAAGTAGACAATTATCAATTTAAACTCCATCTCAAACGGCCCGAGATCGCCATTCCGGAACACTTCTTTCAATACACCGCCCAGGTTTTAAATCATCGCACGTTTGAAGGCGACATGAAGAAAGCACCCCACGGCACCGGCCCCTTTGTTTTGGACACCTATAACGAAGGCTCCATCTGTACTGTCAAGGCCCGCAAAGATTACTGGCAGAAGGGCGCCGACGGCAAACCGCTTCCCTATATTGACGCGATTCAGTTCATCGATTTGGGCGGTGAATTGGCCCCGCAGATTGCCGCTCTGAAATCGGCAGAGATCGATCTCATCGATGCCTCTGACAATCCCGGGCCGCAGATCATGCAAGCCGTTAAAAACGACGACCATATTAAGGTGTTACCGGTGCCAACCGCCACCACCCGGGTGCTGAGGATGCGCGTTGACCTGAAACCCTGGAGTGATAACCGGGTGCGCCAGGCCCTGAAACTTTGCCAGCATCGTGAGAAAATCCTGGGCTTGGCTTACCAGGGCGAAGGTTTGCAGGGACAAGATTTTCATGTATACCCCAAGCATCCCGAATATTGCCAAAAACCGATTCCGGCTTACCAACCCGATAAAGCCAAAAAGCTGCTGGCCGAAGCCGGCTACAAAAATGGCCTCGAGGTCAATCTTGCTGTGGGTGCTGAGTGGAGCGACATTGTCCGCTACGCTGAGATACTCAAACAGGATGCTACCCCGGCCGGCTTTCGTATAAACATCCAGACCATGCCCACCAGCCGATACTGGGAAAAGTGGACGGAAGTAGATCTGGGCGTCACTCCCTGGACGCACCGGCCACTGGGCACAATGGTTCCCAATCTGGCTTACATCGCCGATGATGAAGGCAAGCCCGTTCCCTGGAACGAGACGCGCTGGGTGGACAAAGAGTTCAGCAGGCTTCTTGAGCAAGCCAGCGGGACGTTGGACGTGGAAAAACGACGCGAAATTTTTTGCAAGCTGGAGGAAATCCAATTGACAAAAGGCTCAATAGGCATCGCCTATTGGATGAACACCTGGATGTGTCCCAACAAAAAACTCAAAAACGTTGAAGCACATCCGAATCTGGTTCTTCTGTTTAACGAGGCCTGGATAGATGCCTAACGAGAACTGGCCAACAGTGCTTTACTTCAATTAATTAATGTAACAGACACTGCAATCGATGAAACACCAGTTGGATTTTCTGCGACATGTTGATTCTCAGGTAAGTCGTTTGAGCATCTCTGTTTAAATGGAGCCAATAAAGTATCTTCTATTTATTATCTCAAAACCGAGGTTGATTGATATTTATCAACCTCGGTTTTTTGGGTGAAAAGAACAGCATTCGACCAAATACCGCTTTTCTCTTGCTTTTTTGCTGTCGTCGGCGTAAGCCTTCGGTGCTTCCCCTAGCAAAGGCTGAATGATTGGACACAATTTAACTGCCGGAGGTATCCGTTCGTTAATCAATCTTTTAGCCGTCCTTATTCTCTCTTCTTTGATCCAACCCGTTTTTGCCTCACCCGAGTTTTCAGGACAAACCGGACAGGCCTGTTCAGCCTGCCATATCAATCCGGACGGCGGGGGTGGGTTGACACTGCCCGGGGAAAGATTCAAGGCTGACGGGTATTTTTGGAGCGAAGACGACCGACCCCTTTGGGGCAGGCGGATGCTCAGGACAATCATCGGGTTTTTTCATGTTCTTTTCGGCGTTGTTTGGTTCGGGTCGATTATTTACGTTCATCTTGTCATCAAGCCTCAATCCCTAATCGGTGGTATGCCCAAATCCGAAAAGCGTTTGGGTCGGATCTGCATCGTGGCGGTGGGCCTAACCGGTATTGGCCTTACTTTGTTTAAAGTACAGACCCCGCGTGAATTATGGACGACCAGCTTCGGCTTGATTTGGATGGTTAAAGTTAGTTTTACCTAATAATGGTGGTCGTTGCCGCCGTAGCCACTACAATTATTGATCGGAAGCTCCAGCAAGCGGCCGAGAAATCGGATCAGCCCAAGGCAGACGGCAAAGATGGACGGCCGGCTCATATTATTTACGGGGGGCGGCTCTACGATGTTACGGCGTCCAAGTTGTGGCGGGATGGGGTTCACATGGCGCGGCATTTCGCCGGTGCCGATCTGTCTGAGGCAATGGAGAAAGCACCCCATGGGGCAGAAATATTAGAAAGGGTTAAAGACATCGGGCCGGCCGAGACCCGGCTGCCAGCGCAAACCAAAAGTGTAATCAAATTATTCGTCGGATTGGCCTACTTCGTTTTATTTTGCGTATTGATCGTTCTATTGTGTGTAGCTTGGTGGCGATGGGGGCCACCCTTGGTCGACCCGTTTCCGAGGTGGACGCAGGAAAATGCGGCTGCTTGTCTCGATTGCCATAACCGCCTCACCCCGGCTGCTGTTGTGGACTGGGCTGAATCAGCGCACGCCATAAACAAGGTATCTTGTCTCCACTGCCACCAGGCTTCCAGGTCGGATCCCGCTGGGGCTTCAGATCATCGCGCCTATTACGTGGGGCAAAAGGGGCTGAAGAAGGTCGGGGTTTCCGCTGTTGTCAGCCCTAAAGATTGCTCCCTTTGTCATCTCGACCGGGCCAAAGAGTTTAATCGCTCCAAACACGCCAAAACCCTTCAAATAGTGCGCAAGATGGATCCCTGGTTGCAAGAGGACAAGATTGCCTTAGTCGAACTGATTACGGGTTGTGAAGCCTGCCACGGAACCGGCCTTGCTGATCAAACGATTGCAAACAAGATTGACGGCTCTGTGATTCAGGGGATCGGTCGACTCAACCCGGACGGATCCACTGGTGACTGTGGCGCTTGTCACGGGCGGCATTTATTTTCGACCGCTTATGCCCGTCGTTCCGAAGCCTGCGGTCAATGTCACGTGGGGCCCGAACATCCTCAAATGGCAATTTACCGCGAGTCAAAGCACGGTGCAATCTACAAAGCCTTCGGCGCTCAATGGAACTGGGGAACGGCCGGCTCCACGTGGACGGCCGGGGTAGATTATCGAACCCCGACCTGTGCCGCATGCCACATCTCCGGTGCCGGCAAGATGCCAGGCGACCACGACGTGGGCCATAGATTGAGTTGGGAGCTTCAAGCCCCCTTAGCTGTGCATCCGGCAGGGATTGATTGGCGCGCGGCTCGCCGTCGAAGGGAAGCGGTTTGCCTTCAATGCCACAGCAGCGCCTGGACCCAAAGCCATTTTGCCCGACTTGACCGTGTCGTTGACGAATACAATCAGGTCTATTTTGGACCTTTCAAACAGGTTTTTGAAGCGCTTTACCAAAAAAGTGTTCTTGACGGCAATCGCCTGTTGGATGAGCCTCTGGAAATAGAACTGGATGAGATGTGGCGTCGAGAAGGCCGCCGGGTAAAAATGGGGGCAGCCATGATGGCGCCTGACTTTACCTGGTGGCACGGCTTTTACGAATTGAAGAAGCGCTGTACGGAAATCCTGTCCAATGTCCAAAATGGATCAAAACAAATAACTGACAATAAATAGTATCTTTATTTTTTCATGCGTCTGTGAAAAATACACTTCGCTTTATTGAGAGGGGTTTCCTGTATGAACTCACCCTTGGCCCGGGTCATCTTGGCCATCTTTGGCGGCTACCTCATTCTTTTGCTCTTTTTGTCTGTTTACGACTGGATCCAAGAGGAGTATCCGAGACGCCCCACCAAGCCAAACAATTCAGAAAGCATCCAGCATCCCTTTTATCATGAAGCGGCGACCAGGGTTCTACAGCGATTCTCTCGACTACCAAAACCCGAAAAAGATGCCATTAAGGAAAACCTGGACTCTTGCATGATTTCCATGGAACAATGGATAACACATCTTGGCCAATCAGATTATCAGATAATGTGCCTAGGAGAGCTCCATGAGGAGTCGACGCGCAATTTTCTCGCAGAAGAATTCTTTGCAAAGTTTAGTACCGATGTCCTTCTGCTGGAGGCCACCCCGGAGAAATTAAAGCGTTTAATCAAACGGATGGATGCAGGCAGGGATTATTTCCCGTTACTGGGTGCTGATATAATGAAAATACTTCGCACCGTTAAGGATAGGAACCCGGCTATCAAAATCTGTGGGATTGAACAAACCGATGAACAACAACAAGAACGGCGTGGTCATTCGAAAACACGAGATCAATCCATTGCCGGCAACTTCTGGGACAGATTCCAACCGGGGAGACGTCACATTATTTTGTTTGGCGCTTTACATTGCACGAACGAATCGCAGTGGCTGTTTACAATCCTTTGCAGTCGCGCTGCTCCTCCTCTAAAAGACCGGATGCTAAATGTACAGGTATTGGGAGAACATCAAAATGGACCATTAGAAGCCTTTGTATATTTTCTGGACGAAATTGGTATTAATAAAAAAAGCTTCGTCATTACAGACACGAGTGCACTGCATCCCCGTATCGCCGAATTATTCCCCGTGCTGAACCGACAAACCCTGGAAAAGTATTCTTCTCTGATTGTTTTCCGTATATGGAGCTGAAAGTATAACCGCAATAGTCAAAATAACCGAAACGCTGAAATATGGATTTCAGTCGCGGTGATATGCATTATACCACTTTCGACGATATTTGGTCACTTAGCAAGATACCGCTAATATTCGACTGATTGGCTTGGACTCGAGATTTGTGGATGCATTTAACTAAAATATTTCAAAAAGGAATAAGTATTTTTTAATATAAAATATGCTCAATTCAGTCCCGCTTTACGTAATACGGTGAGGCGGCTTTCCAAATAGGAGGGATCTTTGTAGAAAGATAAGTTACTTAATTTTTCTAATGAGAAATCCATGTCAATTCTTAGAACCTCTTTGGCATGTTTTCGGGCTTCCTCCTCCCTGCCGAGAAGTATGTTAACCTCTGCTAAAATGAGATGTGATATAATAAGCCCTCTACCTAATTCCCCTCTCTTTTTTACAAGCTGGAGCTGTTGTTCGGCTATTTTAAGAGCCTTTTCATGCCGCTCTATCATGATATAGGCCGATGCAAGAAGGCCTAAATACCAGTCTGGATGATAAGGGCTAAGGCGCATTGCTTTTTCCATTAACCTAATCGCTTCCTTTCCCCTGCCAGCGAAATACATGGTCTGGGCCAGAATAGCAGTATTACAAGCATTGTTAGGTCCGAGCGCTAAGGATCTTTCCCCCGCCTCAATTGCCTTCTCATGCTGGCCCTGGCCTAAATAAATCGTACCCCATAAAGCATGTACGTCAGGCTGAGTATCATCCATCTTTAAAGATTTATTAGCAAGATCCAGTGCTTTTTCTATGGATTTTGCAGGATTAAGGCTAAATCCATAAAGCGCATCAATCAAATAGGTCCAAGCCAAATAGGTCCAAGCAAATGCATGGTTCGGATCCAACTGTTTGGCCTGCTCAAAAAGATCCCGTGCTTTGGAATTATCTTCCTTTGTTTGCCGCTCAAAAAGATCAAGAGCTTTTGAAGCAAGCCCCAAGGCTTCCAAATTTTGGCTTGATCTGTGCCATACACGAGCTTGCTCACCCCTCGTCAATTCAACTTGAAGTGCAAGCACAATCTTTTGGGTGATTTCATCCTGCATCTCAAAAACATCTTTCAGTTTACGATCGTATCTTTCTGCCCATAGATGATTACCTGTGGAGGCATCAACAAGCTGGGCCGTAATTCGTACCCTTTCTGCAGCTTTCCTGACACTACCCTCCAGCACATATTGAACTCCAAGTTCCCGGCCGACCTGTTGAACCTTTATGGGTTTGCCCTTGTAGATAAACGAAGAATTTCTGGCAATCACAAACAGTTCCGAGATTTTGGAAAGGGCGGTTATAATTTCTTCAGTCATGCCATCGCTGAAATACTCTTGTTTGGGATCTTCACTCATATTATCAAAAGGCATTATAGCGATAGATGGCTTATCAGGAAGATCAGGCGCCCTGCCGACATCGATAAGAGCCTTATCCTTCTCTGTTAACAACCTGTACACGCATACTGGTTCTGTAATGTTTTTAAGCATATGTGTCCCAGTATCTTCAAAAATAAAGGGC
>JASFTQ010000193.1:0-8778 GCA_050053515.1 Desulfobacterales bacterium | reverse complement strand
GCCCCCTGCCGGCACCTCGGGCAATCGGAATGTTATTTTGACAATCACTCTGTTCAACGGTATCAGCGCTCACGTATTGCCGGTTCGTTGGAAGACCCTTCAAACGATTCCTTCGTTCGAATCACTTGTTGGCTCATTCACTCTTACTTTTTACACTATGCATTGTAGAAATAAGTGCAATGAGAATGAATTAAGGGTCTAATGGTAGGGCATAACTATTATCAAGATATGGAAAGAAGATAGGAACGCAGGTTGGTTTGTTTGTTTGTCAGACCGAACTTTTCGCGCAAATTTTTTCTGTGAAAATTGACCGTGGTTTCGGAAACGTTCAGGATGTTGGCAATTTCTTTGCTTGTTTTGCCGTCTTTGACAAGTGCCGCCACTTGTATTTCCTGGGGTGTCAGTAGTATTTTGGCATTGGAAAAGTGCTGCAGCAAAGGGGAGATAATGTCATTGAGATGGGTATCAATAATTTCCACCAGTGTTTTTTCCGTGGGTTTGAGACGAGAATTTTTCAGCTTCTCGACATAAGGTAACACGAGGTCTTTCACGTTGCTCAAAACTTTTTTTTCAAGCTCCAGTTTGTCCTCTTCGCGTTGTTTGAGTAACACTTTCAAGGCGATATTGGCCTCCTCGAGGCTCTGTTTTTGTTCTGTCAGCGATTCGCGGCTCTGATTTAAAGCTTCTTCGGTAAGTTTCAGTGCCGTGATGTCTTCATGACTGACGACAACTCGCACCGGCATATTATCGGACATGCGAATTGCTCTCATATAGTACCAGTGTCGGCTATTTTCGGAATGGCAGGGGTAATCGTATAAAAATTCGTCAATATCTCCCTTGATGACCGCTCGAATGCCTTCAGCGACTTTGCGGGCATCTTCAGCGTCATTGCCTTGGGTTGTATCGCAAACTTCAAGGTAATTAATTTTCCGATAGTCATATTCTTGCGGCATGCCACTTCTATCTGAATAGCTGCGCCAGGCCTTATTGGTCTCGAGAATAGCCCCGGTTTCGTCCAAAATTGCGATATGGGCGGATAAGGAATTGAGTACGGTTCTGGCCAGCGCATCGGAAAAACTGACCGATGTGTCATCGGCAGTCTTCTTGTCAAAAGTTTCATTCATGTTCATGGATACGACTTCCCGGAATTTCCTACCAGTTTTAAACTATCACTTTACCCTAAATTATACCTATTTGTAAATCCAAATTTCTACCTTATCTTTGCATTGATTGTTCTGCCGGCATTCAGAGACTCCCGCATTGTTTGTTCATGTTTTCGCAACTTTTACTCAATGAAACCATGCCGTTTCGGTGACGAGATAAAAGATTTTGTTGAATTTTATGCCGTTTAAGTTTAGGGGAGCATGTAAACTCTAAAAAAAACTTCAACAGAAATTTAAAACTCACCTTGATTTATCTGCAAAAATCGAGGTTGCTGTTTTCTTTATCAGCGCACTTTTCGTGCGAGTGACATCAATCAGCCATTTGCTTAAATTGTCATGACTCGAATTAAGTCATCGGCCGAACAAAAATTTCGTCCCTTATGGTCGCTCATTCGCTGGTTTGACTCCGAGGCTAAAAGCGGGGAAATAGCTCCCGATGATGTCAAACGAGTGGATTGGTTTCGTATCGTACCGTTTATCATCTTGCACGCGATGTGCCTGGGTGTGATTTTTGTGGGATGGAGTTGGACAGCGGTGTGGGTGGCCACCGGCCTGTATCTTATCCGAATGTTTGCTATTACGGGTTTTTACCACCGTTACTTTTCCCACAGGACTTTTAAGACCAATCGTTTCTGGCAATTTTTGTTTGCCGTGATCGGAAATGCCTCCGTGCAGCGAGGACCGTTGTGGTGGGCGTCACATCATCGACACCACCACCGCTATGCCGATCAAAAGGAAGATGTTCATTCACCCAGCCAACATGGATTTTGGTGGAGCCACATGGGTTGGCTTACCTCGCCGGCCAACTTTGCCACCAATGTGAAATATGTGCGAGACTGGACAAGCTACCCGGAGCTGCGCTGGATCAACCGCTTCGACACCGTTATTCCGATTCTGTCGGCCATTTTACTTTTTGCCGCGGGTGAATTACTGAAAGTGCATGCGCCGCATTTGGGCACCAATGGACCGCAGCTGTTGATCTGGGGCTTTTTTGTTTCTTCCACTGTTCTTTTTCACGCGACGGTCACGATCAATTCATTAGATCACATGTTCGGCAACCGACGGTATGCCACGCAAGACACCAGCCGCAACAATCCGATTTTGGCACTCA
Organism: Desulfobacterales bacterium; assembly: GCA_050053515.1. Lineage (GTDB taxonomy): Bacteria > Desulfobacterota > Desulfobacteria > Desulfobacterales. The sequence goes on along the minus strand of JASFTQ010000193.1, from coordinate 6,504 downwards.
TTACGCTCGGCGAGGGCTGGCACAACAATCATCATCATTATGCCGTCTGCACACGCCAGGGATTTTATTGGTGGGAGATCGACATCACCTATTACCTGTTGGTTCTAATGTCGTGGCTGGGGATCATCCGGGATCTCCGGCCGGTCCCGGAACACGTTCGTAGCTCCAACTTGATTTCAAAAGAAACTTAGGAGAAAAAAAACATGCGAATTGCTGTCATCGGCTCAGGAATATCGGGTATGACTGCCGCTCACTTGCTGAGCGAAGACCATGATGTCGTTGTTTACGAAGCCAACGACTATATCGGTGGACATACCAACACCGTCGATGTTCATCTCAACGGTAATCGGTACGCCGTTGATACCGGATTTATTGTCTTTAACGAGCAGACCTATCCCAACTTCATCAAACTCATGAATCGCCTGGGGGTGGACTGGCAGCTATCGAACATGAGCTTTAGCGTTCAATGTGAAAAAACCGGCCTGGAATTCAGCCCCAGCACGCTAAACTCACTTTTTATTCAGCGGCGAAACCTGCTGCGGCCGTCGTTTTACCGCTTGGTGTGGGATGTGCTTCGCTTCAAACGAGACTCTGAAGAACTTTTGAAAACCGATGATTACGACCTGACCCTTGATGCCTATCTGACCCAGCGGGGCTACTCGCAGACCTTTGTTGAACATTTTATCATTCCGATGGGCGAAGCCATATGGTCGGCGGATCCGGTTAAATTCAACGAATTTCCCGCGCGTTATTTTGCCCAATTTTTCAAGAACCATGGATTTTTGAACGTTAAAAACCAACCCCAATGGCTCACGATAGAGGGCGGATCAAAACAATACGTTGCTCCGATCATCCGGCCCTATCGTGACCGAATTCGTCTCAATTGTCCGGTAGTCTCTGTCCGGAGACACGCGGACAATGTCGAGATAACGCCGAAAGGTGGCGACGTCGAGCAATACGATCAGGTGGTGATTGCAGCACACAGTGACCAGGCCCTGGCCATGTTGGCAGATGCCTCCGATGCTGAGCGTAACATCCTGGGCGTGATTCCCTACCAGGAAAACCTGGCTGTCTTGCATTGCGATGAATCGGTGTTGCCCAGCAAACCGGCAGCCTGGGCAAGCTGGAACTATCACATACCCGAAACGGAGCTGGGACGTGTTGCGGTCACTTATGATATGAACATATTGCAGAGCCTCGGCGCACCGGTTGAATTTTGTGTGTCTCTCAATTTATCCGAGGCGGTGGATCCATCCAAAGTGTATCAAAAGATGGTCTATCACCATCCGGTTTACAATCCGCAAAGCCTGACCGCACGCCTGCACCACAGTGAAATTAACGGGGTAAATCGAACCTATTTCTGTGGCGCCTACTGGGGATACGGCTTTCACGAAGACGGTGTGAACAGTGCGTTGGAGGTGTGTAAACACTTCGGTAAAACCCTATAAAACCTGTTTCCAAAATCTGGGCTTTGGGGGCCGGTTTAATCATTTACTGCCAAAGGAACCATGCATAGCTGTATTTACGAGGGCACCATTCGGCATCGGCGATTCAGGCCGAGATCGAATATGTTTCAATATCGCCTGTTTTTCATGTTTCTCGATTTGTCCGAATTGCCGACCCTGTTCGATATTCATCCGCTGTGGTCTTACGAACGGTTCAACCTTGCCTGTTTTCGCCGCCGGGATCACTTTGGAAACCCGATGATACCGCTGGATCAGGCCGTACGGGATCTTGTTGAGGATCGTCTCGGCAGACGACCCACTGGTCCGATTCGTCTGTTGACCCATTTGAGGTATTTTGGCCATTGTTTCAATCCTGCCAGTTTTTATTACTGCTACGACCCGGCGGATAGGAAGATTGAGACCATCGTCGTCGAAATTCATAACACCCCCTGGGCCGAGCGCCATTGTTATGTTTTAGGTACCGGGCAAAATGAGCATCCCATTGAACACTGGCGACGCCATCAATTTAAAAAGGCATTTCATGTATCACCGTTTATCGATATGAATATTCATTACGATTGGCGCTTTCGCGAGCCGGATGAATCCCTGCGGGTGCATATGATAGATTACCAGGATGGGGAAAAACTTTTTGACGCCAGCCTGAAGCTTCACCGCCGGAAAATCACCCGGAGTTCTATGACACGGGTGCTCATGCGATATCCGGTGATGACCGGAAAAGTCATCACCATGATATATTGGCAGGCCTTGCGTCTGATGTTAAAAAGGACGCCGGTTTTTACCCACCCCAAAAAAAGAGAACCCTCTGGAAAAGGGGTACCCAAATGACAGAATTAATTATTCCATCCAAGGCGCCCGAGCTCGGCGAGCTGAAAGAGCGGCGTGTGGATCGTATGGCACGCAGGGCGGTATTATCGCTGCTAAAAAGATTGGTCTACGGCAGGATAACGATTGTCGAAAATCGACATCGCTTCGATTTCGGTGGACAATCGAATACGTTTTCTTTGCAGGCTGCCATCACTGTTCATCACTTACAATTTTATACTCGTATTCTTTTCGGCGGCAGCATCGGAGCTGCCGAGGCTTATATGGACGGATTATGGGCAGCGGATGATTTGACGATGGTCATGCGTATTTTGGCCCTCAACCAGAAAGCCTTTGAAGACATGGAAAAAGGGTTGGCGCGCCTGACGTTTCCGCTTTATAAATTCTACCATTTTTTAAGGAAGAATACGAAAAAAGGTAGCCGAGAAAACATTCTTGCCCACTATGACCTGGGCAACGATTTTTATTCGCTGTTTCTGGACGACACGATGACCTATTCATGCGGCATCTTTGAGCATGATAAAAGTTCCCTTAAAGAGGCTTCCGTTGCAAAGTACGATCGGATTTGCCGCAAGCTGATGCTCAATCCCGACGAACGGGTCGTTGAAATCGGCACCGGTTGGGGGGGCTTCGCCCTTCACGCCGCCCAAAAGTATGGTGTGCAGGTAACCACCACGACCATCTCCGATGAACAGCATCGGTTTGCCGGGAAGCGAATAAAAGAAGCGGGGTTGGAAGGTCGAATCACCCTGTTGAAAAAGGACTACCGGGATCTGAGTGGAAAATTCGACAAACTGGTCTCCATCGAAATGATCGAGGCCGTCGGCCACCACTATTTGACAACCTTTTTTCAAACATGCGGCCGGTTGCTCAAAGACGATGGCCTGATGGCACTGCAAGCAATCACCATCGGGGATCAGATATTCGATCGTCACAAGCAATCGGTGGATTTCATCAAGCGTTATATCTTTCCGGGCAGCTGCATTCCCTCGATAACCGCCATCAGCAATGCCATTGCCAGTGCGACCGATTTACGGCTGGTCCATTTGGAGGATATTACCCCGCATTATGCCAGGACCCTGCGGGAGTGGCGTCGGCGGTTTTTCGCCAACCTCGAAAAGGTCCGGAGTTTAGGATTCTCTGAACCATTCGTCCGGATGTGGGAATATTATCTTTGCTATTGCGAGGGAGGATTTGCTGAAAGATACATCGGTGATGTCCAGATGCTGTTTGCAAAACCTCTGTGCAGGCAGGGCACGCTGTTCACCAGCCCGATGTGAACCCCTGCTCTGATGTGGTGCTCCGGCAGCCTCCTATTTCAAATTTTCAAGCAACTCTGAAAAAACAGCCGGATCGGTCTGCTGCGCAACCAGTGGCTGATCGGCAATTGCAGGTATCTGCTCTTCCAAAGTCGGTCTTCGATTTTGGTAGAAAATACCGATGGGGATTTTATCACCCCACTCCTGGGCTTTTTGAAAGGCACTTAAGCGATCAGCAGCCTCGTTTTGTGGACCCTCGTTTATTTTGTACACCCGTTCTGAATACCATTTGAAGGTGTTGACGCGATTGAACGACACACACGGCTGCAAAATGTCGATTAAGGCAAATCCCTCATGGCGGATACCCTCTTTAATCAAACCCGCCAAGTGTTCAATTTCTCCGGCAAAGCCGCGCGACACAAAGCTGCAATCGGAAGCGATGGCCAGCAGGAGCGGGTTGCAGGCCGGGCTGATGGCTCCTCGTGGTGTTGTTTTGGTAACAAAGCCGTAATCGCTGGTGGGTGACGCCTGGCCCTTGGTAAGCCCGTAGACCTGGTTGTTGTGCACCAGATAGGTGATGTCGATGTTGCGGCGCATGGCGTGCAGGAAATGATTGCCGCCTTCACCATAACCATCGCCGTCGCCACCCTGGGCCAGTACCGTTAATTTGTGATTGGCAAGCTTGATTCCGGTAGCCACCGGCAATGTTCTGCCATGCAGCCCGTTGAAACAATTGCACCGCAAATAATGTGGTGTTTTCGGGGCCTGCCCGATCCCGGATACGATCACCAGCTCATGAGGCTGTTGTTGGGTGTCCACCAGGGCTTGTTTTAAAGCCTTTAAAATTGAAAAATTACCGCATCCCGGGCACCAGGCAATGGGGTCATCGCTGTGAAAATCTTCCAAACTCACCATGGTTGTTCTCCTAATCCCTATTTTCGATCTGGCCCACGATTTCGCGGGCTGTGAAAGGTCGCCCGTCGTATTTCAAAATTTTTTGGTCAATGGACAGGCCTGTTGCCTTACTGAAAAAGTCGGCGAATTGACCGGTGTAATTATTTTCAACGGCAATGATCTTAGCCTTTTTTAGCTTTTCAGCCTCGGCGTTTCGGGGATTATACGGAAAAAGTTCGCTGTAATGAATCATCTGGGTAACAGTTCCGTTTTGATTCAGCTTGTCCACGGCCTCCTTGATGACACCATGGGTCGACCCCCATCCCAGTATGACCATCTCGGCCTCGCCGGGAGGATAGATTTCCGGAGGTCCTATTTCCCGGCGCAACCCCTCGAGTTTTTGCATTCGCTTGCGCACCATTCGACTGCGGACGGTGGCACTTTCAGTGATGTGGCCTTCTTCGGTGTGTTCATCGCTGTCGGCGTAAAGGACTGCCTTTGTGTTTCCCGGCAAAATCCGGGCCGAAATTCCCGATTGACTGGGTTCATAGCGTTTGTATTCGTGGGGCGTGGGTAAGTCCGCTTCAGCTGAAATATGACCGCGATCAATCGTGATGTTACCAAAATCCAATTCATCGACTGTAAAATAAGCGTCATTGAGATGCTGGTCACCCAATACAATAATTGGGGTTTGGTATTTATCCGCCAGGTTGAAAGCTTTTGACATCAGATAGAACGCCTGTGCGGGGTGGCCCGGAGCCAGTATGGCTCTTGGAAATTCCCCGTGGCCGGCGTGCATCACGAAATTGAAGTCCGCCTGTTCGGTCCGGGTGGGCAGCCCGGTAGATGGACCCGGCCTTTGGGCCACAACGATAACTGCCGGTGTTTCGGTCATGCCGGCAAGGCTCAGGGCCTCGACCATTAAACAAAATCCTCCGCCGGAGGTTGCTGTCATGGCCCGGGCACCGGCGAAATTGGCACCGATGACCATGTTAATGGCCGCGATTTCATCTTCTGCCTGCTCGAGAACAATATTGTATTTCGCAGCTTGGGAAGAAATAAATTCCATTATGGGGGTTGCCGGCGACATGGGATAGCCGGAATAAAATTTTACGCCTGAGACCATGGCACCCAGTGCCATAGCCTGACTGCCGGTGAGCAGTATCTTTTGTCGGACCGATTTTGCGGGCGGCACCTGCAAGGGCGGTTTTTCTTTTAAATTCCGCCGAATAAAGTCATATCCGGCAGCCGCACTTTTTTGATTGTTTTCTATGGTCTCGCTACCCTTCTGCTGAAATTGCTCCTGTAAGCAGTCCAACACCGGCTGCAGTTTAAAATCCAACAAGGCAATGGCCGCACCGGTTGCCACCGAATTGATCATAATCTTGCTTTTGCCGACCTCGGATGCAATCCGGGCCAAGGGAATGGAGATGTGATTGGGTTTTTCGGATGTAAAACCGATCGCATCCCCATCGAACAGCAAGAATCCTCTGTCGGCAAGGCAGTCGATATCGTGGCGGGTCGCCTCTTCGTCCAAGGCGATCAGAATGTAGACCTTGTCGTCGACTGCCTGTACCGGCGTATTCGAGATTCGTACCTGATCAAAATTGTGACCACCGCGGATGCGTGATGCAAAATCCTGATTGATGAAAACATAATAGTCGTGTCGCACAAACGTCTTGGCGATAATCGAGCTGATAGACTGTATCCCCTGGCCGGCCTCTCCGCCAATTCTGATGGAAATGTCCATTATTTGACCTCTTCATGCAATGGTTCCGAGCCTTTGCCTGACGGACCGCCACATACAGTAGTTCTAACAAAGGCTCAATTGCCAATGCTCTAGCAAAAACCAATCTTATTAGCAATGACTATTTTCGTAACGGCCCGGCAAATTTTGTCGCCGTTTTACACCTTGATTCTTTTTCGATGATCAGATATAGGTTGAATGAACAGTGACACGCAACGTCCGTTGTCTGTGGCCGTGAAGTTTGCCGAAACAAGCCCGAATGCCTCTTGGCGAGCCGTCGAGTTGCCAAGGGGCTGAACAGCAGCCTTTGAATTCC
>JASFTQ010000192.1:0-8799 GCA_050053515.1 Desulfobacterales bacterium | reverse complement strand
CCATCATGACACTCACACCGCTAATGGCAGAAAAAGATCACCACAACAGAAAATTGATTATATACGACTCAGCAGTCAAGGGGCATATTTCATGAAAGGTAAAAGCAAAGCCCTATTCGCCCTCGTCGCCGTCGTAATGACGATGGGAGCCATCTGGCACACCAGCCGAGTTATACCTCCAAAAGAAGCCACATGGGAGGATGTGCGCGCCGAAGCCAGCCAGGGCGGCTATCAGTTGATCAGCACAGAGGATTTATTCAGGCAGTATACGGCCAAACCGCAATCCCTGCTGGTGGTGGATACCCGCCAGGAATGGGAATACCGCACCGGTCACATCAAAGGCGCCGTTAATTTTCCAATGCAACCGACCTGGCTGTCGCGCTGGCGCAATAAGGGCGCCCTTGAAAAATTACTGGGGCCGGATAAAGATCGTTTCATCGTATTTTACTGAGCGGGGCTGGCATGAGTCCGCAGTGACTCGGCGGCCCGTGCGGCCGTAAAGCTTGGTTACCAGAAGGTTTACCGCGATCCTCTGGGTTACCCGCAATGGCACGCGCAGGGACTGCCGGTGGGCAGTTCCCCGGCCGGGTTTTCTGAAGGAGCCCTTGCGCCGCAGCAGACAGGACCCTTACAGGGCTGGGCGATGATATGGACACTTCTGGGAATCTTTGCCGGCGGAATCGCCCTGAACCTGACACCCTGTATCTACTCTTTAATTCCGATTACCGTTTCCTATTTCGGCGGCCAGAGCGCCGGTGGTCAGCGAAAGCTGGTGGTTCACGGGGCCTGTTATATCGGGGGTCTGGCAACGACCAATTCTGTGCTGGGGGTCATTGCGGGCATGACATTAGGGGTGGTGGCCTCCGCCTGTATCGGTCCCTTTATTTTGGGTTTGCTGACCTGGGTCGCCACGATTGGAAACATATGGATCGCGTTTTTGATTTTCTTCACCTTGAGTCTCGGTCTGGGCGGGCCGCTTTTTTTCCTGGCCTTGTTTTCAGGACAGCTGAGCAAGCTGCCCCGATCCGGTGAATGGATGCTGTGGGTCAAGAAGCTTTTGGGCTGGATTCTGGTCGGTATGGCGGCTTATTTTATTCAGCCGCTATTGCCCGGTACCGTAAAGGTTTTTTTAATGGCCGCCGTGGCGCTGGCGGCAGCATTGCACCTGGGCTGGATCGACAGGACCCGGGCTGAGTTTCGGGGATTTAAGTGGCTTAAAACCGGTGTGGGTATCGCCGGATTGATCATTGCCACGGCCCTTATCGGTTCCTGGATTATGCGCAGTCCCGGTGTAACCTGGCAGCCTTACTCGGAGCAGTTGTTGGCGGGAGCAGCCAGATCAGAAAAGCCGGTTATTATGGATTTCTATGCCGATTGGTGCGCCCCCTGCCGCGAGCTTGATGAGGTCACCTTTCATGATCCTGAAATCGTCAAGCAGGCCAAAAAAGATTTCGTCATGATCAAAATTGACCTCACCCGCAAAGGCAACCCGGTTCACGAAAATTTATTGAACCAATATGACGTCAAAGGGGTACCCACGGTTGTATTTTTAGATCAACAGGGAAAGGAGCGGCGCAACCTGCGCCTGGTGGATTATCTGCCGGCGGATCAATTTTTAATCCGCATGGCAGAGATTAAATACAGATAACGGCCGCTGGCGGCTGTATATGGGCAGCTGCTGTTAGTGGGGCAACGGTCAACGGACAACTAACAACGAACACTAATGGAGGAAAACATGCTGAAAGTCAGATTTTTTGTGAACTTGCCAAATGGGAAGCCGTGAAAGCATTTCAATAAAATGATGCCCAGGCTGGGCGCTAAGTACGATATCGAGATGGAAACCATTGCCAAACCAAAGGCTGAATATATGACCGATGAGTATTTTGAACTGGATTTGCCGGTGGCGCCGGCGGTCATGGTGGGTGAAGAGATCGTGGTAGAAGGATCCGACGTTTCAGAAGAAAAGCTCGAGTCAGCCATCCGCGCACATCTGTAAAAAGCAGCATCTGCCGACAAAGCTCCACATAGTAGTAAATTCAAAAAGGATAATCTGGTCATCCCATCATCTACGACTTGGACCCGATTGATGGGGCATGGAAGAGAGAGGGGGAATGTAAATGAAAGTTCTCAAGAAAGGTGGTAAGGGCGTCTCGCAAGGGACGACTGTTAAGCTGGAGGAATTGGGCTTGCCGGTCAAAGGAACCGACGGCGTGCTCATTGTGTTCTGGAAAGAGAAGTGACTGACTTGTCGGCAGGAGGCTCCTGCCATCCGTCGTCTCTTTGAACGCTTCGAGGCGAACGGCTTCGAGGTAGTCTACCTGGGCCCTTTCGAACCGCCGGAGTCTTGCCAGAAGTGGAAAGAGGAGTTCGGTTTGCCGTTCCCGGTGATCCCCGATGCGGACGGAGAACTTTTCCGGCAACTCACGACCGGCTGGGTGCCTTGCAGCATGCTTGTGGGACCGGACGGCAAGGTCTTGTTCTGGGAGAGCGAGTTCGACGAGGCCGGCTTCTCGACAGCAATTGAGAAGCTCTACAGCAGGACGGCAGAAGCGCAACCCGAGCCAGTGTCCGCCGAAAGACCGATCCGGCGCGCAGGCCCATCCGAGGCCGCCAGTATCGTCATTCTGGGAGGCGGTGCCGGAGGGCTCGTGGCCGCAAACCATCTGCGTCGGCGTCTGCCGAAGGAACACCGCATCGTCGTGATCGACCGTTCATCCGACCACCTGTTTTCGCCTTCCCTGCTCTGGATCATGGTGGGGCACCGCCGGGAAGACCAGATCCGTCGGCCGCTGGACCGCCTGGCCGATAAAGGAATCGAATTCCATCACGGCGAGGTCGAGGAGATCGACCTCGACCGCAGGCTGGTACGGGCGGGGTCAGAGCGGTTAAACTTCGACTATCTGATTGTCTCGTTAGGAGCTCATCACGTGCCGGACACGGTTGAAGGCTTCGACAAGATGGCCTATGACCTCTACGATCCGGAGGGCTGCGGAAGAATCCGCGCCGCCCTGGATACGTTCACCGGCGGAACCGTCGGCGTGTTGGTATCCTCCATGCCCTTCAAGTGTCCGGCCGCACCGTACGAAGCCGCGCTCCTGGTGGAGGCATTTCTTCGCAAAAAGGGCCTGCGGGACCGAACGGATATCCATATCTATACGCCCGAGCATCAGCCAATGCCGATCGCGGGACCCGAGATGGGGGAAGCGATTGCCGAAATGCTTCACGCGCGCGATATACACTTCCATCCGCTTTACACCTTCGAGGAGCTGCGGCCCGAAACGAAGGAGATCGTATCCTCCGATGGCCGGCCGGAACAGGTTGACCTCCTCCTCGGGGTCCCTCCCCATCAGGCGCCGGAGGTAGTTCGGTCGTCCGGGCTAATCGGCGTATCGGGCTGGATCCACGTCGACCAGAAGACCCTTCGCACAGAACACGATGGGGTGTTCGCCATCGGCGACATTACGAGCGTCAGGCTGTCCAACGGCAAGACGCTCCCCATGGCGGGGGTATTCGCCCACAACGAAGCGAAGGTCGTGGCTAAACAGATTGCGTCTGAGATCCGTGGAAGTCAGTCTCATGCGTCATTTGATGGGAAGGGCTACTGTTGGATCGAGCTCGGCGACGGCAAGGCCGGGTTCGCCAACGGCAACTTCTACACCGAGCCGGAACCTCAAGTCCAGATGTTCCGGCCCGGGCGCCTGTTGCATTGGGGTAAAGTCGCATTCGAGAAGTGGTGGCTCCGCCACTGGTTCTAATCTTTCATAACGAGAAAGCGCAAGACGTTGTATTAAAGTGAAACTCCCCCGCGGCAAGCCGCGGGGGATTCTGCTGAGGATTCGCTAAATGATTAAAATCGAAACCATATCCAAGCCACGAGAAGAATACAGCAGCGCGGAATGCTCTAAGCTGAGTTTGCCGGTTGCTCCGGCCATTATAGTTGGCAAAGAGATCCTGGTCGAGGGATCCGACGTTTCTGATGAAAAACTTAAAGAAGTCATTTGTGGACACCATGGACTGTATGCACCGCAGTCTTAAAAAAAAGGAGATATGATATGAAAGTCGTAATTATCGGTGGATCGTTTGGGGGTCTTAGCTTGGCATATGAATTAGAGCGGCTTTTACCACCTCATAAATGCGATATCACGCTGATTTCTAAAGATCATCGGTTTGTTTTCATTCCTTCGCTTCCCTGGTTGGCCATTGGAAACAAAACCATGGAGCAAATATCATTTGAATTGTAAGCGCCATTGACCAGAAAAGGCATTCGTTTTATCCACGACACCGTGCAACAAATAGATGCCGGGTCACAAAAGGTATTATCAAACGAAGCAGAGTACGCTTATGACTATCTTGTTATAGCCACAGGCCACCGCAGCGCCAATGAAGCGGTTTCTGGACTGGGACCTTTCGACGGCCCCGGTCATTCGCTGATGTCGCCTCCGGAAGCTGAGGAGGCCAGAGACACGCTGGTGCGGTTTCTTCAGAATCTCGGCCCAATGGTTATTGGCTGCGCACCGGGTGCAAGTTGTTTAGGACCCGCATATGAGTTTGCCTTCGAGGTAGATCGTTTATTGAAACGAAGGAAGCAGCGCCATAAAGTGCCGATTACCTTCGTCACGCCGGAGCCCTTCCTCGGCCATTTTGGGGTTGGTGGTTTTGGCAAATCTCGGCCGTTCCTGGAAGGAGAGTTTGAGCCGCGTGACATTCGTTACCTTACGTCCGCAGCCGTCTCGAAAATAACCGACTCATCCGTAGAACTGGCCGACGAACAACACATTGAATCTCGTTACTCACTCATTATTCCGCCCCTTGCCGGTGTTAAGGCCATCTCTGATTCTGTCGGACTCGGCAATCCCAAAGGCTTCATTCCGGTCGATGATTATTATTGCCACAAAGACTTCCGGAATATCTATGCGGTCGGAGTGGCGGTGGGCTTTCCACCAGTCGAAGAAACACCGGTTCCGGTGAATTTCCCAAAAACCGGACATATGACAGAGCAGATGGCCACTATCGCTGCTCATAACATTGCTGCAGAGATACAAGGGGGTGAAAAGAAAAGCCAGGAGCCCTTTGTTCAATGCATAATGGATATGGGAGACAGCGCCACTCTTATGGTTGCCGATCCTGTCCGCTCACCGAGAAATCGTGTAAAGACCAGCCACGGTAAGCACTGGCTCTGGGTAAAGAAAATGTTTGCACACTACTACCTGTGGAAGATGAAACACGGTTTCACAAAGAGTCCCAAATGGGTTTGGTGACGATATCGGAAAAAATAATTTGGCAGGATCATCATAAGATATACTTCGAAATTCATGATGGACGAGCAGTTATCGTAAAGATGTTAAGCAAGAGATTACTGCGCACTGATCCGTCTTAAATAGACTCAAACAGTTAACAAGGGGGGATGATTATGGGACTGAATAATATCAATACCGATGCGACAGGAAAGTTTCTGGAGGAAGTAAAAAGCGATCCACAGGTCGCCAAAAAAACAAAACGAGTTGAAGGTGAATGGGTCTTTGAAGAGGGAAAACCTCAGTTCAGGGCCACCTTGGCTTTTAAGGAAGGAGAGAAGGTCGTGGATTCCGATTTCGCACCCTTTATGGGAGGCAGAAGTCTGGCACCTGACCCCATCCAGTATTGCCTTTACGGCATGGCTGCGTGCTATGCAGCAACGTTCGTATCATTGGCGACGATGGAAGGCATTGGTTTTCGGGGATTGAAAATCGCGGTGGAAAACAAGGTCGACTTGACGCGCACCCTTGGTCTCTCATCAAATCCCATCGTAGAGGAGATCGAATTAACGTTGACTGTGTCGTCTAATGCGAATCGGGAAAAGCTCGAACAAATCGGCGTACTGGCAAAGGATCGCTGCCCTGGGGTTTACTGCTTGACTAATCCCATTCGACTCAAGACAAACCTTGTTACTGAAAATAAGGGGGAGGAGAGTAAATGAAAAGATCATTCTTGAGTTATTTGACAGCCTTTTCCATGGACCGCCCGAAGACCGTCATCGTGTTGGCCATTGTAACAACTGTGCTTTTCGGCACTCAGTTTCCCCGGATCACTATTGATACAGACCCCGAAAACATGCTGGAAGCCAGCCAACCCGACCGTGTGCTTTACAATCGCATCAAGAAGGATTTTGGCATTTATGACCTGATTGTCGTGGGAGTCGTTGATAAAAAGACTATCTTTCGCCCAGAATCGTTAGAGCGGGTGGAAAGAGCTATATCGGAGATCCTCAAGATCAAAGGGGTGATCATTGAGGATGTGGTGAGCCTCACCACCACTGACAACGTCAAGTCATCAGGAGGGCTACTGGATATCCATCCGGTAATGCGTGAAATTCCCGGCGATTCAAAAGCCGTTGATCGGCTTCGCAACGATATTGCCGAGAACCCGTTCCTTCACGAGAAAATCGCTTCAACTGACGGTACGGCTATCGCCCTTTATATCCCTATTCAGAAAAAGGATATGAGCTACCGCATCGCCAGGCAAATCCAGACCATTTTCGGTCGCGAACTCCTTCCTGAGCAAACCTATCATTTGGCCGGACTGCCGGTCGCGGAAGACACCTTCGGCCATGAGATGTTCATCCAAATGGCAGTGGTTGCGCCCCTTGCTTTTATGGTGATCATGATTTTGGTATTTCTGCTATTCCGCAAAATAGCGTTTCTCCTTCCGGTTGGGATGACCGCAATGTTCGCCGTGATCTGGGCCATGGGATTGCTCATCGGCACGGGAAACACGGTCCACATCATGAGTTCCATGATACCGGTTTTCCTGATGCCCATTGCAATCCTGGATGACATACACATTTTGAGCGAGTTTTTTGACCGTTACAAGGTACTCGTCGACAAGCGCCGTGCCATGCTGGAAGGAATGCAACCTCTCTATCGACCGATGCTTTTCACCTCACTGACATCGGCTGTCGGCTTCGCCTCCCTGGCCTTGGCCGACATTCCCCCGGTGCGGGTGTTCGGACTCTTTGTGGCCTTTGGTATCATAGCGGCCTTGATTTTATCCATCACTATGGTTCCGGCAGTGATCAGCCTCATGAGCGATGAGAAGTTGAAAAAGATCCTCCCCAAGGACGGAAGTGATAGCACTTCAATCTTCGACCGGTTTTTAAAACCCATTGGCCGATTCGCATTTTCCCATGCAAGAACGGTTATGATTTTTGGTCTTGTGTTGGTAGCTATCGGAATCAGCGGTGTCATACAAATCCAGATCAACGACAACCCGGTAAAATGGTTCAAAAAGGGTCATCCCCTGCGAGTGGCCGATACCGTCATGAACCGCCTTTTCGGAGGTACCTATATGGCTTACTTAGCGGCTGAGGGACAGGAACCAGAATCAATCAAACGGCCAGAAGTGGTTAATTATCTCGATGGGATACAAACGTATCTGGAAAGAAATTCTTTGGTGGGCAAGACTTCCTCGGTCGCAGACATCGTCAAACGGATCAACCTGGTACTGCACGATAACGACAAAGTCTATTATAAAGTTCCTGATTCTAAAACGGCCGTGGGGCAATTCCTCTTTTTGTTTCAATCTTACGGAGACCCAAACGATCTGGATAACTTTGTCGATCGAGAATCGCGTCGGGCCAATATCTGGATTCAGATGAAAGGGGGCGACAATCAGCAGATGACGCACGTGGAGTCTGATCTTGAAAGTTTCATTAAGACCAACCCTCTTCCCGATGGCATCAGCCTTCACTGGTCCGGTCTCACATACATCAACAAGGTGTGGCAGGATCTCATGGTCTTTGGGATGCTTAAAGCGATCCTGGGCAGCTTCCTGGTGGTCTTTGTCTTAATGGTGATCCAGTTTCGGTCACTCACCCTGGGTCTCCTATCCATGGTTCCTCTCTCAGTATCCATTCTCCTTTCCTACGGACTCATCGGGTGGGTGGGAAAGGACTACGACATGCCCATCGCGGTTTGCTCCTCCCTTTCCCTGGGCCTGGGCATCGACTTCGCCATTCATTTCCTTCAACGTTTCCGGAATAAGTATGAAGAATCAAAAAACATAGAGGAAACCAATCGCTACATGTTCAGCGAACCGGGTCGCGCCATTGCCCGAAATGCCATAGTGATCTCTCTGGGATTTTTACCACTCGTCTCATCATCTTTGGGGCCATATGTAACGGTGGGACTCTTCTTTGCCCTGCTTATGGCATTCAGTACCATATCAACCCTAGTTATACTTCCGGCGGCACTGCGAATTATCGGACCCCGTATCCTGAAAGGAGGTAAAACATGATAATGGCATGCAGAGCCTCAAGGAGCAGATCTAAGCTTTGAAAAATGGAGGTGATTAAATGAAAAGGATTTTCTTGGGTATAGGGGCAATGACGCTTATAGCTGTCTGTTTGGCATTTTCCAAAGAAGCAATTGGAAAGGACGAACAGCTGAGTCCGGTCCGAATTATCGAAAATTCTCAGCTTGCTTTCTATTATCAAGGCAAAGATATGAAAATCGATGTCGTCATGGAACTCATTGCCAAGGGCGGCGGTAAGCGAACGCGTGTCATGACCATGCTGCGGCGTAATGCAACAGAAGGGGGAAACCAAAGATATTTTCTCTACTTTCATAAACCCGGTGATGTGCGCAGGATGACATTCATGGTCTGGAAATATCCCGAAAAGGAAGATGACCGCTGGATATTTGTCCCTGCTGTAGATCTGATCAGACGGATTGCAGCCGACGACAAACGCTCCAGTTTCGTAGGGTCGGATTTCACCTATGAGGATGTATCCGGCCGCGATGTAGCCTCTGACACTCACAGCTT
>JASFTQ010000191.1:0-8815 GCA_050053515.1 Desulfobacterales bacterium | reverse complement strand
CAATATATTCTTTGCCGTCCGGGGCTCTTAATATGGCCTTGTTGCCGCTATCTGCGAGCATTACGGCGATCAAGCTTAGATTCCGTGATTCGATCTTTTCGAGCGGTGTGCGCATTTGTCGCTTTTGCATTTTTTGGGGGGCAATTTCTTGGGCATGTTCTTCTGAATTGTTTTTGGGGGACCGGAAGTTGAAAATGCTGGTGAGCGGGTTTTGCCCTTTTGCGGAAGGACTAATTTTTTTTCTTACCGGCTCGATGGTTTCGTCTCTATCCGGCGCGGTGTTCAAAACACTTAAGATAAATATGACGAGACAGCCTGCTGCCGGACCGGCGACCAGTTTCGGCAACGCGACATATGATCTGAATTTTGAGCCGAAAAAATTAATTTTTTGTGGATAGGCGGTGTCCCGAATTGCTGTTTGCGGGTTCGATACTGCGGCTGAAATCGCCGGCAGCAATTCTGCCGCTTTTTTACGTTCAACGGATTCTTGTTTTGTTCCGCGCAAACTGTTTTTTTATGGCATTGATTTTCTTTTTTAAATCCCTGCTGCCGGTCGTCCCGCGATCCAGTTCTCGTTGGGCCATTTCGGTATAGCCCAGGCCCTCAAGATACATTTTCATGAGATAGGTGTTGCGCGTGGAAATTTTTTCCAGCATCATTAGCGCTTCGCAGATAAGGCTCATTTTTTCCTTATGCATAAATTCCTCTTCAGGTGACACGGCGGCGATATTGTTTTGGGATGCTTCGGCGCCCCATCCTTCAATTTTGTGTGTTTTATTTTTTTTCCGTATGAATTTACGGTTGGTATCAATGATTCTGCGATTCAAGATGGTCAACAAATATGACCGCAGCGATGTTTTCCCCTGAAAGCTGCAGATTGCTCTGGCGTTCAAAAGTTCGAGCCAGAAATCATTGAGTAATTCCACGGTCCGATTGCACCTGGCGATTTTGCATATTAAAGGAGGAAGGTATGAAGAAAGTTTTTCTGCCGGTAATTTTGGTTATTTTGGTTTTTTCGAGCACAGGGATACATGCTGAAGAAAAAAAAGAGGAAAAACGCTGGAAAGATGAGGCTGAACTGTCATTCGTCAGCACCAATGGAAACTCGGAAACGACAACCCTGTCCGCCAAAAATCTGCTTTTTTATAAATTTAGCGACAAACTGAATGGGGAATGGAAAATAACCGCCCTTAAAAGTGAAGATGACAGCGAAACGACCGCTGAAAGGTATTCGACCGGCCTAAAATTAAGTTATCTGTTCACCCAGCGAATCTATGGTGCGGTAGCCGGCGGGTGGCTGCAAGATGAGTTTGCGGGCTTTGATGCAAGATACTACATCGGGCCTCTGATAGGGTATAAATTTCTGGCGGGTCCCAAGCATTTTCTCACGGGAGAGGCCGGTGCAAATTATGCTAGAGAAGAATACACAGATGATAACGACAAGGACTTCCTTGAAGGCCGTGCCTTCGGTCGGTATGAATACGTATTTACGAAAAAAACAAAATTCTCGCAATCAATGGAGTACCTGTATGATTTTGATGACACCGACAACTACAAAGTCAATTCGGAAACCGCATTGATTACTGCCCTGGCCGGCAACTTCGCGTTGAAGACGAGTTATGAAGTCAGATATCAGAACCGGCCGATACCCGAGGATCTCGATGAAACGGATACGATTTTAACGGTGGCCCTGGTGGTCAATTTTTAAGTCATCACTTGCAGTGGTGTCGGGTACGGAAAATCTATCATCGAAAATCAAGAGTTGGTCGTTGAAAAAAATTCGATGTCCTCGCAATTACGGGTGAATTCCGTATTCCCGGGCCAACGTCTCATCATATCCTGTTTTTCTGGACGGACATCTTTCCCGCGGACACAGTTGACAGCTGTAAAAAGAAATTTCGGTGGGAAAATAAATCCCGGATATCGATTTTTGCGGAAGCATTAAAAGGCTTTTGGTCAGCGTCACCCCGATGGCGGCTTCAACATCACCAACCAGTGAAAACAGGGATTTTTGCTCCTGGATCGGCCAATCCGCCAAAGAACCGGGGCTCATACGGGACATGCCGTCCAGCCCATGGCTGGAGCGCAAGTGTTCTTCCAAGTACTCACGCGCTGCGGTCAGGGCCACATTTCCGATGATGTCTAAATAATACTTTGTCAAAAGATCATCGGACTTGCCGGCCTTCTCCTGGAGTCCGTTACCGATGGTCACAACATAGGGGAAAACGCGCTCCACTTCCTCTAAATTCTTGCGCAATACCAGACTCGTGAAACGGACGCCGTCAACCACAACGGCACCGTCCGCCTTTTCGTCGATATAGCAAACCCGATAAGCCGCTTTGGCCTCAATCAGCGAGATAGAATCCTCAACCAAGGGCCGAGCCTCTTCCCACTGGCTGGCGTGTTTTATGTGAAGTCTGTCCTTCATTTTCTCAACCGATAATTCAACCGGGATATGATCTAAGATGTTCATAGTGTCGCCCAACCTTTCATCGTTCTTTTGTTTTCGTCCGTCGAAAAATCTTGTCGATTTTGCTATTTGCTTCTAGCATACAGGCGTTTAGGGGGTCAACCGGTTTAAGTCCGATCGTCATCCCGCTTCCCGGAAACTGACAAACAAAGGTAACTTTTGCAACCGCCGGCCGTTTAATAGCTCCCCTGCGCTTCTGTTACATGAAAATATTTGTCTCAAGCGCTTTATAGCCACCATATACAAACCTGTAGGTGATATCATACAATAAAATTGCACTATAGAATACAATAACTTAAGGAGTGGTTGCCGTTTTTTTACGCCGATGTGCATGAAATACCCTGCAATACCACCATCATGGTATAGATGTGAATGTATATTCCGTGTGATTTCAAGAGAATGGTCAGCAGGTCTGTTTTTGGCATACATCTTGCCTAATACATAGAGCCCTTACAAGACAAGGATTACGATATGAGATTGTTATCGAGTCATCTGGCCATTGATTTAGGAACGGTCAACACCCTTTTATATGCCCAGGACCGTGGCATAGTGGTCAATGAACCATCAGTCGTTGCCATCGGGCTGGATGAAGATTTAAATGAGCGCGTTTTGGCTGTCGGCTCGGAAGCCAAGCGGATGATGGGAAAAACACCCGATCACATTCAGGTTATCCGCCCCCTGCGCCATGGCAGCATCGCAAATATCGAGGCCGCCTGTGTCATGTTAAAGCATTTTATTGCCAAAGCAGGCGGCGTTCGAAAATTCAACCGTCTGCAGACAGTTATTGCCGTGCCGGCGGGCCTGACACAGATTGAGATGGGAGCGGTAAGAGAATCCGTCGAATCTGCCGGCGCCCATAGGGTAATTCTGATCGAAGGCACCGTAGCCGCTGCACTTGGAGCCGGTCTTCCCGTTTCCGAGCCTGCCTGCAGCATGGTGGTGGACGTTGGCGGCGGGAAAACCGAAGTGGCAATCATCTCTCTGGCGGAGATTGTGGCAAGTCGATCCAGCAAAGTGGCCGGAGATCTGATGGACACCGCTATCCAGACATTTATCAAACGAAACTACAATCTTTTGATCGGTGATACGTCGGCCGAACTGATCAAAACCGCCATCGGCAATGCATATCCGGATCCCGGCAACGTGAATAGCCTGGATGTCAAGGGGCGCGATTTGGAATCGGGGGTACCGAAAATGCTGCGCTTTGATTCGGAGGAGATCCGCGCAGCCATTACCGAGCAGGTTGAAGCTATCGTTGGGACAGTCCGAGCAGCTCTGGAGGAAATTCCCCCGGAACTTTCCGCCGATGTCATCGATCGGGGGATTCTTCTGACCGGAGGCGGGGCCTTGCTTAAAAATCTGGATAAACGCCTTGGCCAAGAAATCGGATTACCCATGACAGTCCCCAAGGATCCCCTGTCCACGGTTGTCACGGGAGCCTACCGCCTGCTCGAAAATATGAATGGTCTGGCCCACTTTGTGCTGCAGTAAGGAGGGGAGAATGAATAAATCGGTGAAAATAGTCTGTCTTGAAGAATTGGAGCGGCAAGAAAAATATCGAGAGGGATATTTAAATCGGAGACGGGAAAAAAATGCCTACCTCGAAAATCCGTCCTACCGGCATCCGATTTACGGCACCCCCTTGATGGAGCCTTACAAGCCGTCTGCCAAAGCGGTGGATGGCGATACCAAGGAATCCGGATAAAACCGCAAAATCCGACGAATTTAGGCCTTCGGCGCATTTCTTCGCGATAATTTATTTTTAGGATACGGTTTTTCGTGAAGAGAGCCGCAGCAGGAGCATGCTGAACAAGCCGAGCAGGACGATCATTGTGATCAAGACGACGATCAGGCCGAGTTTCATCAGGTATTTTGCGACGGGACTTACGCTTGACTGTTTGAATTTAAGACTTTTGTATTCGTTGATATATTCAAAAATGTGTTCGGGATCCCTCTTCTGGGCTTGCCGAATGATCAGATCCAGGTTTTTGATGAAATCTTTTTTTTGCTTTTGCGGTAATCCGTTGATCCACTCCACAAATGTTGCCCTGTTCTCGCCGCCGAGATATTTAGCCACGGTATTGGGAATTTTGATATCGGGAACAGCTGCTTGAATGGTGAGTAAAGGGTCCATTTTCAGATCCAGCGAACGTTCTACCTCT
The DNA here is from genome assembly GCA_050053515.1 of Desulfobacterales bacterium. GTDB lineage: Bacteria > Desulfobacterota > Desulfobacteria > Desulfobacterales. The sequence continues at coordinate 4,183 of JASFTQ010000191.1, read as the reverse complement.
GCATAGGTAACGGTCTTGTTATTGCCGATTGAAAGATAGTCGACCCCACCGATGCCGATGAGCACAACAAGAAGGCCGATAGAAAAGTAGGCGACATATTTTGTCAGCATCAATATCCAGTCGCGTTCGGAACGTTCGGACAAATCGGCCAAGAAGTCACTTAACTTTCCCTGCAACTTTTTCAGATTCACCGCCTGAATCTTGCCCAGAGAGGCTTTCGCTTTTTTCTTTTTAGTATCTTTGTCGGCTGCTTTTTTATCTTTAACGCCGCTATGGATGGCATCGAGTTGGGCTTGCGTGATCTGAATCTTGCCGGCGCATATCTTGCAGTTAAAAGAAAACGCGTGGGGCGGAAGCATCTCTTTTTTGAAATTATAGACCTTGTTGCATCCCGTGCATTCAACTTTCATTTTTCTGCTGCCCCTCTGCGGAGATTTTAGGTTACAGGCAAAAAAATTGCTGCTTTATTCATTTTCCATGCCGGGAAGCGCCGCCTCTCTGGGCGGGGAGCTTCACGGTGCCAGCCACTGATAGTATTTATTATAATTATATCAAACAACTCCTATAGTTACAACAATCCTCGGGCGTCTCTGATACGGAAATTGAGGTAAGCCGAGTTCCAGAGAAGGTTATGGTCCAACATCCAAGCAATAAGTAAATGATTTGTTATCGGACGAAGATAATTTTACAACCATCAAAATTAGGATTTCCCTGCCCTGACGACCGCCAATTATGATATCAAATTGTCGATCAAAGTTTTAACTCGCTTTCCAATTCTGTCAAATCAAATGCAGGTCAGGGCAAATTATTTTACGGGGCCCGTTTTACATACAACATATTGTGGTTTTTCAATTTTTATTGACAACATATTGATTTGTGATAAAGTGCCTCTATATCTATATAAGGGGGTGGTAAAGATGTTCTTGGATGATACGCTGTTTATTGTGTTTTTCTGGGGGGGCATATTGTATGTTCATCATCTGTTGCAGACGATTTAGCCTTCAATGAATAGCAGCCGGTTTGCGACATATATTCTTAAATCAAAGGCTTCATAAACCCGTCCGAAAGCTTCAAAGTTTCCCGCCGCCGACTATCGTTATCTCTTATAGTAGTGGTATATTCCTATCATAAAAACCTCGAGTGCGAAAAGCCGGATCCGAATCTCGGCTGTGACCTGGGTATCGACCTTCAAGGATAATAGCGCAAGGCAGAGTCTCAAAGATATTGGCAAACAAATAAATTTGAGATAACCATATTTAAAAAAGGCGGAGTCTCCTGCGGCTCTGCCTTTTTTAATGTTGGAGCTCCGGCGTGCTTCAGTACAAAAACCATATGCCGACGGACTTCCCGCCATTGACAATTAGCACTTAGTTGTCATAATAGGCTCTTAAAAGCACCAGATCGACAAATCAAGGAGAGCTAACATGGCGTTACAGTCATACAGTGCCCAAGATCTTTTTGAATGGCTGACCGGCCAGGAAAGTTTTCTTTTACTGGACGTTCGCAATGATGAAGAATTCGGCCGATTTAAAGTCGAAGGACCGTATCCCTTTGAAATGATCAACGCGGGGTATATGGAATTCATCGAACACGAAGAAGAAAGCGTTGCCAAGGTGCCCAGAGGGAAAAGGGTCCGGATTGTTTGTGCCAAAGAGGGCTCTGCCAAATTTGTCGGCGAGATTTTAGAAAATCATGGGTTTGAGGACGTGGGCTACTTGCTGCAAGGGATTAAATCCTGGGGGAATCTCCTTGCTCCAATTCGTGTGGATACCGACAACGGTTACGAGTTTTACCAATTCAGACGTCCGGGCAAGGCCTCCTGCAGTTACGGACTGGTTTGCAACTCTGAAATGATGATTTTCGACCCGGCCAAGAACATCTCCGCTTATCAACAGTTCGCGGAAAAAAGAAACCTCGCCATTACCCGTACGTTTGAAACCCACCGTCAGGCGGATTACATCTCCGGAAGTAAAATGCTGAGCCAGGCCACCGGTGCGGAGATTATGGCACCGTTAGCGGATTTTAAAGATGCCCGCTTTCTTTATACAGCGGTTCAGGATGGAGAGGTATATACTTTTACCAATGGCGGCCCCGAGGTAAAAGTCATTCACACGCCGGGACACACACCCGGCAGCACCAGCTACCTGATAGACGGCAAATACCTTATTTCGGGGGATATGGTTTTCATTATTTCCATCGGCCGGCCCGATCTTGGTGGCATGGTGGAAGAATGGTCCAAACTTCTTTTTAATACCATGACCGAAAAAATTATACCGCTGGACGATGCCGTCGAAGTTTTTCCGGGTCACTACATGGACTGGAAAGAAGCCAACGATCAACTCATCTTCACCGCTTCCCTCGGAAAAATAAAAGAGTTAAACGCCCACATCTATACGATTAATAATGAAAGAACGTTCTGCGAATTTATCATGGAAAATATGAGACCCCAGCCGGAAGAATATGCCAAAATCCGTGAAATCAACGCCGGTCTGGCAGAAGTGGACGAAGAGCATCAGGATATACTGGACCTGGGAAAGAATGAATGTGCCGCCAGTGCTAGGCAGGCAAAGTTATAATCTTTTGATGACAGGGCATATGGATGATTCATTTCCCTGCAAGGCCCGTCTTAACGCGCTGTTGCCAGAATATCTTTGGGCAACAGTTGCATAAAAAGCGAAGCAAGGGAAAGCTTCACTGCGCCATGGATAACCGTGCTGGCCACTTCATGATACCTTTATACCCCTTTCGTTTCACAAGCGTCCCGCAAGAGAGATTTCCACAAAACCCCCTTATTCTTTTGCGCGCGATAAAATTAGGTTTTAATTTCACCCATAATAAGGTAAAATGAGCAATCATTAGGGCCATTAATCCATATGGCAGACCCAACAACCATAAAACCTGCTCAATCAAATATCCCGGAGATCAAGAGCATCAGAATCTTTTCAGGCCTCCACACAAGTTTAATTTGCTTCAGTCTTACATAAAAAAAGGGTGTTTTTAACATGCAGAATTCCATCATCGCAGCGACCGGGAGTTACATTCCACCGGCCGTGATTCCAAATCAACATTTTCTCAACCACGATTTCCATGGCGCCGACGGCAACAAACTTGCACGGTCCAATGCCGAGATTATACAAAAGCTCTATGAAATCACAGGCATCAGGGAAAGGCGCTATGTAACCGATGGACTGACGACCGGCGATATCGCCGCCATCGCGGCAAAAAAGGCGCTGGAGGGCGTTGATGCGGAAAGTTTGGATTATATAATTGTCGCGCAAAATTTGGGCGATCTGAAGCCGGATAACGCAAGAACGGACATCGTCCCCACCGTTGCCGCCCGGGTCAAACACAAACTGAGAATAAAGAACCCCTATACCGTCGCCTTAGACCTGCCCTTTGGCTGTCCCGGATGGCTGCAGGCCATGATTATGGCTGATTACCTCATCAAATCAGGTGATGCGCGTCGCATCCTCGTTATTGGTGCCGAGATACTGTCGCGGGTTACCGATCCCCACGATATTGACAGCATGATCTATGCCGATGGCGCCGGCGCAACCCTAGTTGAAGCAACGGACCAGAATGCGGGTATCCTGTCCCATGTCACCCGCTCGGATACCTTTGATGAGGCCTATCTCTTGTGGTTGGGCAAGTCCTACAATCCCAAACGTAACGGCAGTGATTTATTCATCAAAATGGACGGTCACGAAATATACAAGTATGCAGTGCGAACCGTCCCCAAGGTCGTGAGAGAAAATCTCGCGAAGGCGGGATTAGCAATCAGCGATGTTAAAAAAGTTATGATCCACCAGGCCAATGCAAAGATGGATGAGGCCATATTGAAGAGACTGTTCAAGTTATGCGGTATGACGGAAATCCCCGATGACATCATGCCCATGATGATTTCCTGGGCCGGCAACAGTTCGGTTGCCACTTTACCGACAATGTTGGATCTCATAGTGAGACAAAAGTTGGACGGCCACCGGCTGATGTCAGGAGATATCGCGGTCTTTGCATCCGTCGGGGCCGGCATGAATATCAATTCCATGGTATATCGGATGCCCTGAATCGCCCGATTGGGACTGGTGTCACATGACAATTACCGCGGCTGCTCAGTTGGAGAGATTGTCAAAATAATATTCCGATTACCCCCTGCCTGCTTCTCTTCATTCTGCGTTATCCCGGA
>JASFTQ010000190.1:0-8894 GCA_050053515.1 Desulfobacterales bacterium | reverse complement strand
GCGAATATTATGTTTTCTACAGCGCTTTTCCAGGGAAACAGGCTAAATTCCTGAAAAACAACACCTCGATGGGGTGAAGGCTTGTCCACAGGCTTTCCTTTTAAGCGTATTTCACCCGAGGTGGGTCTTTCGAAACCTGCTATCATATGCAGCAGTGTTGATTTCCCGCAGCCGCTGGGCCCGACGATGCAAAGAAACTCATTTTTCTCTACATTCAGGTTTATATCTTTCAGCGCAATTATCCCTTTTCCCAAATCCTTACTGATAAAAATCTTTGAGACGTTTTTGCATTCAAGATACATTTATTTATGCTCAACTCCCTAAATGCTTTGCCACCTTATCTTCAATGAGGTTAAACACGATCTTCTCGAAAAAAAGACCGGTAATGCATATTAAAATAATACAAACGAAAGACGATTCAAAATCCAGCGACCATCTCGCTTGAATTATGGAATACCCCAGACCAAGGCCAACTCCGACCACCATCTCAGCGGCGATCAGCACCCTCCACCCATTGGCCAATCCGATTCTTAATCCGTTAATGGTGGAAATCAAAGCGGCCGGGATCATTACTTGTGAAAAAATTCTGTAACTTGAAGCTCCCATCATTTTTGAAGCCTTGATGTAAATGACGGGTACCCCACGAATCCCCCCTGTCACATTAATGATAATCGGCGGCAGAGCGGTGGCGAAAATCATGAAAAGGGTTGCGGCATTGCCAATTCCGAACATAAGAAGAGCGATGGGTATCCAAGCCAGACCGGGGATAAGCTGGATAAAATAGACTATCGGCATAACGATTTCTTTTGCTGATTTGGAAATCCCCAGACACGTCCCTATTGAAAGACCGATGACTGCTGCTAAGAAGAAAGCAATGCCCCATCTTGTAAGGCTGCTCAGAAAATGATCGTATAAGCCATAGTCATATAATTTTTCTCCCTTAAACAAATCAATAAGACGCAGAAATGTATCAATAGGTGTCGGGAAGTCAATGTTTCTGGCCTGGTTGACCCACACGGATACCAGAAACCAAACGCCGAGAATCACTCCAATAGTCAAAGCGTTTTTAAAGACCAGTCTTGCAATCTTATACAAACGGGTTTCTATATATTCGAATTCCCATCCGTCAGCCTCAAGATATTGCTCTTCGCTCCCGATGTTTTTGCCCCTTGGCATGCGTTTTGTCTCTTCTTCTTTTTTTACTTTATCATTTTCAAATATCTATCATCCAGGCATGTGTTAAAATCGGGATCCCCTTTTATCTTATTTGTTTTTCTCAGGAATTTCGCCATAGCGCTGACACTGTCAACCGTCTCCGGGGTCAATCCGACATGATAATAGTGATTCGCCATTGCTTTTCGGATTACCTCTTTTTCCAGGCCGGTAATTCCCGATAGTATGAGCGCCGCTTCATCCGGATGGTGATGAATGAAAAGCCCGGCTTTCTTGATAACCTTCAGAAACCTTACAATCGCTTGCGGGCTTTTTTGAGCAAATTTATTATTCACCAAAATGAAGATCGGGTAAGTATTGTTTTGGCCGCCCAGAGTGCTCAGTTGTCTGCCAAGGCCGTTTACCTCCGCTTGCGTGGGGGTTGGTTCACTTGCGACCATGGCATCCAGTTGACCTGCTGCCAGAGCTATCAGCTGCAGCGAAGGCTTAATATCTATTATTTCCTCTTTCAGCTCTAGGCCATTATTTTGAGCAAAAAGCAACAGACCGCCATGCGTTGAGGTCCCTTTTTTAACGCCTATTCTCTTTCCCGACAGATGCTGCGGTAGAGTTATGCCGGAATCATTCCTGACGATAATACGGTGCCGATGCTCTCCACCCCCATGAGAGCATATTGCGCGAAACTTGGTACAGCTTTTCGATAATGTTATGATGGCAGTCGTATCACCCATCGTGCCCAAAACCGCATTTCCATAAATCAACGCTTCCGCGCATGAAGGACCGCTGGTGAACATCCTGCCTGCGACATTAAGTCCTTCACGCTTAAAAAGGCCTTTATTGACAGCTATGATTGAAGCAGCATCGGCCACGCGATCCTGATAAGCAAATATAATGGGTTTCTTGCCGCGGACCGCTTGAAGCTCTTGGAGATGGGCTTCATCCACCAGGATTAAGCCTATGGCTAGAATCGCTGCCACACCTAAGCGCCTTCGACGGTGCCAAAAATTATCTTCTTGGCACATTTCGTTTTCTTTTTTCCTTTTTAGGTTGGAGCCGGTCAGGAAGTTCAACAAGTTGGCAATCATCTTATATGATGTCTGAGCTAAAATTTTAACAGCAATTTATTGTAGTGCATTCACTCCAGCCGCCGGATAAATTATTTACATGTTCTTTTCAATCTATTTCGACGACCCGGCCGGTGTGATTGAAAAAGAAGTTATTTTCAAACCGTTGCGCCAAAGTCATAGCGGCCGACATGCCGGTGCAATGGGATACCCCGATTCGTTCCACACCCAATTCTTCTAATTTCTCAATGGTCTTTTGCAACGTTTCTTTTGTGGCACGCAGCAAATGCGTTCCACCAATGACCATGTAAATGGGTTCAACCCCGGTGATTTCTCGCGCACGGATCAAGGTATTGATCATGCCATGGTGGGCACATCCCAAAACGATGACCAGTCCTTTTGAGGTCTTGATGACCAACGCCTGATCGTCCCACAAGGGATCAGGCATCATTCCCTTTTCGGTTTGGACATAGAGGTTTTCGTCCACCTTTTCAAATGCGGTCACCATAGGAACTTCTCCGGTGGTCACGATTTCCGCGTTAAGCCAGATCGGTTCGCGGCTCAAATGAAACCGGGCACCCAGATATTCAAATTCTTCCTTAATATAAGGGATTCCGATAAAATGAGGCCGGTCCTTGCTCGCCTCGGGGCGAACAGAATATTTTTTCTGCCATATATGGGGGTGGGCGATTATTTGCGTCTCACCGACCGTTGCCTCTAAATAAGCCCTCAAGCCGCCGGTGTGATCCTTGTGGCCATGACTGAGCACGACTTTATCGATCGCGTTTAAATCTACGCCTGCAGACCGCGAATTTGAAATAATAGAATCGCTCAGTCCGGTATCCAGCAGCAGGGTTGTTTCTTTGTGCTCAATCAGAATGCTCAACCCCCATTCGCCGGTAAATCCCAGCTTTCCCGCCGTGTTTTCACATAAAGTTGTCAGCCGCAGTCTCATCATTTACCCCCAAATCATTCCGGTTGGATCTTGCCCGGCCAATGTATTACTTTTTTTGATAGAGTTTTTTCCACGGCTCGTGTTTAAACTCCCGGTGATTTCTTAAGGCCAAATAAAGAGCACCGACGGCCAGTTCTGCACAATGCATATTCTCCGGGGGTAACGTTTCCAAATAAGCGACAACATCTTCGGGGGTAATCTCCCAGGCCGCTTCCACTGCTTCCACTGCTTTTCCTTCTACCAATTCGGCTACTGCATTGGCACAGGCGACGGCACTCAGGCAACCGTCAGTTTAATGATCGCACACGTTTGCGCCGGCTTGCAGGGTATTGTCCAGATAACTTTTCACCAGGACTTCGGGAGTCGATGCCGGGGCGCCGGTGATGACTTTTATACCGTTTTGGGCAAACAAATCCAAAGCCCTGGCCCCCATTCCGCCTGCAATGATGACATCGGCACCCAGTTCGTGAAGCCAGCTCGGCAAAATGCCGGGTTCATGGGGTGGCGGGATGAGGGTCTCTTTATTTTTGATTTCGTTGTCTTCCACCTCGATCAGCGCAAATTCTTGACAATGCCCGAAATGGGCGGTGAGTTTTCCTTCAGCCAAAGGTACTGCAAATTTCATCACTCATTACCTCCTTGGTTAATTTTGTAATTTATTTGCTGGTGACTAATATATAGAGCTATCATCAACGTTTAAGACTACCTTAACCGTGAACCTCTGAACCCTGAACCCCTGAACCTTAAAGCCTTAGGCCGCGAACCCGAGAGTCGCTGCAAGTTTTCACAACTCAAGCTTTTTTGACAACCCTTGCCAGATCTTCCGGACGGCCGCACCCGCCGGTGATTCGGTATTGTATTCAAAAACGGTTTGGGCCCGGATCATGGCTCTGGTGAAAATCGGATCAAAAGGGATTCGGCCCAAACATGGCAATCCCCTTTCTTTGGCAAATTGTTCAATATCCCGCGTCAATTCAAAATTGAGATCAAACTTGTTGACACAAAGCATGGCCGGAACGTTAAAGTGGTCGGCCAACTGGACCACGCGTTCCATATCGTGTTTGCCGGAAACGGTGGGTTCGGTAACAATGAGCACCAAACTGGCCCCGCCGATCGAAGCAATCACCGGACAGCCGACCCCCGGGGGGCCGTCGGTCAGCAGCAAATCCAGATGCTTTTCCCGACCCAGTTTTCTGGCTTCCCGGCGCACCAGGGTCACCAGTTTACCGGAATTTTCTTCAGCGATCCCCAGCCGGGCATGGACCATGGGTCCAAAGCGTGTATCCGAAATAAGCCATTCCCCGCAGGTGTTTATCGGAAAGTCAATGGCATCTTCCGGACAAAAATAAACGCAAACCCCGCAACCCTCACAATCGATAGAATTTACCTTAAAATTTTGGCTGATGGCACCCCAGCGGCACAGATCCAGGCACAGACCGCATTCGGTGCACTTGGCCTTGTTAATGTCCGCCGTAAAACCCGACTGAAATGCAGTGCGGGTGATGACCTGAGGATCCGTGATCAGATGAAGATCGGCCGCATCCACGTCGGCATCGCAAAGCACCTTATTTTCGGCCAAATCCGCAAAAGCTGCCATTAGAGTGGTTTTACCGGTCCCGCCCTTTCCGCTGATGACGATTAATTCTTTCATGTACGTTGCTCCATATTACCATTACCGGCGCTATCCTAGGATGCGATATTTGATTTCATCCCATGGTTCTATCTGACGGATGGGTGTTTAGTGTTTGGTATTTGGTGTTTAGGTTTAAAAGTGTTTATTACCAAACACGAAACACAAAACACCAAACACTGTTACCTTTAGTCGCCGATAAAACAATTAATTGAGGGGTCGGGGTATTTTTTTCACGGCAAGATGCCGGGTTGTTGCCTGCCAAGCCTGACAGCGGCAACTGCCCTGCACTTTACTGCCGGCTATTTAAAAGGTTCACCCCAACAAAAACCGACTCCGTGTTTTGCCTTTCTCGGCGGCAATAGCCCTCTGGCCCTTGGAAGCAGCGGGGCGATCAGCTTGCCGCGAAAAAAATACCCCGATCCCTCAATTAATTAACCCCTTCGCTGTAAATGGCACACTTTCAATTTGCTAAATTTTTAATATTCCCATAAAGCTCCAAAAATCTTTCTTTCCATTCAGGCATCACTTCCACGATCATATCTCCCCTGGAGCAGGCCTCGGCAATCTGCCGGCCAAAGGGGATTTCCATGAGAACCGGCAGTTGTTCCCGGCGCGCATACGCTTTTACTTTATCATCTCCCAGATCAGAACGGTTGATGACCAATCCGCAGGGGATATCGAGGATGTTCACGGCATCAACTGCCAGCTTTAGATCGTAAAGGCCGAAGGGCGTGGGCTCGGTAACGAGCAGGACAAAATCGGCAATTTTCATCGATTCGATCACCGGACACGAGGTGCCCGGCGGCGCATCCACAATGGTGAGCTTGGCCGAATCGGCCAAAGATAATACCTTCCTGATCAGGGGCGGAGACATGGCTTCGCCCAGCCTCAATTTGCCGTGGATGAATTCGATGCCGTTGCGATGACCTTTTTGTAGAATGCCCAATTCCCGGCCTTTCTCGGTGATGGCATTTTCGGGGCAGACGTGCATGCATCCACCACAGCTGTGGCAGATTTCTGCAAAAGACAAAACGGTTTCCCCCCCCACCACAATGGCTTTGAACCGGCATATCTCACCGCATTTTCCGCAACAGGTGCACCTATCGTTATCTACCTGGGGAACAGGGGTGGTGACGGTTTCAGTCTGCTCAAAAACAGGATGGATGAACAGATGGGCGTTGGGTTCTTCCACATCACAATCCAACAGCTGGACACCGGAACCGATTGACAGTGCCAGGTTGGTGGCCACCGTTGTTTTACCCGTTCCTCCTTTTCCGCTGGCAACACTTATAATCATAATACAAGCTCCATTTTACAGCAAAGGCGCCGGCAATTCCGCATCTTGACGACAAATTTTTGAGGGATCGGGGTATTTTTTTCACGGCAAGGTGCCGGGTTGTTGCCTGCCAAGCCTGACAGCGGCAACTGCCCTGCATTTTACTGCCGGCTATTTAAAACTTTCACTCCAACAATAACGGACACCGTGTTTTGCCTTTCTCGGCGGCAATAGCCCTGTGCCCCTTGGAAGCGCAGGAGCGATCAGCTTGCCGTGAAAAAAATACCCCGAACCCTCAATTACTTATCAAACATAGACAACGTTTTGTCGAAATAGAACCCTTAACCGCTTAGACTCCTTCGAAAAATTCAATTCGATCTCCCGGCCGCAATGTCACAATCGCCTTCTTCCAGTCCCGGCGTTTGCCAACGATTCGACCTCTGCGCTTTCTTTTGCCCTTTACCTGCATGGTCCTCACACTAGCCACATTAACTTTGAAAATTTTTTCAATGGCTCTTTTTATCTCGACCCGATTGGCTCGACGGTCGACCTCAAAAGTCACCTGGTTGGAGACTTCTTTTTGAATGTTTGTTTTTTCGGTGATCAAAGGTCGTCTAAAGAGGTCATGGTCCATCATACCTGCAGCCTCCCTTCAATATCGTTTATTGAAGACTCAAGCAGAATTAAATTCTCATATTTAAGAATGTCATAAACGTTTAATCCCTCACTTCTCAACACCTTCACCGTGGGAACGTTTCGGGAAGCAAGCTCAAGGGTGTCATTCTTTTTTTCAGTCACGATCAGGGCGTTCTTCACTTTTAAGTTATCGATCACCTTAATAAACTCTTTGGTTTTAAATCCTTCAAGCTCAAACTGATCAATTACTAGAAGGTTTTGATTCTGCAATTTCGTGCTCAATGCCATTTTAAGTGCCAGTTTTTTAACCTTTTTAGGAACTTTATAGGCATATGATTTCGGCTGCGGGCCGAAGGCAACACCGCCCCCTATGAGCAGAGGCGACTTTATGTCACCACGCCGGGCTCTGCCGGTTCCCTTCTGACGAAACAACTTCCGACCGCCGCCTCTGATATCGCTGCGATTTTTGACAGCAGCAGTTCCCGACCGCTTTTTAGCAAGCTGCATCATCACGACTTCATGCAGGATGCTCGGTTTGGCCGGCACATTAAATAGCCCATCCGGAAGGTCCCGCTGGGAGACTTTTTTCCCCTTTGTGTTCAAGACATCTACAACAGCCATAGCTTAACCGTTCATTTTTTCTGGTATCGAGGGGTGGCCATCTTGTAGTACGGCAGTAAAGATGACGCTCATCCCTGCCTCATTTTGAAAATTTTGGTTTATTAATTTCAACCAGCCCCGACTTGGCTCCCGGCACAGCACCTTTGATTAACAGCAGATTTTCCTTGGGACGAATGTCGACAATTACCAGATTACGAGCTGTCTGGCGTTGGTGACCATATTGGCCCGGTAATTTCTTTCCTTTTATCACCTTCGAGGGTGTAGCGCTGCAGCCAATAGAGCCCGGTATCCTGTGGCTCTTGCTGCCATGGGTTTTGCGACCGCCCCGGAATCCGTGTCGCTTGATCACCCCGCTGAACCCGCGTCCCTTGGTTGTTCCGACAACATTAACCCGGTCTCCAACATTAAATAAGTCCAGCAATATTTCCTGACCCAGGCTGTAATCCTCCGGATTTTCTACCGGAAACTCCCGCAGGAAATAAAAACACTTTTCCCCGCTCTTTTTAAGGTGACCGAGCAGCGGTTTGGTGACACGCGAACCTTTTTTCTCCTCAAAGCCGAGCTGCAGTGCATTGTAGCCGTCGCTTTCGATAGTTTTAATTTGGGTTACAACACACGGTCCGGCTTCAATTAACGTAACCGGTAGATATTCACCCTGCGGTGAAAAATAGCCGGTCATTCCCAGTTTTTTTCCTAGCATTCCCTTACTCATTTCGAATTATTGCCTTTATCCACAGCAGCCGCTGCTATGCCATTTTGAATGTGATTGCTTTCGCCCGTCAAACGACACGGTCGCTCAAGTTGAGACCCGCTCCTGAAGCAAATGATTAAGCCCCCTGGGGGGCTCGCGATCAGCATCGCCCGGTGTCGCCGACATTCAACGGCAGCAACTTACTCAGGAGAAACAAAGTTACTCGACATTAAACCCCAATTTCTTTAAGTCTCTCACAGAGCTCGCAGAGCACACCGGGTATTTAATTCTCTGTTCACTCTGTGAGCTCGAACGAACTGGGCGAGAGAATCATCTTTTTTCAATGTCGAGTGGCTAATGTACTCATTGGTAACATGCCCATCTTGTCAAAAAAGGTCTTAACCGCTATAGTTTTATCTCAACATCCACCCCGGGAGAAAGATCAAGTTTCATTAAGGCATCCACCGTTTGTTGCGTCGGCTCCAGTATATCCAAGAGGCGTTTATGGGTTCGCATCTCGAACTGTTCGCGAGATTTTTTATCGACATGAGGAGATCTCAGAACACAGTATTTGCTGATCCTGGTCGGCAAGGGTATGGGACCGACGACCTTGGCCCCTGTCTTTTTGGCCGTATCAACGATGTCGTATGCTGATTGATCCAGTAGTTTGTGATCATATGCCTTCAGCCGAATTCTGATCTTGGTATTGGTTATCATCTTTTAAGCGTCCACATTATTCAATTATATCGCTGACCACCCCGGCGCCAACCGTGCGCCCCCCCTCCCGGATGGCAAACCGAAGCTCTTTTTCCATCGCTATCGGAGTGATTAACTCCGCCGTAATC
>JASFTQ010000189.1:0-8923 GCA_050053515.1 Desulfobacterales bacterium | reverse complement strand
GGTCAGCTGCTTTCCTTGGATTTGGAAAAGGTTCTGGGCGATGTTGAAATAATTGCAGCAGAGATTCGAAGCACTAACAAGAAGCTACGGAAATCAACATGAAGTATGATATTGTCGTACACAATGGCACGGTCGTCACCGTTAATTCTGAATTTGACATCATCACCGACGGCATCGTTTGTATTCGGGATCAATATATCGAAAAAATCGGGACACCCTCCGCCAGCGCCGGTTTACCGGCAGCTCAAAAATCAATCGATGCCGGAGGCGCAATTGTATTGCCCGGGCTGGTTAATACGCACACCCATCTTCCCATGACCTTATTCAGGGGACTGGCCGATGATCTTCCACTGCAAGAATGGCTGGAGAAACATATCTTTCCAGCCGAAGCCAAACACATCAGACCGGAAACGGTGAGGATCGGTACGCAGCTGGCCTGCGCGGAAATGATTATGTCGGGGACCACGACCTGTTGCGACGGATATTTCCTGGAAGAGCACGTGGCCGCGGCGGTTCGTGATTCAGGGCTGCGGGCCATACTGGCGCAGGGGGTCATCGACTTTCCTGCGCCGGGAATCCAAAATCCTTCAGACAACATCAAACACGCCGTATCCTACGTAAAGAAATGGCTAAAGGCATCGTCTTTACTTACGCCGTCGATTTTCTGCCATTCTCCCTATACGTGTTCGGCGGAAACTTTAAGAAAGGCAAAATCAGCTGCACGTTCTCATAATTTATTGTTTCAGATCCATGCTGCTGAAACCAGACAGGAATGGGATCGCATACATTCGGAGCATGGCAAATCACCGATTCAATATTTGGACCAGATCGGTATCTTGGACCAAAATACCTTGCTGGTTCACTGCGTCTGGATTGATGATGACGATGTCGACATCATGGCAAAACGCAATGTCAAAGTATCCCACAACCCGGAAAGCAATATGAAGCTGGCCGCCGGGATCGCGCCGGTTGAAAAATTATTAGAGGCGGGAATATCGGTTGGACTCGGCACGGATGGATGTGCCAGCAACAATACCCTGGATCTCTTCCGGGCGATGGATATGTGCGCCAAGCTTCACAAAGTCAGCACATTAGATCCCACCGCCATGGCAGCCAAGACCGTTGTGCAACTGGCCACCATCCGGGGCGCCCGAACCCTCGGCTTGCAAAAGGATATCGGCTCTCTGGAGGTCGGCAAACAGGCTGATCTCATCACGGTGGACACCCACCAACCGCACTTAACACCGATGTACAATCCCACGTCGCATCTGGTGTACGTGGCCAATGGCAACGATGTGCAAACGTCAATTATCGGCGGCAAGATAGTAATGGAAAATGGCAAACTGCTGTCCGTGAATCTGGGAGAAACGCTAAAAGAAATTTCAGCCGTCGCCGAATCGATCGCCGCCTCGGAGCGCAAACATCGATGGAACTGAAAGAACTTATCAAAGCCGCGCATGGCGAAATCCGGGCTGATTTGCTGTTGACGAATGCCAGGCGGGTGGATGTTTTTTCCGGGTGCATCATGCCCTCCAATATTGCGATAACCAACGGCTACATCACGGGTTTTAATGCACGCTCGGCTAAAAAAATAGTTGATGTGAGGGATTGCTGGGTGGCACCGGGTTTTATCGACGCCCACGTTCATATCGAAAGTTCAATGATGGGCGTTACCGAATTTGTCCGGACCGTTGTGCCCCTCGGAACGACAACCGTGGTGGCCGACCCCCATGAAATCGCCAATGTTCTCGGCACAGACGGTATTCGCTATATGCTGGCATCCAGCGAGAACCAACCCATGAACATCTACTATACCCTGCCCTCCTGTGTCCCTGCCACAGAGATGGAGACTTCGGGAGCCAGGCTCAACGCTGAAGATCTTCAGCATTTTATGAATCATGAACGAATCCTGGCACTGGCGGAAATGATGAACTTTCCCGGGGTAATCCACACTGATCCGCAGGTATTGCTAAAAATTGAAACCGCCAACCGAGCAAAAAAACCGATCGATGGCCACGCACCCGGTCTTACCGGCGCCGATCTGACGGCCTACGTTGCCGCCGGTATATCAAGCGACCATGAATGTACCAGCGTCAAAGAGGCTCGGGAAAAACTGGCAGCCGGAATGCACATTATGATCCGGGAGGGTACGGGCGCAAAAAATCTCAATGACCTGTTGCCGGTCATCAACAAACGGACCTGCCGGCGCATGATGTGGTGCACGGATGACCGCCACCCCCATGACCTAGTGGCCGAAGGCCATATTGATTTCATGGTGCGCAGTGCGGTTCGCAAGGGGCTGGACCCCATTATCGCCATACAGATGGCCACTCTGAATCCGGCCGAGTATTTTGGCATCAGGGATGTCGGCGCTATCGCTCCCGGCAAAAAGGCGGACCTGGTGGTGATCTCAGACCTTGCCGAATTAAAGATTGAGCAGGTTTACTGTCATGGACAACGGGTGGCGGAAAACGGCCGGATTGCTGCAGATCTGACAAGGCCCCAACCGGCGCCGGTTCCGCCGTCCATGTATATTCTTCGGGGCGGCTTGGATATGTCTATCCCGGCTGAATCCGACCGAATTCGGGTTATTGAAATCGTCCCCGATCAGCTGATCACCCATGAAAAAGTCTTGAAAGCCTCTGTTGTCGACAATATGGCGGTGGCCGATCCGTCCGGTGACGTGCTGAAAATTGCGGTTGTAGATCGCCATACCGCTTCGGGCAATGTGGCCAAAGGATTCGTTAAAGGCCTCGGATTAAAGCACGGCGCCCTTGCATCCAGCGTTGCCCACGATTCTCACAATATCATCGTTGTGGGGGCCAATGACACAGACATGCGGGCGGCCGTAAAAGCAGTCGCTGACATGCAGGGCGGGTTGGTTGCCGTATCCAATAACGAGATCCGGGCCCGGCTTCCGCTTCCGATCGCCGGTCTGATGTCTCATGAACCGGCCACAGTCATCCGGGATAAACTGGATTGTCTGGTCCAAGTCGCCCGGGAATTAGGCTCCACTTTAAATGATCCGTTTATGACCCTTTCTTTTTTAGCCTTGCCGGTCATTCCGGAACTGAAAATTACCGATCTGGGCCTCGTAAACGTCGATCAATTTAAATTTGTGCCGCTGTTTGTTTAATCGGAGATAAATCTGATGACTGTGATTCACCGCAGAGCACGGAGAAAGCTGATATTATTAGTTTTTAGCGCTAAAAAAACACCCTCCCTGTTGCAGGATCGCCAATGCGTTATATGTTATTTGTCATCGGCGAAAACCTCGCGTAAAAGGCTATAAAAATGCTTGTTGACGGAAAACAAACCCGGCCCATTTGGCTGGATAGCGATTTGAAAACCGTAAAAATCATAGACCAGCGTTATCTCCCTCACAAGTTCGTCGTGGTAGAGCTTAAAACAATCGATGATGCCATAGCAGCGATACGCGAGATGTATGTCAGGGGGGCACCCCTGATCGGGGTTACTGCTGCCTACGGTGTGTATCTGGCGGTGCTGAAAGTCTCCGGTGATGATGACGATTTTCTACAGGCGTCCTGCCGGAACATAAAAGCGGCAAGGCCGACTGCCGTTAATCTAAGCTGGGCCGCCGACAGGGTATTTTCCGCGGTAGCAGAGTCAACTGATCCCGCGGAAAGAATCGATATCGCCCGCAAAGAAGCAGGTAAAATAGCTGAAGAAGAAGCAGAAAAGTGCAAAAAGATCGGCGAACACGGCCTGACGTTGATTGATGAAATTAGCCGTCGAAAGAATGGTGATACGGTGAATGTCCTGACACATTGTAACGCCGGCTGGCTGGCCTGCGTAGAGTATGGTACGGCGACCGCACCGATTTATACCGCATTCGAGAGAGGTATTGATATCCATGTATGGGTTGATGAAACGCGACCGGTTAATCAGGGGGCCCGGCTGACGGCCTGGGAACTCGGAAAACACGGCATCAAGCACACGGTTATTACCGACAACGCCGGCGGTCACCTGATGCAGCATGCAATGGTTGATTTGGTGCTCGTGGGAACCGACCGTACGACTTACACGGGTGATGTTGCCAACAAGATTGGAACCTATCTCAAAGCCTTGGCCGCCAGTGACAACCATGTACCGTTCTATGTTGCCCTGCCGTCCAGCACTTTCGACTGGTCTATGCGAAACGGGTTAAAAGACATTCCCATTGAAAAGCGCAATGCCGATGAAATAAGATATGTACAGGGTTGGGACAGCGGGACTGTAAGAAGGGTTTTGGTCCCGCCGCCGACAAGCCCTGCCGCCAACTTCGCCTTTGATGTCACGCCGGCCAGACTTGTGACCGGCTTTATAACGGAAAGGGGCATCTGCCGGGCGTCCGAAAAGGACATAAAAAACCTCTATCCGGAAAAGGGTTGACAAGCATTAAGTCACACCCATGGATTTTCACATGTTGACCGAACTCGAAAAAAAAATCATCACGTCGATCCAGGAAGATATTGCCGTCACCGAGCAACCCTTTCTGGAGATTGCAAACCGGTTGGGCATATCGGAGGCCACGCTGCTTGACGCCTTAAAAGCCCTTTGCAAAAAAGGCGTGATCAGGCGTTTCGGGGCGACGCTCCGGCATCAGAAGTCGGGTTTTGACGCCAATGCAATGGTCGCCTGGCAGGTGGATGAAGCGCGTATCGACCAAGTCGGAAAAGAACTGGCCGCGTTCAGAGCGGTGTCTCATTGTTATCGCCGAAATTCCAGCGATGCGTGGCCTTACAATCTGTATACTATGATTCATGCCCGTGACGAAGAAGCATGCAAAGCCACCGCCCGGAAAATGGCCCATAAAGCCTCCCTGGATAAATATGCACTTTTGTTTAGCCGTCGGGAACTGAAAAAAACTTCAATGAAGTATTTCCCGGCTATAAAATAGTACTTGGATCGGGTGATTTTTATAAGTGTAGCATGAAAAATCTCCTGGATTCCCGCTCCTGCTCCGGGCGTGATCCGGGGATTGCGGGAAGGACAATTGATACCCCATCGGTGCTCGTCATCCAGTCAACGATGAATTACGTCTTTGCTGAAGAATCGCTCGATTCAGGCAGAAATAGGCCTCGTCAATGAAAGACAAGCCCCATATTCTCCTGGTAAATCCCTGGATACATGATTTCGCGGCTTATGATTTTTGGGCCAAACCGATCGCACTCCTGTATCTTGCATCAATCCTGCGACATCACGGGTATAAGGTCTCCTATATAGACTGTCTGGATCGATTCCACCCCAGGGCTGCCCGCACAAATGCATCAGCCCGCTACGGTCGAGGCCCTTACAGAAAAACCCGAATCCCAAAACCCGCAGGATTTGAGGATCTCCCCCGCCACTATTGCCGTTACGGTATTGCAGAGAAATGGTTTCGTGAAGATCTTCAAGCCCTGTCGCGGCCCGACCTTATTCTGGTCACATCGCTCATGACCTACTGGTATCCCGGCGTCCGTGAAACCGTAAGCATAATCAGAGAATTTTTTCCGGAAACATCCATTATTCTGGGAGGAATATACGCAACGCTTTGTCATGCGCACGCCACCCGGCATTCCGGCGCGGACCTGGTCTTTAAAGGCACGGCGGAACAAAATTTCCTCGATCGTGTCGCAGAATTCACCGGATTTGAAATTAAACCAAGGGTTGACTTCCATGATCTGGATACTTATCCCTACCCGGCATTTGATCTGCAGCATAGAATCAATTATGTTCCGCTATTAACGTCAAGGGGCTGTCCCTTTTCATGTACTTACTGTGCCTCGCATCTGCTGAATCCCAAAATAATGCGCCGCAGGCCTTCAATGGTTGTAAAGGAAATTGCGTTTTGGCATCAAGCGCACGATATACATGATTTTGTATTTTACGATGATGCGCTTCTGGTTGATGCCGAAACCCACGCTATTCCACTCTTTGAGGGAATCCTGCGGGCAGGCTTAAAGGTTCGTTTCCACACGCCAAACGCCATTCATATTCGGGGCATCACTCCAAAAACCGCTGATCTCATGCGAAGAGCGGGGTTTAAAACCATTCGCCTCGGACTTGAGACGGCAGCCTCTGAAAACAGAGACGAAATGGATGTTAAAGTGACCTCGGAAGAATTCAAGCGTGCAGCGACAGAATTGCGAAAAGCCGGTTTTAAGAGAGATCAAGTCGGCGCTTACCTGCTGGTGGGTCTGCCCGGACAGGCGGTTGAAGCCATCGCCGAGTCGATCTCGATGGTCAAAAAGAACCGGATAACTCCGGTTCTGGCGTATTACTCCCCCATTCCGCACACGAGAATGTGGGACAAAGCGATTGCTGCTTCGCGTTACGACTTGGCATCGGACCCCATTTACAGCAACAATGCGGTTTTACCCTGCCAAAGTGACGCCTTTACCTGGGAGACAATCTCTTATCTCAAAACCCTGGCAGCAGCATAAATCGGTGAAATCAGATTTGTCCAAGATGAAGAACAAAAATGTGCGCCAGGTACTTAGGACAAAATTCAAATGATCACATTCACCTCAAAAAAGGTGGAACAGATAAAAACAGGGATGCTGGTTGTAACGGTGTGCAGCGATACGGACATTCATGACAGCGCGGGGATTGCCGCACTCATCGCAACAGCAGCAGATCTTAACGAATTTAAAGGCGACAGGGATGATGAATTAATTTTATATCACCCGGTCGAATTCGAAGCCACCCGGGTTATGCTGATCGGTCTGGGAGAATCGGCCGACGTCGACCGAGAATCTTTTCGCATAGCGTCCGGGCGGGCGGTGAATCAGTGTATCGCCAAAAAAATAAACGAGGTTACCTTTGCCGTTCCGTCATATAAAAAATTTAAAATAGGGATGGCTGGAATCCTCGAGGGGCTTGTGGAGGGTGCCGTTCTGGGAAATCATCGCTTTACCGATTACAAGGCAGAAAAGAAGCACCATATGCTCAAAAAAATCAGATTCCGGATGACGTCCGATGCCACCAAGAAAATGAGCCCACTGGCAAGGCGGATAGAAACGATTTGCAGGGGTACCCTGCTGGCCAGAAATTGGGTCAACACACCGGCCAATGACAAAAAACCTGCGCAATTTGCCAGGACCATTATCGGACTGGCAAAAAAAGAACACTTGAAGACCATGGCACTGGGCCCCAAGGAACTGAGGCAAAAGGGCTTCGGTGCGATGTTGGCGGTAGCTGCCGGTAGCCGGAATGCGCCGCGTCTGGTGGTTCTCGAGCACCCATCCAAGGGCAGCAAAAAAACCGTTGTGCTGGTCGGCAAGGGTGTGACATTCGACTCGGGAGGATTGAATCTCAAACCTTCGAGTAGCCTTCATCGAATGAAAGCCGATATGGCCGGTGCGGCAGCTGTTGCCGCAACCCTCATCAATGTTGCCAGGCTATCGCCGGAACTGAGGATTATCGGAATTATCCCTCTGGTTGAAAACATGGTATCCGGTACGGCAACCCGGCCGGGGGATATTATCACCAACTTTGCCGGAAAAACGGTGGAAATCGGCAATACCGATGCGGAGGGCAGATTAATATTGATCGATGCAATTTCTTATGCGGTTAAAAAATATAAACCTCAAATGCTCATTGACATTGCGACACTGACGGGGGCCTGCGTCACCGCCCTGGGTGAAAAAATTGCAGGCCTATTTACCTTGGATGACGTGCTGGCTGAAATAATCACGGAAGCCGGCGCAAAAACCCACGAGCGCTGCTGGCGGATGCCTCTACCCGATGACTACAAAGAACTGCTCAAAAGCGACTGGGCCGATATAAACAACATGCCCAGCACCCGCGCAGGTGGAGCCATCTCGGCAGCTCTGTTTATAGCCGCGTTTGTCGGCAGCACACGCTGGGCGCATATTGACATCGCAGGCCCGGCATATAGTAAAAAGGAAAGTCCTTACTGCAGTGCCGGCGCCACCGGATTTGGCGTGCGTCTTCTTTGCCAAACGTTGGATAGGATGTCACAGCCAAAAGAAAAACAGTGATTTGATATAAGTCAATATCATCGTTGCCTGTCCTATGATAGAAAGTATACTGTACCAACCGCGCAATTAGATCGGAGGGATTCAAATGAAAAAAAGCGTTTTTGGCTTCATATTAATATCGCTCGTTGTACTGGTTATTTATGGCTACAGCTACAGTGAAGTTAAATGGGATGTAGTGAAAACATATCAGATAGAAGAAATCCCTGTGGATGTGGCTGTTTCACCCAAGTGGCTGTTTGTTCTTACAGACCAGGGGCAGGTTGTCATCTACTCACCAGACGGCCGGCTGATAGGTAAAATCCCGGTGGGCAAAGCCGTCGACAGGATCGACACCACCTTGAGGGATGACATGCTGTTTCTCAGCAGCAGCACTGATAAAACAATTAAACTTCTCAACCTGGACTTTATCCAGAAAATCAGCACGTTGGGCCCCTTCAAGGGGGCGGTGAATGCAGCGGTGGTAATTGCCGTATTCAGCGACTTTCAATGCCCGGCCTGCGCCACTCTCGTGCCGGTAATCGATCAGGTGCTCGAACAATACCCTGCGAATGTCAAGGTTGTATTTAAACATTATCCGTTAAAAAGCCACACATATTCCCGCCAGGCGGCCGCCGCGGCTATCGCCGCTGACCGGCAGGGTCTGTTTTGGGAATACCACGACCTGCTTTTTAAGAACCACAAGCAGCTGAACGAACAGAAGATCCGGGACATTGCCGTGGTTCTCGGCCTGGATATGGAACAGTTCCAAAAAGACTTAAGGGATCCTCAAGTACAGGCGATTATTAATCAGGATCGGTCCGAAGCCGCCGGGGTGGGCGTACGAAGCACACCGACCGTATTTATCAACGGTAAAAAGCTGCGGGACCGAACCCTGAAAGGATTCAAGTCTCTGATCGAAACCGAACTTAAAAATTCCGGCATCGAAGTATCCCAGACCG
>JASFTQ010000188.1:0-8940 GCA_050053515.1 Desulfobacterales bacterium | reverse complement strand
CGCTCGCGGGTAACCGCAAAATCCTGACCGACTTCCTCAAGTGTATGATCGGCTTTTTCACCAATACCAAACCGCATGCGCAACACCTTTTCTTCACGCGGTGTCAGCGTAGCCAAAACTTTTCGGGTCTGCTCGGCTAGATTAAGATTAACAGCAGCATCAGAAGGAAGCATGAATTTTTTGTCTTCTATGAAGTCACCCAGGTGGCTGTCCTCTTCTTCACCGATCGGTGTTTCCAGAGATATGGGCTCTCTTGCGATTTTTAATACTTTACGAACCTTTTCAAGTGGTATTTCCATCTTTTGAGCAATTTCCTCAGGGGTCGGTTCACGTCCTTGTTCTTGTACCAGGTATCTGGAGGTTCGGATAAGCTTGTTTATGGTTTCTATCATGTGCACCGGAATTCTAATCGTTCTGGCCTGATCGGCAATGGCCCGGGTAATGGCCTGTCTGATCCACCAGGTGGCATAGGTACTAAATTTGTATCCCCGGCGATACTCAAATTTATCCACCGCTTTCATAAGACCGATATTTCCTTCCTGTATCAAATCAAGAAACTGTAATCCGCGGTTGGTATATTTTTTCGCAATACTGACGACAAGCCGCAAATTGGCCCTGGTCAATTCGCTTTTAGCATCTTTCGCCCTGCGACGGCCCTCTTCAACAGCAGCGATAATCCTTTTTAGACCTCTATTTTTGGCCTTGAGGCTTTCTTCTTGCTGCGCAACCTCCTTCTGGATATTTTTGACTTCGCTATAGAGGGCAGCAACTTGGTCCCGTTTCAGCCCGGACTGCTTGCTGGCCCATTTAACAAAATTTGTCTTGGTATTCAGATGTTCGCGAAACTCACTTAAGTTTGCATTAACCATCGCTGCACATACATTCATTTTCTGATTCATAAAATCAAACCATTCTATCTGGGCCCGGATCTGCTTCTCGATTTTGTCGATTACCCCGCTTTCAAGCCGCCAATCCTTGAGAAGCTCAAAAATCTTGCCGTTGCGACGCGATATCGAACGTCGGAAACGTCGCTGCTCATCGGGATCCAGTTCCAAGGAGAAAAGCTGTTGCCGAAGATCATGGCTCTCCGCATCGATTTCTTTTATGGCTCGGATCGTATTGATAAATTTTTCTGTCTGGACTGCCTCGTCGGTATACGTATCCCCTTCATCGATGTCTCTTAAAACGTATTTTGGACGCAAATCACCGGTTTCGATATGCCAGCCGAGATTTACGATAATTTCAACCCCGGTTGTTGTATCTAAAAGTGCTCGTAAAACCTCCTGTTCGGCAGCTTCAATTTTTTTTGCTATCTCAACTTCACCCTCTCTGCTTAGAAGTGTAACCAGGCCCATTTCACGAAGATACATTTTCACTGGATCCGTAACGGTACCAAAATCAGATACGGCTCGTTGGTGTACTCTGACTTTTTTGACCTTATTTTTTTTGGCCAGTGCTGCTTTTTTGAGGTTTTTTTCGTCCACCATTCTGATTTTATGGTCATCCAACAGAATGAGGGCTTCATCAATTTGATCCGAAGAGACCATATTATCCGGCAGTGCTTCGTTGATTTCATCGTAGGTCAGATAGCCCTGTTTTTTTCCTTTCGAAATCAGTTCATTCAGTATTTTTTTACTAATTTTTCCGGAATTATCTTCCAATTTAGGGGACTTTTTTGTTATTTCCCCCTTCATGTTTTTCTTATTTGCCTTCGCCTTTTTAACAACCTTCTTGGCAGGCATCCTCTTGGTTGTCTTTCTGGTGCTTGTTTTTGTGGTAGCAGATTTCTTTGCCATCAATCTCTTGCCTCCCGCTCTCAGCGCTTTTAGTTTTCGCAACACCCTATAGATTCTGGATTAATCGCCGGTGACCTGCTGGAAAACAGTCGACTGGATTGTTTTCCGCCAATCCTATTGAAACGATCGTTCAATTTCCAGGTATAAAGTTTATGCAGTATTGAATTAAAACAACGATAATTAAAAGAACCGGTGCGTTCTCATTTGCGCTGTAATATTGACATTTTTTGCTTCTGCTTTGCAATTGCCATCTGTTGTTTTTCCGACAGAAGTTTTGTCAAAAGCTCTTGATCGCCGCTTCGTTCCGCCGCCTGTATTCTTTTTTCGATTGAATTGTTGCGGCGCCGTCCCCTGCTGGCATCAATAAATTGATGGATCAATTTCCGACAACCCTGGAGGTCCCAGGTGTCTTCGCTGCTGGCCAACTCGGCGACAATTCGTTCCTGCTTTTTATCATCAATAAAGGTCATGATCTCTGAAACCCGCCCGCGAACTTTTCCGCCAAATGTGCCGGATGGAGCGGACCGATGATTATCTGATATTTGCTCGTATTTCAGGATACCATTAGCGATGTCTTTAAAAATATCATTATCAAAATATTCCAAGATATTGCGACCGTTTACCTCAGGTATGATATCAGGGAATTGAAGCATCATGCTGATTATCTGTCGTTCCATACGGTCGGCAGTCTCTCCTTGGAATTTCTGGTTGGCAATATTCAGCGAGCCGACATCGTTTGCTCTGTCTTTGGACAAGGACAAATAGAAGGACTGCCGATCCTGAGATGTCTTGGCGGCCGACGCTTTTCTTATTTCCTCCAGCACCGCAGTCTCTTCAATACCAATACGTTCAGCAAGTTCTTTGACGTACAGGGAGCGCGCCACGGGGTCTTTGAGAGCTGCCAGCGGCAACTTAAGTTCCGTGAGGATTCGGATTTTTCCTTCAACGGAAAGCCCGTACTTTTTTATGGCAGACTCCATCAGAAATGGGATAACATGAAGGGCCTGCTCGGCGGCTGTGACAAATTTTTCAGGACCGAATTGAAAAATATAAGCGTCCGGATCATAGTCGGCATCCAATGTTAAAATTTGAGCATCCACAAAGCCCTTTTCAAATACCTCGATAGTTCGCTGAGCGGCTTTAATACCTGCGTCGTCGGAATCGTAGACCAGAATAAATTTTCCCGTTTCTCCAACAAATCCCTTCAAACTCCGAACATGCTCCTCGGTCAAGGCGGTTCCCAATGTCGCTACGGAATTCGATATACCGTGCTGATGAAGTGTCAGAAGATCAAAATAACCCTCTACAATATAGACGCTCCGGGTCTGACGACATGAATTTTTGGCACGATGCAGACCGTAGAGCGAACGACTTTTATGGTACAGCAGGGTTTCCGGAGAATTCAGATACTTAGGTAAAGCATCATCCATCACCCGTCCCCCGAAACCGATCACTTGCTGCTGCAAGTTAAAAATCGGGAAGACAATGCGGTTGCGAAAACGATCATAATAACCGCTTTTGTTCTTTTTTGATATAATCAAGCCGCTTTTTTCAACGATATGTAAGGGTATCTTTTTTTTTGTAAAATAGCTAAAAAGCCGATCCCAACCTTGGGGGGCATATCCAAGTTTGAAATCAGTAATCGTATCCTTTTTCATCCCCCTTTTTGTGAGGTAAGCCAGCGCGTTCTTTCCATCTGTGCCATGATGCAGAGTTCTGTAAAAAAAGTCTGAGGCCTGTTGATTAATGCTGAGTATCTGCTCCCGCTCGTCAATCTGTTTGCGTTGATCCGGCGACAGCGATTTTTTCGGAATCTCTATGCCATATCGATTGGCAAGAGCTTTGACTGCTTCAGGGAAGGTAAGACCTGACTGTTTCATTAAAAAGGTAAATACATTGCCCCCTTCACCACAACCAAAACAATGAAATATCTGTTTTTCAGGGCTCACTGTAAAAGAAGGGGTTTTTTCTGAGTGAAAGGGACAGATCCCGATATAATTCCTTCCGGACTTTTTCAGCAGTACCGCCTCCGATATGATATCAACGATATCAACCGTGTTTCTGATTTCCGAAATCTTATCTTCAGGGATAAAATTTGCCAAGAAAAGTTCCCCCCGTTGTTACAGAAGATTAAAAATGAATAACGTCGGAAGGGTGTTATATGGGATGAAGTTTCGCAAATTTTTTCATCGTTCGCAGAGCAACGATCTATTCAAAGAAGCGCTCCCGCCCGGGCGCCATGAAAACACAATGAGTCAACCTTTGAGTATATTCTTCAATTCAATATTTGTCAATAATTTTTTCTAATATTCGGTATTACGATGACCGGTCGCACCTGCTTCGGGTAAGAAACCGCTTTTGGCGAGGGCCATGGCCTCCGCAAGAATCAGTGTGCCGGCATACAGCGCTTTGCCGGTGATGATACCGGTTACCCCAACCGTTTTGAGGGTTAACAATTTTTTTATATCCTCTATAGTTGAAACACCACCGGCGGCAACGACCGGCACCGATACGGCTTCGGCGATTCGCCGCGTCGCTTCGATGTTCGGCCCTTTCAGCATGCCATCTCTATCGATATCCGTAAAATTGATGGCAGCTACGCCATAGCCCTCGAAGCGTTTCGCCAGGTCCATGGCCCTGATTTCGGTTGACTGAGTCCAGCCCTCTATAGCAACCAAGCCGTCGCGCGCATCAATACCAACGATTATCCGACCGGGAAAATTTTTGCAGGCGCGTTCAACCAATTTTGGATTTTTAATAGCTTCAGTGCCGATGATAACCTTGTCGACACCTATTTCGATATAGTGTTGGATTGTTTTTTCATGGCGAATGCCGCCGCCGACGTGCACCGGTACGTTTACGCTTTCGACGGTTTTAATTATGGCGGCCGTATTTTGGGGGTGTTGTTGAAAAGCACCATCCAGGTCAACCACATGAATTGTCTCGGCGCCCTGGTTTTCCCATTTTTTTGCCATGGCGGCCGGGTCGTCGGAGTAGACCGTTGCCGTGTCTTTTTGTCCTTGCAGAAGCCTTACACAACTGCCGTTTTTTATGTCAACCGCGGGAATAATAATCATGGGGTCGGGAATGTTTCCAGCATTTTTTGAAGACCGGATATTGCCATTTCTTCGGCGGTTATCCACTTCCATTTTCTTTTTATAAATTTTGGCAGACCGAACAAATTTTCACTAAGGGATTGTTGCGTCTCATCATAATGACCTTCCCATAGACTGACGCCAAGGTCTGTGTTGATGAGATGAAGACCAAAGGCGACTGAAGCCGGCGATTGGACTGAATACTGGGTACCGATTCGCTGCTTAAACCGAAAAATATATCCGGCCAGTACCATGTCCGTTTTGGCCGTGCGCCCGGCTGTCATCAGAGCCTCGCGTTCGGTGACTGCATTCGGGCTTTGGGATAAAGGTTCCGACGGAGTAATGGTGGGCTGATGAGCCGTAACTAGGATCAAGGAAGTGTTATTTCTCAAAAAGGAGAGCAAATGGGTGGTCAGCAGACGGCCGGCCGTTTTTAAGACTTCCCCGGATAAAAAGGCGGTTCCGCACCCCGGACATCTGACAATGCCACCGGCGTCAGTTTCTTTGGTTAAGTTTCGAAACGGCAATACCAGAATTGTTTCTTTTCCTGACAATTCGGGTGTTAGATCCGGGGGCTTTGATTTCGAAAGGCAGGCAGATACCCCCAATAAATTCCAAATGATCAGAACCACCTGGAACATGCAAATCGTGTGGTATCGGAAACCGGTTTTCGTCATCGGCATGCTTTAAGGGAGATCTTAAATTCGGTCTAAACTGATAGGATAGGATGCTGCCAGTTAGATTTCAAATTGGAAAATGATCAGTGCTATAAGTTCAAGTAATCTTATTTCCGTATGGGCACGCATCATGAGTTCGGATCGGGTCTGGGCCGGATATAACCGGTTTGCTTCTCTGCAAGCCACGCTCTTTCGTGCAAGGTGTTTCACTCAAAGTGATTTACAGCGTTCCCTTGGTGGAACGCACGTCGCGAATGCGCTGATTGACAGCACTGGCCTCATCCATTGCCCTGCCTGTCGCCTTGAAAATGGCTTCAATGATATGATGTTCGTTTTCACCGTACGGAACATTCACATGGAGGTTCATGCCGCTATTGATGACAAACGCTTTGAAGAATTCTTTGGCCAATGGGATATTGAAATTCGACCCGGTCATGGGCAGAGCCGGCACATTGTACACCAAAAAGGGGCGGTTCGACAGATCGATGGTCACTGCAGACAAGGCATCATCCATGGGGGTCACGGCGTGTCCGAACCGGTTTATGCCCTTTCGATCGCCGAGCGCCGTATTAAATGCATCCCCCAAGACCAAGCCGACATCCTCAACGGTATGATGCGTATCGACATCCAAATCACCCCGGGCCGATACGTCGAGATCAAAAAATCCGTGAGCCGCGAAGAGCGTCAGCATATGATCGAAAAACGGTATACCCGTGGCAATATCATGTCTGCCTTTACCGTCCAGATTCAATCTTACCTCAATTTCAGTTTCTTTGGTCTTTCGGGTTGTTTCAGAAATCCGTTTCATGATTTAGTGGAATCTTACAGATATGCTCTTTTTGCCCCTGCATACGTATACCAACTATGAATGGTGAGTCAAGTCCTCATTTATCGGTTTTTCTTAAATCGCGTTGGGCACTCACACAGTCACAGTGGCCATTCATCGATTCCCGGAAAAACATACAGCGCTCCCCGACCGAGGACTTTCGGGCATATTTACAATCGCGATGCTCCTGCCAGCTTACACCTGCCGTACATTTGGCCATGATCCCGCAAGCACAGTAATTACGACAACCATTTTTACTTTTCAGCAGGTCTTCACATTCAGCACCACTTGACGATTTTTTAAGATCCATATTTTTCATCAGCAATAGCCTTCCCTATCATTGCCAGCTGAAAAAATAACAAAATCTCATGGGTTGGAAATGTTCCGAAGATCCATTTGCCCGATGGCCGTCGTGTCCATCGGGCGAATTCTTTCGGACAATATGATATTGGATAATCTGGGGTTGATACATAGAGACATCTGAAATCAAAAGGTTACAATAAATTTGTGCATAAAAAAGGTGGTTCATTCAAAGATGAACCACCGGGCGAAGGGGGTCCGACGGAAGCAGCCATGCCAGATTTTCTTTATTGATCAGTGATGGTGCACTATAACCGTCACAGGGCAAACCGGTTGCAGGGCAAAACTTGCGGCGATAACCTAAATTGTATATCGACGATCAACTGCAGCGCAAGGAGATATGGAAAGGCTCTGGAACCCCCCGACGCCTTACGGTCGCCGGTCTCCTTGCGCATAAAGGAGGAAAGATGAATGCAGTTTGTCATGCATCTTTCGGACAGTGCCGGTTGTGCGACTGTCCAAAGTTAAAGAGATTTTTTTGCTAAAAAGGTTACAAATCATTTTGAATAAAGTTATCAAAGGATGCCCGGATGTTTACCAAGCAAAACAAAATCCGGAGTCCAAAAGTTTATTCAGATTTTCGATTGACTTTGCGATTGTTTTTGGTTAGTAGGCTTTCCCAAATATTTGATACAATGTGGTAGATTGGGCGACTGCGGCCCAAAATGGCGGGATGCCCTGACGGGGTGGCGCTAATTGGTTTCCCGTTCGTAAACCAACGGGTTGTGGGCATCGCTGAGCGGTTGATAAAGTTGAAATATTGTGGTGGAGATGAGGGGAATCGAACCCCTGACCTCAGCGTTGCGAACGCTGCGCTCTCCCAACTGAGCTACATCCCCACAGAGAATCGAATCGGGTATTTATTTTTTTGCCGTGATTAATTCCTGAAAAGGTTTTTTCCGCTGCATCGATAAACGGCCACAACCGGATTTTGTAATTTTTTATCAAATTGAAATATAGGGGTCAATTTAAAAATGATGTCGGCCAAGATCGTATTACATGATGCCTTTAAACAGTTTACCCTCGATCAAGACAAGGTGGTTCCGCCCGAGGAGACGGTACGGCGTTTCAAACAGAGGCTCAAACAGCTTAACTTGGACATATTGGAATCTACCGTCAGAATAGACAACGGCAGGTTGGATATCCCGGTATTTTTCAGCTACTGCGGCAAGGATGCCCGTGTTTTGACGGGTACCCGCAAGCAGATGGGAAAAGGTGCCACCCCGCAGCAGGCTGAGGCAAGCGCAGTAATGGAACTCGCCGAAAGATTTAGCTTTTTTAGTTTTGCCAACAACCCCGCCAATTTCGTTGTTGAAAAATTCCGCGATATAAAGGACCGGGCGCTTCCCTTTGAATCGATCGCGCTATCTGTGCATGATCAATCGCAAGATGTCGACCTAACACGAAAGATTTTCGAGGACCTTCCCCTTCAATGGGCACCGGCCTATAATTTAAGTCTTGAAAAGGAGATTTTGATTCCGTTCAACTGGTTTTATGCCATCAACGCATTCAACGGCCCATCTGCCGGCAATTGTGTCGAGGAAGCGCTGATGCAGGGTATATGTGAGATTGTCGAACGGCATACCTCATCCCTTATCAGTCAAAACCGAATGAACATACCGGCCATCGATCCAGACACGGCTTCGGATGCCATGGTTGTGGAAATGCTTCAAAAATACCGAAATATAGGGGTTAAATTATTTATCAACGACTTTACCAGCGGCCTGGGTATTCCTTCCATCGGGATTTTGGCCTATGACCCCGCTACATTTCCCGAAAAAAGTGAGATTGTCTGGACGGCAGGCACAACGCCGAACCCGCAAAAAGCGCTCAGTCGCGCACTGACCGAGGTTGCCCAGCTTGCGGGAGATTTCAATAGCGGTGCTAATTACGTGGCCAGCGGCCTGCCTAAATTCAAATCACTCAAAGAGGCCCGGTTTATCATGAAACCGGATGCGGTGATCGATATCACGGATCTGCCGGATCTCTCCGACAATAATATCAAGGTGGAAATCGAAAGGTGCCTGGCAGCCCTGGCAGCTCATAATTTCGAGGTACTGGTGGTAAATACCACCCATCCTGTGCTGCAAATCCCTGCATTTTATACTATTATACCCGGCGCTCATTTTAGAGAGCGGGCACGCGGCACCAGTGTTGGAATGTTTTGTGCCAAAATTATGGCTGAG
>JASFTQ010000187.1:0-8950 GCA_050053515.1 Desulfobacterales bacterium | reverse complement strand
AGCTTCATTACCCCCCAGAATTATGGGGGCGGAACTGACGCTTCTCAGACACCAAATCACTTTGGGCAACATGATAAGGTTGACGGTATACGGCGCGGAAATCAAAATGGCATCTGCATCTGAAAATCCCGCTTTTTTGAAAAAATCACCCAGAAAGTCATATCCCACCAAACTTATTTCTTCCAAGGGGAAATAAACACAATCGGCCCCGATTGTTTGGCCGCAAATCGGCTCGTATCCCAATTCCTCTACGATTCTTCTCAAGGCCGCATAAGCTAAACTATTCTGGCGCGTGAGAGTAATGATGCCTATCTTTTTCATTGATGCCGGCTCATCGTTGCGAAATTCGAAAGGGAGTAGAGCGATTTTCAAAATAACGTCCCGGTAGAACAACCGGGGTAATCAGCTTGTGAAGCTTCCCGCCTTAAAATACGGGGCTTGCAGGGAAGCAAACCGGCCGCTAAAAATTTATCCCCGCCGGGGTCGCCTGCCATCAGACTATTATTCTGAGAATCGATATAGAGGCTGAAGATTACAGATCCGGATCAACCAATCCCAGTTGGATGGCAAAGTGGACCAATTTGACGGGAGTGTCGAGACCGAGCTTTTCCATGATTTTGGCCCGATGGGATTTGACCGTACTGATGCTGACACACAGCGTATCGGCAATCTGGCGGGTCGTGTGCCCCTCTGCAATCATCTGAAAGACTTCCCTTTCTCTATTGGATAACTGTTTATATCTCTCGGCCCTCGACGAGCTTTTTCGAGGGGAGCGATATGTGTCCACCAGAACTTTGGAAATAGAGGGGCTTAAAAAGGTCTCATCGTTCATTGCGGCATGGATAGCGTTAATGATATCCCGGCCGGTGGAGTCTTTCAAAAGGTATCCCGACACACCGGTTTCAATTAGTTCGTGAATGTAATGTTCATGAGAATACATCGAAAGGATCAATATTTTTGTTCCGGGCAATTTCTTTCTGATTCGCTTGGCAGCCTCGATGCCGTTCATCTGGGGCATTGCAATATCCATGATAACGATGTCCGGCTTTAGTTCCAGGGCATTATCCACGGCAGCCCTGCCATTGACCACCTGGCCGACGACCTTAAGATCGGGCTGATCGTTTAACAGGCGCGCTAAACCCTGGCGAACAATCGTGTGGTCATCTGCGAGCATGATATTAATTGTATGCGGCATGATTCAATCACTATCCATGGGAATTTCAATCCGGATTCGGGTTCCTTTACCGGGTTTACTTCGAAGTTGGAACGTACCCCCAAGCAGCGAGGTCCGTTCCCGCATGCCCAAGAGCCCCAAGCTTCTTTTATCTCTACCGATGATTTTTGTATCAAAACCGGTACCATCATCCTCTGCCAGAAAGATAATTTTAGGATAACTTCTGATAATAGAAAGTCGAAATTTTTGAGCCGCTGAATGTTTCAGGGTGTTCGTCAGAGCCTCCTGGCTGAATCGATAGAAGGCTGTTTCGGTTTCCATATCCATCCGTTGGTCGAATCCCACCATATCGAATTCAATGTCGAGCTCCGAATTTGTTTTGATCTCACTAAAATAAAGGCTCAATGCCGGCTCTAATCCGAGATCGCTTAAAAGGGTCGGGTGTAAATGATATGAAAGGCGTCTGATTTCTTGCGATGTCCGTCTGACCATCCGGGTAATTTCTGCGATTTCCGCTTTTAAGCCGTTTCCGTCCGGTACCAAATTTTCTTCCAAGTGCTCCAGGGCCAATTTCACAGCGGTAAGGGATTGACCGGATTCATCATGAAGCTCGCGTGCGATACGGCGCCGTTCTTCCTCCTGGCTCTGAAACAATTTTTCGGTGAGCTGTCTCAATTCCTGTCGATGTCGCCGAATCGTGCCCATCAATCGGGTATTTTCGATTGCGCCGCCCAAAAAGTTGCCCAATGATCCCATTAAATGGATTTCCTGGCGACTCAGTAACCGGGTTGCGGGAAGATCGAGTCCGAAAAATCCGACGCCTTGCCCTTTAAATGTAATCAAAAAACAGGTTAACCAGGGGGTGGATTTCCGATTCTGGGTTTGATAGCGGGCCTGAAACGCCGGGAAAGTCGGTTCGGACTTCAGATGCATCTCACCCTCGACAAGATGTTTCTTGAGCAACGGGTCTCTGAACTCAATGTGATCCGAAGCATTGGTATCCTCCGGCGGAAGACCGTGTCGAACTTGAACCCTTGCCTTGATGTCCGTTCGATCAACCAAAACAATGACACCGCGCTTGAGCCGAAGTGCCTTGAGCACATTTTTTAGGGTCTCAAAAAGAATTTGGTCCAACGCCATGCTGTGGTTCAGGGCCACGGCGATGCTATTCAAAATTGATAATTCGCGGTATCGTTGTTTTAGGTCTTCTTCAGTTTGTTTGCGATGGGTGATATCTTTGATGATGCCTTCAAATTCAATGCCGCCGGTTTCAGGATTTTCGTACCGCCGGCTGGACATCAGCACATGAATAGGTGTTCCGTCCCGCTTTCTGAAATCGACTTCATAATCTTTGACGGATCCGTCTCGGTTGATCTGGTCTAAAAATTTATCTCTGTCCTGCGGATTCCAGTAGAGGCGCGTGGCTGACTTCAGCCCAAGCATTTCCTGCTTGTTATGGTATCCCAGCATGGCGACCCCGGCCTTGTTTACGTCCAAAAGTTGACCGGCTAAATTCGAAGTATAGATCATATCGTGACTGCCCTCAAAAATGCGGCGGTATTTTCTTTCCCGCTTGACAATTTCTTCCTGCAGTCTCCGTTGTTCAGTGATATCCTTGAAAATCTCGAGTCCTCCGGCAATGCGGTTCGCGGCGTCACGGAATACCGACGTCGAACAGATGATTGGAACCGTCTTGCCGTCAATATTGGTAATTTCATATTGACGGTTGTGCACATCTTTACCTTCGACCACAGCACGTTTAAGGGCGCAATCAGACTCGCAAATGGTATTTTTAAATACATCCTTGCAGTACATCCCAACGGCGTCGTATGCTGAAAAACCGGTAATTTTTTCGGCAGCCGGATTAAAGTAGGTGATACGCCATTCATGGTCAGTAGTGAAGATGCCATCGGGGATGCGGTTTAAAATCTCGACAAAACTCTCTTCCTTTTGATAGATGTGCTCCAGGGCTTTAATATTGTATTTGTGAATTTGGTCGGAAATAAAATAACTCCAACCGCTGGGGTGAATCTCCCCCCGCTCTTTGAAATAAGAACACGAGAGACACATGGAGAGTTTTTGAAAAAAATCATCCTGGATAAAATTGGTACAATGGGTCCTCGGTACAAGCCAGCACTCTGTAAGCGGTTTTCCATGGGCGGGGCAGAGCACTTTTGAACAGGATAAAATCTCCCAGCAGGCTTGATTACAGATGGTGGTTTTTCTTTTAAGGGATATCTCGATGAGATGATTTTGTAGCAATGAACTCACAGTATTGATCTCCTTTGGCCCTGCAGAACGGCTCCCCAGCCGAAAATGCGTAAAGCCCGTCCGGATAATCGCCCCCATATATCAGATCCATGAAGGCACCTGCCACGCCGCGCAACATGTAGCATTTGCCGGTTTTAGCGAGACTGAATTGCTCCAGATAACCACCGGCCTCATAGGAGTCACTGACTCGAATGACGAGCGTTTCACCGGGTTCGAGTTGCTTAACTTCCAGATCCCCCCAACCGAATGCAACGGCTACGGCAACGAATCCCAATATTTGGTCTTCTTTGGTCTCGATCATCGGGCTTACAATTCGTTCCCATTCCCATGAGTTGCGGATTCCCTGGAAGGTCGCGTAGCCGCATTCCTGTGCTGCCTCGATTAAAAGCCTTTCTGCTTCGGCTTCGCGGTTTTTGCCCATCTTCCTTTCGAAACCAAAACTGAGACTATTGTAGTAGTGCACTGAAAGCAAAGAAAGATAGACGCCAAAAAGGGGGATTATTCCTTTGGATTCTCTGATTTTACTCCCCTCCATCACGGCATGTATGATTTTGGTCCCATCTATAGCCAATTAACGCTCCTCGACCCCAAAAATGCACTCAGCATCCCGTTTCATTTTACATTGTTCTTCCTGTACACCATAATAACCGATGGGATGGCCATAAATGGCCTCCAAAGCACCGGCGATCCAGCCTCGCGCAAAATGACACCCCGGCGTTTGACGCCGACCGTGTTTTGCCAGCCAGCCGGTTACATGGTGACTGGATGTGCTTACGATGCGGGCGCCGCTTGGTCTGACCTTTTGAAAGTGTATGATGCCCAGTCCACAGTTCTGATATAGCATGGACGCCATTTCCAGTTTTGATTTCAATGTCCTTATTTTTTTGTATTGCTCGAAGAGATTTTGAAAGAGATAGTAATTTGTTTCCTCAACCGAACCGTACAAGAGCTGGACACCTTTGTCGCCCAGTGTGTCTTCCAGTGTTTTTTGCAGATTAATATTGTAATGATGGCAGTGCATTGCGATCGGTTGTTGAGAGATCACGACCCGATTTCCGTCTCGTCCGAGTTCGCTTTGCCAGTCGAAAAGCTTCATGCGATTCTCCGGTGCTCAAAGATCATATCGGCACCCCGGTTTGCGTTGCGGGCTTGATTATGAACATAGCATTAATCCCGGTTGTTTATAAA
This sequence comes from Desulfobacterales bacterium, assembly GCA_050053515.1. GTDB lineage: Bacteria > Desulfobacterota > Desulfobacteria > Desulfobacterales. Next base: position 4,317 of record JASFTQ010000187.1, on the reverse strand, counting down.
GATTTTATTAACACTGATTACCTTAATGGGCAAGACGATTCTACGAAAACCGACATAACGGGCGGTAGATGGAATCCTTTTACGCTTTTTTTAAGACCTTATAAATAGGTTTTTAGCTGGAGGTTAATCAGGTCTGGATGCGGCGGTGAAATCCTATGGGATGAACGGTTAAGAGGTGCGTCCCGGGAATAAGTTCAAAAAGTCTTACAGCGGTTTGATCCGCCCCAGGGCTCTGGCGGATCAAACCGTGAGTGGAATTTTGATTACATTTTTTTTAGGTCACTGGGTTTATCCCACGCCACCTTCAGCTGATCGGCGAATTCCGGAAACAGCTTGGTTAATGGATGGTTGGCTTCTTTGGGTAACTCTTTGGTTTCATTGAAAACCGCCGTGGCTAAGAAGGCGTCTGCCAGCGCCACGGCCGTCATGACCCGTGGAGCACCGGCCAGAGGTCCGGTGAAGATCAAATCATTGTAATAAAATGCCGAAAGGGCTTCCACCGCGGCATCAAATCCGGCCCAGCCCTTAAACTCAAATTTTTCCTTGAACTGTTGGAGAACCATGTAAGAGCCGTTGCTCGGCGCGCTGGCGGTTGCATATCCCCATTTTTCCTTTATTAATTTATTGGACAGGCCGCACAGCGCATTCGCGGGGGCATTCAATGTCGTTGTGTCGACGATGATCGTTTCAAAATCAGCCCCGGTCTTTTCGATAGCATCCAGCAATTTTTGCGTTCCGGTAATCCTGCCGTTGGGGGTTTGATCATTTTGATCAAACGCAACCAGCAGCACGTGCTTGACACCGATCTGAGCCATTTCTTTGACTTCGGTCTCCAAATCTTCCTCCCAGACGGTGAGGCTATTGTAAAACATGCGATCCAGCAAACCCTTCTCGGCGCAGTAAGCTGCACCCTCGAGCTTGGCCTTCATCATAATGGCATCAACACAAAACGGCATACCGCTGACCGAGGTGACAAAATCAACGTATTTATTGAATTTTTCGCCCGGGCTGGCAACAATATCAGCCATCACGGGAACACCGGTTTCATTCCAGAATTTGTCCGCCGTTTTCAACAGCTGTTCTGCACGCTGTTCATTAAACCCTTTTCTGCGGCTGCCTTTATCAAAAACCTTATCGCTCTCCTGAAAGATGGAGAAGCAACAAACCGTGGGATATTCTCCTGGTTGCCCCCCTAATTTGACACCACCAATTTCATATACCTTTGGCTCCGATTTAAAACGCTCCATAACCTACCTCCTTTGGTCATTAAGAAAGCCTATTTCGTCCAATTCCCTGCCGACCCTGCAGTTTTGGATACAACCCTGCACAATCATCAGGAAAGTTGCCCGGGTGCAGCCCCTTAATCCTGTCCAACGCCTGGGTGCTTAAATAAATCGCTGTAATTCCAAAATAAAATCCGCACCCGGAACACACCATTGATTTGAAGTGCCCCTCAACACAAGTCGCTGAATGTTATTACAGAAATTAAGTTTTAATGAATATCGTCTAAAAGATGATTTTTTATATGAATATAGATGATTTTGCAGGCTATCAAATCGGATGCATTGACATAGCCGGAGGTATCCAGTATTCCAATATTCCGTTTATTATTAAATTCTGCAGCGTTATCAAAGGCGACACGTTTATGGGGGGGGGATATCATGAAAGACATATTGTTCAGTTCCTGGGGAGGGCGGGTTGTTGATAATCGCGGGAAAGAACCCCAAGATTATCAATCCGTAAACCACCTCACATTGCCTGAATATTTCAAACAAGATGAAAAGATCAGGGCTTTGATCGGTTGGAGCGGCATCATTATTCGATCCCCGGATGTCGATGTCATTGATCTTTGCCGGGCATATTTCGAAGCAATTCACCCACACGCAAAGGCGTGCGACAAATGCAACTATTGCAAAACCGGTTTCGCAGAAATGATAGAAGTTTTGGAAGATATTCAAAACGGTGAGGCCACAGAGGATGACTTGGAATTTCTGCAGTCGGCTGCCGAAGCGGTTACCGATAGTTCAAAGTGCAGCATCGGTAAGTCCGGCCCGGATCCGCTCCATCATGCCCTGAAATATTTTGCCGACGATTTTTCCAAGGCCTTGAGTGGCGAAAAACCCGTGACAGCCGGGAAATACCACTCCAAGCTGACCGCCCCCTGCATGGATGCCTGTCCGATTCACCTCGATATCCCCAGATACATTGAGCTCATAAAGGAAGCCAAATTCGCTGACTCTCTGGACGTTATCCGCGACCGGCTCCCGCTGCCCGGGATCGTCGGCCGCGTATGCTTTCGGCCCTGCGAAGATTCGTGCCGGCGGGCTAATATCGATGATTCCATCTCAATCAAGGCCCTCAAACGTTTTGTGGCGGATCAGGAATTAAACGAAAAAAAGGAGCCGAATTATGCGGTTACGCCATCCGCAAAAACCGGCGAAGTTGCCATCGTAGGCGCTGGTCCGGCCGGTATCACCTGTGCATACCATCTGGCCCGCATGGGGCATCAGGTGTCTGTCTTCGAGCATCTCAGCGAGCCCGGCGGCATGTCTGCCGTCGGTATTCCGGACTACCGCTTACCCCGCCGGATTTTACGCGAGGAGGTGGAACACATTCAAAAAATGGGAGTGATGATCAATTATAATCAGCCCGTCGGCAGGGATGTAAAGCTGTCCCAACTCGAGGCTGAATTCGACGCTGTGTTCGTAGGCATCGGTGCTCAAGACAGCATGTCCATGGGAATCGAAGGTGAAGAGAAAGCTTATCTGGGCTTTGTAAACGGTCTTGAGTACCTGCGCGAAATAAATGAGGGGCACGATCCCTATCCAGACGGCAGAAAAGTTGCGGTCATCGGCGGCGGAAACGTGGCGATTGACTGTGTCCGCAGCTCCTTTCGCATCGGCAAACAAGATGTGCATTTGGTTTATCGGAGAACCCGCAGTGAAATGCCGGCGGATCGCGCCGAAATCCACGATGCCGAGGAAGAGCAAGTTAATTTCCATTTTTTGACAGCACCGGTGAAGATTCTGGCTCAAGATGGCAAAGTGGTCGGTCTGGAATGTGTAAAAATGGAACTTGGCGAGCCCGATGAAAGTGGCAGGCCCCGCCCGGTGCCGGTCGAAGGTTCAAAGTTCGTTTTTGAATGCGATATGGTGGTTGCCGCCATCGGTCAGCGGGTGAATCTTTCACTGCTGGAAGGTTTGGACGGGGTTAAAACAACAAAATGGGATACCATCCTAGTCGATGCGTTCACCAAACAGAGTGATCGCCCAAAGATATTTTTTGCCGGAGATTGCGAAACAGGACCGGATGCCTTGATCACCGCTTGCGCCGGAGGCCGTACAGCAGCTTATAACATCGATCGTTTGATCAACGATCTGCCCCTTGAGTACGATGACAACTACTATTTCGATAAGCTTTTTGAATCCATTGACGTCTATGATGCCAAGGAAGAAATCAAGCGGGTCGAAACTAAACAGCGCATCAAACCGGCAATTCTGCCTCCGCAATCAAGAAAATCAGGCTTTGATGAAGTAGAACAGGGCTTCAGCGCTCAGGAGGCCGTGGCCGAGGCCGAACGCTGCCTGCGGTGTTATCAGGTGGCAACCATCGCAGTCTGAAGTCAAAAAATGATCGCAAGAAACCATCTCCAAGAAAAAGCCAGTGTCATACTTCTCTCGGGTTTCCTGGGAGCCGGCAAGACAACATTGTTGAGGCATATCCTTTCATGGGAAACAGACCTGTCGGATACCGTCGTCCTGGTGAATGAGTTCGGAGACATCGGCATTGATGGATCGTTGTTAAAAGATTCAGGCTCTGATGTAATCGAGTTGACCAGCGGATGTATCTGCTGTACGCTCAGCGCCGATTTGAAAAAATCGTTAAAATCAATATGGCAGAACTTCAGGCCGCGACGGATATTCATCGAATCTTCAGGTGTTGCCGATCCCAAATCCATTCAATCCGTTATGGTTGAATCCGACCTCAGCCAATTCATGGTGCTCAGCAAAATTATAACCGTCTTAGAGATCGATTTGTGGGAAGCCCGCGAGGCTTTCGGACCGCTGTTTTATAACCAGCTCGAAATGGCCCAATTGATCTTATTGAATAAAATTGATTTGCTGGACAAAGAAAAAATTCCACAGTTTTTAAAAGAAATACATGACGTTATACCGGACTGCCAGGTTATTCCAACGATTCATTGCAGGGTCGACCCCCAGACCTTGTGGGCCGAATCCCACTCAAAAAGTTTGGGCTTGAAACCCATTCATTTTTATCGGCCGGTCTCTTTGGCCGATGGTTCCGGATCCGAAAGGC
>JASFTQ010000186.1:0-8952 GCA_050053515.1 Desulfobacterales bacterium | reverse complement strand
CATGCAGAAAGAGAAGGATGCTGCCGGAGGCGGCGGCGGCTCCGGCATTCATTTGTATCGCTCGACCGGGTTTCGTTTGAAATACCGTTGCGTTTAAAGATTTAGCCGAATCAACAGTGGTGTCGGTACTGCCGCCGTCAACGACAATGACCTCGATGTTCTCCCCCTGTTGAGCACGGGTGAGCGTTTCGATGATATAATCAGCTTCGTTTAAGGCAGGGATGATCACCGATATTTTCTCGTTTTCGGGGATGGATACGAAGGTGTGCCGGATTTGTTGCCAGACAGCCAGATCCTCGGGCCGGTCCACGTCCGCCAGTTTTTCCAGCAGCCTATATTTCAGCCCTATGCTTTTAGCAATTTCAAGGGAATCGTTTAATACCGACTGCGTACCCCAAGAAATACCGATGAATAATCGAGGAATTGCTCGTTTAAAAGAATCCTTTTGCAGGCCTATTAAATAATAGCCGCCATCCGTTGCAGGACCCAGCACGAGATCATTTTTGTCCAGTAAATCGAAAGCTTGTTGTAAAATGTCCACCGTTATGCCGGGGATATCCGTGCCGATAATGACGGCCGAAGCCACACCGGAATAAAAGGCGGATTCGAAGGCGTGCCCCATGCGGCGATCGAGAGCGCCCTTAGTCTGCGGTGAAAAGATATATTCGTCACCCAGCCAGTCTTTCATCACGGTTTGATTGCCGCCCTCATATCGGACCTCAACGGAAACGGGCCTCATTTTTTGCAAGCGGCGGGTCTTGCCTAAGATGTGTTCTGTCATCCGGCGCTGCAGCTCTGCGGCCCCCTCTGCCCCAAGGTGGCTAATAAGACGGGTTTTGGTGCGGCCCGGCTGCGGATATCGGGTAAAGACAATCAGCCGTTCTTGGCTGGTTGGTGCCATTCTGATGCCTCAATTAAATCAGGGGTCGGGGTGTTTTTTTCACGATAAGATGATCGCCCCGGGGCTTCCAACGGGCAGAGGGCTATTGCCGCCGCGAAAGGCAAAATACGGGCGTCGGTTCTTGTTGGAGTGAACGTTTTAACAGTCGGCAGTAAAATGCAAGGCAGTTGCCGCTGTCAGTCTTGGTAGGCAACAACCCGGCATCTTGTCGTGAAAAAAATACCCCGACCCCTCAATTAAATATCTATGTTTTTAACTCGAGCGCTGCATGCAATTTTGAGCTCCGAAATATACTGAATAGCTAAACATCGCGTGGGCTTTCAAGTAGAAAATACAGAAGATTATCGGTAAAGGCCGGATCTTTGGTGAGATCGAGATGATCGGAAAATAAAAAGAGTACCTGACTCCAATATATCGGAGAAATAAGCCGCCCGCTCTTTCTACCGTTTCGGCGTTCGTCCATCAGGGCACTCTGCCGCAAGACAGTACCATCCCCGGGGCCTTTGTCGACAATGGTCAGTCGCCCGTTCAGACCAATTCGGGCAGTTTTGTGGGTATCCTCTGAATCACCGGCCACCAGAAAATATTTGAGCGTGGCCGGTGGTTTAGCGGGTAAATCCATAGCTGCGGCAAACTGTTTTGCCCGTTCCAACGATTTTTGCAGGTGCTCCAAGGCTATCTGTCGGCGTGCCTGCGGGTTATGGATATCCGGCAACAGAAATCTCAGCACGCGATCCTGTTTCGGATCGGCCAAGCCCCAGTTGTTTTTTTGCCACAACGCGCTTTCAAAGATATCCTGGACCGGCTGGCCGCCTCGGTCCAGTATTGGCCGGTGACGGCTTCGAGGCAACAGCTGATAAGCCGAAGGCATGGTGCCGAGAACCGCTGCAGGATAGCGGTTCAATAGGGCCGACGGTCGATATCCGTCGACCAGAGCTGTAATGGCCTTGATCGAACCGGCATTGGGGGTACCGATCATAACCAGGTGTTCCACATGGCGGCTGCCGGCCCAGTTTAGATTCGGCAGACTGCCGTCTTCCGGCAGGTCCTGAACGCCGTATCTCAAATAATAACGGGCCACCAACCCCCCCATAGAGTGGGCAACGATATCAAACTTAACGTCGTAGTCCTTGATGCCGAAACGTTTTTCGATCTCCTGCTGGACATATCTTCGTTTCACGCTGATGAAGCGGTCCAGTTCTCCGGCACTCTCGACAATATCCCGTCGCCAATCATAAGGAAATTGGAAGCAGGTAAAATGCCGATCTCCATAGTCAACGATACCGGCTTCAGCCGACTGTTGATCACGGTACCCGCCAATTCCCAGAACGCTTAGAATATGGGCATACGTATTCAGCTCCAGAGGGTATCCCATAAAATTGAAGACAAACCGATCAAGGGTGAGATCCGGCCGGAGATCATCCCGCAACTGACTGAGTTTCAGGCCCTTTGCCATCGGCAGTCCGATGCGCTGTGCCCCGGCGGCGGTGCTCGGGTTTATCCCTCCCAGTCCAAAGGTGCCCCAGGCAATCCTGCCGGATTCGTTTTCAACCAATCGGGTACCAAGCAAGCCCGGAATAAGAATCACCGGATTGCGATGCGGACTTTCATGCTGTACCAAATCATTATACAACCCACCCAGGTCGGGCGGTTTGTAAGGCGAGGCGCAGGCATTTAAAAATAGAAGAATCAGCAACAGGGCAAATGTTCGAATTCGCATTACCGGCTCCTTAAATACAAAAAAGAGTGTAGATAATGATTTTTCCCTGCATTTACAGTATGCTTTGAGAACACGATTCAGTTATATCGGACAAAAGCCAAAACTGGACTTTCCTGAGTACCAAAGAACCCGGGTGATATTAACAGCCTTCGCCTTTGAATGAAGAGCGCAGGTTCAACGGTTTTCGATGGGCACAAAGGCGCATTCTTCCGGACCGCAATAATCGCCGATGTAATCTGACTCGGGTCGATACAGCGTTGGTTTTTCGGCAGCACCGGCAAACTGCTCCTCGATCACATGCGCCGTCCAGCCCGCTATCCGTGCGATAGCAAACACCGGTGTAAAATAATCCAATGGTATCCCCATGGCATAATATAGCGAGGCGCTGTAAAAATCGACATTGGTGTAAATTTCGATGCCTTTGTGAGCCTTAAAGGCAGCCTTGCCCTTCTGCTCCAGAATCCGTGACATTTCGTACCATTGGGGCTGACCGATACGCTGTCCCATCTTCTCCGACATGGGGGCTAAGATATGGGCCCGCGGATCATCGGTTTTGTAAACCGCATGCCCCAGACCAAATATCTTGCGGCCGGCCTCCAGCTCCGCTTTCACAAACCCTTCTATTGCATCTGCAGATCCGATCTTCTGCAACATCTGCATCACCCGAACATTGGCCCCACCATGCAACTCACCCGATAAAGACCCCACAGCACCGGCAATGGCGGCATACATGTGCGCCCGGGTGGAGGCTATCTCACGCGCCGCAAAGGTGGAGGCATTGAACGAATGCTCTGCATGCAGTACCAGAGCGGCATCAAGATAATGAGCAACCTCGGCATCCGGTGCCTCTCCCTTGAGCAGAAACAAAAAATTGGCGGCATGATCCAAATCCGGGGAAGATTCCACAACCTCTTTACCGGTGCGAATCCGTTCCCAAGCCGCAAGTACAATCGGCAGCCTGGCAATCAACCGAATTGCCACCCGCAAAGAGGCCTCACGGCTCATTTCGGTGATATCGGGATCGTAATTTGCCAGCATGGAGACACCGGCCTGCAATATATCCATGGGTAGCGCATTTGGCGGTTGACGCCTCAGCGCCGCAATCACTTCCGGTTTAACTTGACGCTCGGACAATAAACGAGCCTTGAATTCTTTGAGTTCATCAGCGCCGGGCAGCTTTTCATACAACAGCAGGTAGCAGACCTCTTCAAAAGTCGCCCGCTCTGCCAGGTCTTGTACTAAATATCCGCGGTAGATCAGTTTACCGGCTTGACCATCAACATCGCTGATCCGGGTGCTGGCAATCGTAACGCCGCGCAAGCCCGTATTGATAATTGGATCTCTTTGTTCCATGGCTTACCTCAAATTTAGTGTCTGGTGTTTGGTGTTTGGTGTTTCTGGTGAAACTCTCCGCCCTGGAAGTCTATGCTTCCCGGTGAGACAATGTTTATTTCAGATGAACCGGTCATTTTTGGGCCAGAATCTGGCGCAGAACAAACGGCAGTATGCCGCCGTTTTCAAAATATCCAACCTCAACATCCGTGTCCAGCCGCACAACGACCTCAAAAACAATCTCCCGGCCGTCTCTCTTTATAGCTTTTACCGGAATCACTTTCCTTGGCTTCATCTCTTCAACACCATCGATTCGAAACGTTTCCGTTCCGTCCAAGCCAAGGCTATCCATGGTTTGCCCGTCGGTGAATACCAGCGGCAACACCCCCATGCCGACGAGGTTGCTGCGATGAATTCTCTCGAAAGATTCGGCAATGACCGCTTTGACCCCCAACAAAGCGGTTCCCTTTGCGGCCCAATCTCTCGACGACCCGGTGCCGTATTCACCGCCGGCCAGGACGATAAGCGGCGTAGCGCTGGCCATGTAGTCCATGGCGGCATCGTAAACAAACGTTTCTTCATTGCCGGGCAATTTCACCGTGTAGCTGCCCTCTTTGGGGGAGACCAGCTTATTTTTTATTCTGATGTTGCCGAAAGTTCCGCGCATCATGACTTCATGATTTCCACGGCGCGAGCCGTATGAATTAAAATTGTTCGGTTCGACGTTTTCCGCAATGAGGTACTCTCCGGCAGGGTACTCGGCCGGAATAGCCCCGGCCGGGGAAATATGATCGGTCGTCACCGAATCTCCCAAAATAAGCAGTGCTCTGGCACCAGCCACCTCGGATGGCTTTGCCGGGTGAAGATCGAAGTTCTCAAAATAGGGCGGTTTTTTAATGTAGGTTGACGTTTTATCCCATTTGAAGGTTGTACTTTCGGCAACCTTCAGATTTTGCCAGAATTCGTCGCCGTCAAAAATCCTGCTGTACTCGAACTCAAAAAATTCACGTTTGACGTGATGGTGAATGAGCTTTTCGATATCTTCATCGGAAGGCCAGATATCTTTAAGATAGACCGGTTCGCCGTTTGGATCGAGTCCAACCGGCTCCAATGAAAAATCGACATCAACCCTGCCGGCCAGGGCGAACGCAACCACCAGCATCGGGGATGCCAAAAAATTGGCTTTGACACTCTGGTGAATCCGGGCTTCGAAATTACGATTGCCGGAGAGAACGGCGGCAACCGTCAGGTCATTTTTCGATATTACCTTTTCTATCTCCGGGTGAAGAGGACCGCTGTTACCGATACAGGTCGTACAGCCAAAGGCGGCCAGGTGAAACCCGACAGCTTCGAGATAGGGCATCAGTCCGGCATCTCCTAAATATCGTATAACGACTTTGGAGCCCGGCGCCAGAGATGTCTTTACATAATCGGGCACCTTCAACCCCTTTTGAACGGCATTTTTAGCCAATAGTCCGGCACCGAGCAGTACCGACGGATTCGATGTATTGGTGCAAGAAGTAATGGCTGCAATCACCACACAGCCATCGCAAATTTTAGTTTCTTTGCCGTACAAATTAACATCGTACATCCCGGCGCGGACCGGTCGGCAAGCCTGAGGCCGGACGGTTTGGCTGCCGGATTCATCGTGAAATTTAGACACATGGGCTATATCGGCGTCTCTATCATAATCGCATCCGAGGATGCCCGCAAAATGCTTTTTCAGACCCTTCACGGCAATTCTATCCTGCGGCCGGGCAGGTCCGGCCACTGAAGGCTCGATTGTGCCGAGATCGATTTCGAGCACTTCGGTGTATTCCGGATCATCTCCTCCGGTATAAAAAAGCCCCTGTTCTTTGGTATAGTGTTCAACAGTTTTAGCGTGATCTTCCCGATTGGTAAGCTTGAGGTATTTAATGGTTTTCTCATCTACCGGGAAAAAGCCGAGAGTGGCGCCGTATTCAGGCGTCATGTTGGAAATGGTCGCACGGTCGGGTATGGTTAGTCTCTTCATTCCGGGTCCGAAAAACTCAACGAATTTTTCCACCACGTTGTGCCGCCTGAGCAACTCCGTCACAACCAGGACAAGATCAGTGGCGGTGATGCCCGGCATTAATTCTCCGACCATCTTGACACCGATAACTTGCGGGATCGACATGTAGTATGGTTGCCCAAGCATAACGGCTTCAGCCTCAATGCCTCCGACACCCCATCCCATGACGCCGATAGCATCAATCATAGTTGTATGCGAGTCGGTGCCGACCAAAGTGTCTGGATAAGCAACAATGCGACCATCGATTTCCTCGGTCATAACCACCCTGCCCAGATATTCAAGGTTGACCTGATGGCATATTCCGGAGTTTGGCGGAACCACCCTGAAATTATCGAAACTTTTTTGGGCCCACTTCAACAATGCATAGCGCTCACCATTTCTTTCATATTCTTTGGCAACATTTCTGATCAAAGCGTCTCGAGTCCCAAAATAATCCACCTGGATCGAATGGTCGACAATCAAATCTACCGGAACCAATGGGTTGATTTTCATCGGATCGCCACCCAGCTCTTTTATGGCATCCCGCATTGCGGCCAGGTCCACCACGGCAGGAACGCCGGTAAAATCTTGCATCAATACACGTGCCGGATGATAGGGTATTTCTACGGGTTCATCATAGTGTTTTGCCCACCCGGCAATATTTAGTAGATCTTGTTCACGGACAACACGGCCGTCCAATTTTCTTAAAAGGTTCTCTACGAGGATTCTAATCGAGAACGGCAGCCTGGTTACATCAGCAATTCCTTTCTCCTCGAGCAGGTTAATGTCGGCAATTGTATATTCTTGATCCCCTATCTTGAGTTGCCTGATATAATCTTGCTTCTCCATACACTCTCCTTAATCGGAAACCTTTCTACTTTTTCATATGATCCTTGGGGACCACCCATGCTCAGGTAGGTGACACCTTCCCGGACAGCGGCCATATTCAGCAAGGCCGGGAAACCGATGCCTTTCCAACGTCCATGGTTTGTTTTATGAACTGCCTGCGAGAGCTCATGCTAGGCCTCACCCCTTATCCTCTTGATAATTTTAGGCAAAAAGAAGGAAAAAATAAAAAGGGCCACGGAAAAAAATACTTTGAAAGAAATCAACTGGCCCCAATCCCCGGAAATCCAGACTTCCTTGATGGTCCCGATAAAAAAAGTAAAAATAAAAGTGCCCACAATAATGCCGAGACCCGTGCCCAAAAAGTAATCCCAAAATCGAACACCGGTTAATCCCATACCGAAATTCATCGGTGTGAATGGAAAGTATATCAGGCGCAGGTAAAGCACGGTTGCAAAACCGTTACGCTCGATGGCATCATCATATTTTTTGAGTTTATCCCCGATCAGCGAGGCCGCAAATTCTCTGCCCAGTGTCCGTCCGATCATAAAGGCAGTACTGGCACCGAGCATAGCGCCGAACCAAACATAGACAAATCCCCAATAGGCACCGAAAATGGCTGCCCCCAGACCGGTCAGCAGGGTTCCCGGGACAAACAAACACACGCCCAGAGTATAAACGGCTATAAAAACGAGAGGCGCCCAGAAACCTGCAGCGTCAAGAAAATGCCCCAATGCTTCTGCAGTTAAATAGGCTTTAACGGGTGTAAACCTTACCACGTATATGGCCCCGATGATAAATGCTGCCAAAATGAGCACTTTGGTAATGGCTTTTTTGCGGCTGTTAGAAGTTTGTTGTTCAACTGCTTCCATAGTTTAGCTCCTTATTTATCTCAGGGGGCGGGGTATTTTTTTCACGGCAAGATGCCGGGTTGTTGCCTGTCCAGCCTGACAGCGGCAACTGCCTTGCATTTTACTGCCGGTGATATAAAACGTCCACTCCAACAATAACGGACGCGGTGTTTTGCCTTTCGCGGCGGCAATAGCCCTCTGCCCATTGGAAGCACCGGGGCGATCATCTTGTCGTGAAAAAAACATCCCGCCTCCTGATTTATCTAAAACCTGAACTCAGGTCTGAATTGATCCGGCTCAGGTAAAGCCGGCACCCGCCGTACAGGTAAAGCAGTGATCCGCAACGGCAATCGGACTGTTGGCCTCGGGTGGATGCGGCATTTCAGAAATATGAATCTTTCGTCCGCCCAAATAAAGTCCCCTTGCCAGATTAAAATCACAGTCAAAGAGGTATCCGTCCCAGGAAACGGAGATCAGGGAACGGCACATTATCCCATCGAGGGAGCACGGATTGAAGCTTGAAACGAGTTTTTCCATATAGGCTTCAAAATTGCCCGATTCTTTGAGCCAGTGTCGGTACCGGCCCAGGGGCACATTGGCAAAATTGAAAAGGTTGTTAAAAACAATTCCCCATTTATTTTTTAAAACCTCTCGAAACCTCTTTTCGGTTTGATTCTGAGAAGGCGGCAGAAATGCTCCGGTCGGATTTGAAACCAAATCCAGCTCCAGGTTGGATCCTTGCTGGCCATATCCGATGGCATTCAATTTACGAAGCGCATCCAGGCTTGTCCGAAAACTGCCATTTCCACGCTGTGAATCGGCCTGAGCGGAATTTAAGGAAGGAAATGAAGCCACAATCACCAACTGGTGTGACTTTAACAAATCAATCAAGTCATCCCTTTTGCCATCGTTCAATACCGATAGATTGGATCGAAACATGACCCTGGGAGCCAGGGGAGAGAACCCTTCAATGATATCGACGATGTTGGGATTCAATTCCGGAGCCCCACCGGTGATGTCGATGGTCTCGAACCGGTTTTTTTGAGCAAAGGCGAGCACTTCTCTGATTGTACCGGGTTGCATGATTTCGGTGTGACCCGGGCCACAGCTTAAATGGCAGTGCCGACACTCCTTATTGCAGATGAGGCCAACGTTTACCTGAAGCGTATGGGTTTTTCCCCGCACCAGCTTAAGACCATGTTTGGCAAGGGTCATGCGAAAAGGCTCGACGCTCAATTGCTTTTTCTTCTCAATCTCGCCGGTTTGGTCA
>JASFTQ010000185.1:0-9035 GCA_050053515.1 Desulfobacterales bacterium | reverse complement strand
TTCAAAGACAACGTCATTGCTGATTATCGCCTAGAAACAGGTAAATCAATGACCATCGGTCGCCGGAGTTCCAACAACATCGTTATCGAAAACCTTGCCGTTTCCGGACATCACGCCAAGATAGACTCCGTTGGTGACGGATTTGTTTTGACGGACCTGCAAAGTAAAAACGGTTGTTTTGTCAATGAACAACTGGTTACCTCGCACTGGCTTAAACATGGGGATATTATCAACATCGGCAAACACACCCTCGTATTCACCTATCAACAGGGAGAAGCCCGTCCGAAAGAGTCTGCGAAACAGATGGACAAAACCATGGTGATGGACACGACCAAATACCGGGACATGATGTCCAAAAGCGCCCCTGAAATGACACCCCCCTCAACCCAGAAAACCCCTCGAGGGGTTTTGGCATACTTATCCGGTGGTGAGGGGGAGATCGAACTTGAAAAAAAATTAATAAAAATCGGAAAAGACTCAGCTTCCGATATCGTCGTCCACGGGCTTGGTATTGGACAAACCGCCGGCACGATCAGCAGAAGACCCAACGGCTATCACCTGAGTTATGTCGGCGGAATATCTAAATTAAAGGTCAACGGTGAGGTCGTAAAAGAATCGGTGCAATTGAAAGAATTTGATGTCATTGAACTGGGTTCAGTTAAGATGCAATTTTTTACCAAAGAATCCGGTTAATCCCGTCAAATACGCGGGCGTAACTTTCATCGACCCGAGACCGCTTTATCAATACAGCCATCGCCTGGGGTCCCGCATCGCAGGATAGCTCATTAATAGGTTATTTTCTCAACCCGTAGGCGACCCGCACGATTTTTATTTTGCCGGGCGCACTTCCTCGTGATATCCTGTTATAGATTTCTTGCCATACAAATCCCGCCGGGGCGGGATTGCAAGTGCATCTTTTAAGGCACTGAAGCGCTCTTGCCTTTTCGGCAGCAATTGAGGCAACCCGCTTCGAGACTGTGTCGTAATTTGCCAAAGGCGTCGGGATCTTCGACCGGCCAAATCCCGCGAAGCGGGCTTGAGACGGGATACAGAACGTATTGATTTCCTTTGTATATCCTGGATTCCGGATCTCGCTCACCTCCGGTGAACTCGTCCGGAATGACGGCTTTTGCAAATTGCGCCACAGTCTCTTCACGGGTGGTCGTTGACCGGTTCGCTTCCCTGCAAGCCCCGCCTTTTAAGGCGTGGTCAAGGGAAGCTTTCTTAAACAGATATCTTCCTTTCCGGGCTGCGAAGCACTGCCGAACGGCAGAACACCCGCCCCTTGGGGCGGGGAGCTTCACTTCTCATCTTACAAAGCTGTGCCATGAAAATTGCATTTATACATTATCACCTTAAAACCGGTGGCGTTACAACGGTAATACGCCAGCAGGTGGAGGCCATCAAAGAGGACTGTGAGGTGCTGATCCTGACCGGTGCGCCGCCCGACGCCCCCTTTCCGGTCGACACAATTACCATCGAGGGGCTTGGCTATGACACATTCTCTCCGGCTTCACCGGCACCGGATAAAATTGCAGCATCGGTCATTCATTCGATACACTCAAAATTCGGGGGCCCGTGCGAGGTACTGCACGTTCACAACCCCACCCTCGCCAAAAATAAACAGTTTCTGAAAATACTAAAATGCCTTCAACAAAACAATTGTAATTTATTATTACAGATACATGATTTTGCAGAAGACGGCCGTCCCCGCTCCTACTTCTCGGAGGAATACCCGTCCGATTGTCATTACGGTGTCATCAACTCCCGCGATTATGATATACTTTTGAAGGCCGGATTGAAAACCGACGGGCTGCATAAAATATTCAACATTGTAAAAGGCTTGGAATTCAAACAAGCCCGGAGATCTTTTCCGCCCCACGTCCTCTATCCCATTCGGGCAATAAGAAGAAAAAATATTGGAGAAGCGGCACTTTTGTCATTGTTTTTCCGAAATAATGAATCACTGGTCATCACCCTTCCGCCAAATAGTCCAATTGATATCGCCAGTTACGAAGGCTGGAAAGCCTTCGCAACCGACAACGGGCTGAAGATCGAATTCGATGCCGGTCTCGTCCATGATTTTTCAGATCTCGTTCAAACCTCCCGCTTTCTTATCACTACAAGCATCACGGAGGGATTTGGTTTTTCCTTCATCGAAGCTTGGCTGGCAAATAAACTCGTGTGGGGTCGAAAGCTTTCCGGCATCTGTTTCGATTTTGAACGAAACGGTATACGGCTGGATCATCTATATGAAAGGCTGCTTGTGCCGCTCGAATGGATCGGCAAAGATGATTATTTTTCAAAATGGCAGGCTTGTGTTTTAAAAAACTGCAACCTTTTTGACTATCCAATCGACCCCAGCGTCATTAAAGATACCTTTGCCGCTATCGCGGAAAATGACACGGTTGATTTCGCTATGCTGGACGAAGCATTGCAAAAAAGAGTTATTTTAACTGTCTTATCAAATAAAAGTGCTTTTGAAACCCTTCTCCGGCTTAATCCGTATCTTATCGACCCGGGACGGGTGGCTGATATCGAAGGGCTCATCAGACAAAACCGGATGGCGGTTGCGAAAAGCTACAATCGCGAATCGTACCGGACAAACTTGTTGAAGATTTATGCTCGGGTGGCTGAGGCATCCATTCGTCAGCGCATTGATAAAGCTGCCGTGTTGAATCATTTTTTGAACTTGAATGAATTCAGCCTGCTCAAATGGGGAGATTATGTTGAATAGGAAAGCAATGCAACGTGGTCTAACACCGCTGAGACCGCTGCCGACCGACATTAAACCCGGAGGAATGCTCAAGCAAAAAGTCAAGTGCGTGCTGTTTGATATCTATGGCACCCTTTTTGTAAGTGCTTCCGGCGATATCGGCACCACCAAAAAATCGTCACACAGTATCCGGAAATTACAAAATTTGTTGGGTAAATATCAAATCCGCCAGCCTGCTGAATCTTTGCTGAATGATTTTTTCGCTGCCATCGAAAAAGAACATCAAAAATTAAAGCAATCCGGCATAGACTACCCGGAAATCAAAATAGAGCAGATATGGCAGCAGGTGCTGGACATAACCGATCTGAATCGAGCAAAAGCATTTGCGGTTGATTTTGAAATGATTGCCAACCCGGTTTATCCCATGCCCCACCTTAAAGAAACCCTCCGGGGGTGCCTGCAAAAAAAGCTCACATTGGGGATTATCTCCAATGCCCAGTTTTACACCCCTTTGCTGTTTGAATGGTTTTTTGATTCCGATCTGATTACTCTGGGCTTTGATCCGGAGCTGCTATTTTTTTCGTATCAGCAAAAACACGCCAAACCCTCTCGATTCCTATTTGAATTGGCCGCTGAGCAGTTGAGAATCAAACGAATCCCCACAGAAGCCGTGCTCTACCTGGGAAATGATATGCTAAACGATGTCTATCCGGCCCATTCGGTCGGATTCAATACCGCTCTTTTTGCCGGTGATGCAAGATCGTTGCGCCTGAGAGAAAATGACCCCAGATGCAGGAACGTGTCCCCGGATCTGTCGATAACCGATCTCATCCAAATTCTCGATTACCTTTGAGGGGATTAAAAAATAAAATGGCAAAAACACCCCTAAAAAAGAAGAAATCAAATATCTACGTTCCCGGCCACAGCCCTGAAAAGGATGCGTGGTTTACGGCATTTTTGATCGAGAATCATCTTGATCACATAACCCATCCGGATCATGCCGCTCCGCCGGAACAAGTGCGCTTCATGGTATATCTGGAAGAGGATGAACGCTACTATCCTTGCTCAAAACGAATGTTTGAGTCCATCATGGGCCGCAAGAAATCCGAATTTCTTCGAAAAGAATACCGGCAAGTTTTAAACCGGGTGATGAACCTGATGGCGGATCAAGTCGAAGGGGAAAAGGAGCGCCATTATCTTGAAGCCCTGATAAAAATTAAATACGAACACGAAACCCGGGATCAAATTATGATCCCTTCCCGACTTGAAAAACGTCTTATTCGGATATTCCTTGATCGCACTCAAATTGAAGACCCTTACCTTTATGAAAAGGCGATCCGTAATTTTCGTGCGGACAAAGTGTTGAGGTCAAATGCCCTCCAGGCGGCGTTGAATCACATAGACCCTTTGACCCTCAATTACTCTTCAACTCGGTTGTCCGCCATTCGAGGCTACACCGATCAGATTGCCATCCAGCGCCTTTTTTCGCTCACTGCTCAAAAACCGCTGTGGGAAACCAAAGACACCGAAAAATTTAAATTCGAAGATTTTCGCGGGATATTCGCAAAGCCCTTGGCGGGAAACGGCGTTAAGCCGCTCAACGCGTTTCTTGGCCTGCATGAAGCATCCACAGACAGCGACCGGGGCAAGAAAATCTTATGGCTGGCAAATGAAGCCGGCGAAGTCATGGTGGATTTAGCGATCATAAAGTATCTGACAAAGCTCGGTCACAGGGTCATTATTGTCTTCAAGGAGGGCCCTTTATTCACAAAGGTGGATTTTTACGACGCCCAGAGCGACGAAACGTTGAAACGCGAACTGGAAGGGTCTTTGCTGATTGAAGACCACAATTTGGGTAAAAACCAACTGGTACAAACCCTAAAAAGCCACTACAGCATCATCGTCATTTCCGACGGGACCCGCGAAAACTTAAACCTTTTGCTGGCATCGACAACCTTTGCCCGCATGTTTAAGGAAGTCGACGCTGTGATATCCAGGGGTCACGACCAAAAGCGACGATTCATGGAGAGTCATTTTCAGTTTACCCAGGATATATTCAATATTTCCGGCACCAAAACAGGAACCGTAAATATCAGCTACAAGCCAAGGCATCCGGCCGTTGTCAAGTTTTCCCACGGCGACTTGGAAAAAAAAGCCGGAACGATCATTGAACAAATGGCAGCGGCGAAAAAAAAGGGCATGACAATCGTATTTTACAGCGGAATCATCGGATCCATTCCCGGAAAAATCAAGACCGCCAAAAAAATAATGGCTGTGTTTGTTGAATATTTGAAGGAACAGTCGGCCATGACCCATATAATCAATCCGTCTGAGCATTTTGAGCCCGGCATGGATGCCGACGATTTAATGTACATGTGGGAGATCGTCCAGCGAAGCGGACTGATCGATATATGGCGCTTCCAAACTTATGAGGATATCGCCCAGGCCTTTAGAATCATGAAAAGCAAGGTACCCCCTGAATGGGTGGGAAAGGATGCGACGTTCAGCACCGGTTGTACCAAAGAGATGACAATCGCCCTGGATGTTCAAGACATCCATCCCGAGATGCACATCATCGGACCTGCCAAAGAAAAGTTCATGCGGCGCAAGGATTACGGCATCGGCAAGATGTACGATCGCAGGTTTAGCGAGGTGGTCCGGCAGCTATGAAGCATTTATTCAGCATCAAAATCCATTTATGGCTGTTGGCTGCGGCAACATTGGGTCTTAACGGAATAGTTTCCGACATACAGGCCCAAACGGAGACCGTCCTAGAGATTGGAAAATTCTCGGCGGCCGCCTCCGCCCAAGACGATTTCCCGCCCGGCTGGGAACCGCTGATCTTCAAAAAAATCACGCGTCATACGGAATACACCCTGGTAAAGGACAACGGTGTAATGGTTGTCAAGGCAGTCTCCGAAGCTTCGGCATCGGGACTCATCCATAAAATCAAGATTGATCCAAGGACCTATCCAATTGTCAAGTGGCGCTGGAAGGCAACCAGTATCTTCAAAAAAGGGGATGTTTCCAAAAAGGCGGGAGATGATTACCCCGCGCGCCTGTACATTGCTTTCGAGTATGATCCCAAAAAACTGAGTTTTTTTGAAAGAACCCGATACAAAGCCGTAAGATTGCTTTACGGCGAATACCCTCCAAACGCTGCAATAACCTATATTTGGAGCAGTAAGGCACCCCGGGGAACAATGGTTTCAAACCCCTACACCGATCGCGTAAAAATGATCGTTGTCGAAAGTGGTGAATCAAGCTTGAATACCTGGGTTGAAGAAGAACGCAACGTCCTGGAGGACTACAAGGCGGCCTTTTCGCAAGAGCCACCGATGATCGGCGCAATAATGATAATGACGGATTCGGATAATACCCGGGAATCGGCAATCTCTTATTTTGGTGATATCTTTTTTAAGCAGAAATAAAGCAGAATGAAGAGGCCCGGGCAGGGGGTAAATTCTTGTTGTCAAGATGCACAATCACGGCCCCCTTGGCTCGGAAATGGCCACTTCCTATCAATCTATTCTTTTATACGCTCGACATAGTCACCGGTGCGCGTATCGATACGAACAATCTCTCCTTCTTCGATAAAGGGGGGCACTTGAATATCATAACCGGTTTCGAGGGTAGCCGGTTTGGTGTCGCCGGATGCCGTGTCCCCTTTCACCCATGGATCGGCTTTGGTTATTTTCAAATTGACAAAATTGGGCAACGACAACCCGATCGGTTTGCCCTGAAACAACAAAATGCTGCAAACCGTATTCTCCTTTAAAAAATTCATGGCTTCCCCAATCTGCTCTTCCGACAAAAAATCCTGTTCATAGGTCGATGTGTTCATAAAGCAGTACTGGCCTCCGTCTGAATATAAATACTCCATTTCGCGCTCTTCAAGGTTGGCCTCCTTAAACTTTTCGCCGGATCTGAACGTTCGATCGATTTGGACACCGGTCACCATGTTTTTCAACCGGCACTTGTAAAGCGCCTGTCCCTTCCCGGGCTTGACGAACTCAAACTGCACAATGATGTAGGGTTCTCCGTCAATCTCCATTTTTAGGCCTTTGCGCAGATCACCGCTTTCATACATAGAGCCTCCTTTATAACAATAAATAAAATATATCGGTCAGCGTCGATTTCTCAGGATATGTGCTCAGTGATCAAAAAGGACGAGGAGCTTCAATCCTGAATCCTATTCACACCGGCGACTTCCAAGTTATTTCTGATACACCATATTGCCGATTTGCCAAGCAGAAATAAAGTTACTCGAAGCCGTTTCAAAACCCCCTTTTTCACCGGTTTGCGCCTTTTGTGAGGCGCTGAGCCTGTTTAACTGATTTTTTAGTGTCGAGTGGCCGGTGCACTTATTGATAATGCCCGTTCGGCCTGGCGCACTTTTGAAACCAGCCGCTTTACCTTGCTGAAATCTTTTTTAAACCGGATAGGACGTCCGGTTGCATCGACCATATTTGTGCCGCTGCAACTATCGACACCGGCGGGTTTAACCTGTTGAATGCCGTAAGCAACATTATCCGGTGAAATGCCACCGGCCAGTATAACCGGCTTTGAGCTTGCTTCAACCAGACTTTTGGCAGCATCCCAGTCACAGGTCTGGCCGGTGATACCGATAAACCCGCTGACCGGCTGTTGGCCGGGGTCGTCGGCTGCTGATTTTACCAGTACTGTATCCGTTAAAAAATAATCGCTCCTCGGTTCAAAGATGCGGGCCAGTTCAATCAAAGGTGCGCGTTCCGCCATTCCGGTTTGCGGGATGGGTATGGTGCGCATGATTTTAGTTTCCGGAAATCTCACCTGAATATTTTTTTGCAGTGCCACCATGCTCGAACAGTTCCGTCGATGATAACCAAGGGCTTCGCAAAAATGAACGATATCCGGTTGATAATAGTCCAGGGCCCGAAACACCGTATCCGGGTCACTGAAAAGCAGGATAAGGCTGCTCTGGGATTTTGTAGGTACGGACACTTTTATCGTTTCCCGAATTGGCAGACTTTTCCATGATGCCTGTGATAAAACAACACTGCCAATGCGGTCCACACCGATTTCAATAAGTTTTTCGGCATCAGCCGGCGTCTGAATCTCATATATTTGAACAATTATGGATCCCATATTTATTTCCTGCCATACAACCCTGGGGCTACTTGCAAGTGCACCGTTTCAATCACTGAAGGGCTTTTGCCTTTCCCCGCCTTGAGCGGGAAAATAGAGTTGACAATTGTGGCGCTGTTTAACATATTCTGTTTGTTTTCGCAATTCAGATGCCTTGCCTGAGCCCAGAAAGGCCCATTCTGCGAGGAGCCCAATGATCCTGATCGTAGACTTTGGTTCACAGTATAATCAGCTTATCGCCCGACGCGTGCGCGAATGCCGGGTTTACTGCCAGATCGAAAGTCCGAGCATAGCAATCGAAGCCATCAAAGCGCTTAACCCGGAAGGAATTATTTTATCCGGCGGGCCTTCGAGCATTTATGAAAAAAATAGCCCCAAAATGGATGCGGCCGTTTTTGATCTCGACATACCCATACTGGGCATTTGCTATGGCATGCAGTTCATGGTGCACAGCCTGGGCGGTCGCGTAAAAAAAGCTGATAAACGTGAATATGGCTTTGCGGAATTGCGGATTGCCAAATCCCGGGGATTGTTTCATGGGGTAAAGCCAAAGACCAATTGTTGGATGAGCCACGGCGATTCGGTTGAAACATTGCCGATGGGGTTTGTTGCCACGGCATCGACCACCAACACCCGAATGGCGGCGGCTATGCATCCGGTTAAAAAACTCTGGGGCGTCCAGTTCCATCCCGAGGTTGAACATACATCCCAGGGTAAAAAAATGATTCGCAATTTCCTCTTTGACATCTGCCGCTGTAAACGATCCTGGACCATGAAATCCTTTGCGAAAGATTCAATAACGCAGATCAAAAAACAGGTTGGCAAAAAAAAGGTGATATTAGGGTTAAGTGGGGGGGTCGACTCTTCAGTCACCGCCATGCTTATTCATAAAGCCATCGGAAGAAACCTCATCTGTATTTGCGTCGACAACGGGCTGCTTCGAAAAAATGAATTGAAAAGCCTTAGAATTTCATTGAAACAACACCTCAAAATCAATATCCGTTTTGTAAATGCACGGCAAAAATTTCTGAACATGCTGTCCGGAGTCATGGATCCCGAAAAAAAGCGTAAAATAATCGGGCGGGTTTTTATGGAAGTATTTGAAGCAGAAGCGCGTAAAATCAAGGATGCGGAATTTTTGGCCCAGGGAACGCTTTATCCGGATGTCATCGAATCTATTTCGGCTTTTGGG
>JASFTQ010000184.1:0-9044 GCA_050053515.1 Desulfobacterales bacterium | reverse complement strand
ACCCTGCAGCAAGCTGCAGGGAATCTTCCCCGAGAGGAATTCTATCTATTTTCTGAATCGCTCGCTAACCCCGCAGCAAGCTGCGGGGAATGCGCTCACTTTCACGGTTCAAATTTGATGCTCTCTTAAAAGATCGTCAACCCGCTCGGACCGTCATTCCGGCGAACGCCGGAATGACGGAAATTGAGACTTTTTAAGGTTTCATGAAATTTCTAATCCGTTGAAACTGCAGTCCGTGTAAAAGCTTGGATTAATGGCAAAAAATAGTTCAGAGATTAGTGGCAAATATTAATAATGGCCTCTTCCAAAACAAGCTTCTTGTCGGCGGCCGACGTTTTGATCCTTAAATCTGCGCGATTCAAGGATTCAAGAGCGTTAAACAGATGTTCTTCGGTAAACTTATCGGATTTTTTAAACATTTGATAGACCGGATACGGATTATGAGGGTTTTTTGCAATCAACAGTTCCGTACCTGGTCGCCCCACCCTTTTTTTAAACGCCTTTGTCTTTTTGTTCGGATGGCTTTTATCCGCCGGGAGCATGTCTTGCCATACAGTCACCTTTTCTATAAAGTGCTTATCCGATTCTTTAATGGCCGGCAAAACGCTTTTTTTGAAATCACCATATGAACAGCTCGCATACCAGCTGCTACCCCGAGTGCTTTTGACAAAGCTTTTGATGAGAATAAGTTTGCGGACCTGGTTGGTTATGGCCACCAATATCTGCTCCGGACGGATAGATTGCGAGCCATCAAAATAAAGCGACTCCAGATAAAACAGTGCCTCGTCAACATTTTTATCCGTAACTGCATTGGTAAAGGCATAAATTGGATCTTTTTTTGTCCGTTGAACGACAAATTCGACGTCACTGCAGGTGATCCGCTTTTTTTCACCGACAAATGAAATCAGTTTTTCAACATTTTGGGTAAAAGTTCGCAGATGAAATCCCGTCATCTCATAAAGCGTCTGCCAGGCATCCCGATCAATGGATTTATGGTTTTCAGCCAGGATGGCGTTCAGGCGTTCACTGAGTGCTGCTTTCTGGGCTGACTTATCGGCGCGACGGTCCCCCTTAGGCACGGAACAGTCGATGACAATACCGTGTTTGCGAATACTTTTATAAAGGTTGCTTTTTTTGTCGGTTGTTTCGGTGATGATAATAAGATGGTTGCCTCGCGGGAATCCTTTTTCGATCGCCTGCTGCAAGGCACTGCCTTCATCAGCCACCGGCGGCGGGGATAAATTGCTTTCCCGGCAGAAGTCAATGACCTCGTCCAGCCATTTTTCCCCGTTGGTCTTGCCAAAATCATATTTTAACGTTTTTCGGCGATTTTCCCTGCTGACATCCTGATAGCCTAAATCCAACAGGCCCAGCAAAGTCATCAGATATTTGGCCGCTTTCTTGACATCGTCATTCAGGTAAGCCTGCCAGGCCTTGTCAATCAGGCGGTGTTTGTCTTGTCTGGAATCAAATATTCCGGAATCGGTCACCACCACCAATTTCGTTGCGGATAATAACGAATAGGTACTTACTCGCTCGATTACCTCGTTGATATCCTCATTGGGGCCCTCAATGCGCTCTAGATTCTGACTTTTCGAACTCGCGGGCATCAGCGCCGCTAAAAGCTTCTCAAAAATCCCCAGACAAAGAAATTCTTCTCCCCAAATCAAATATACCGGGGCAAACTCAATCCGGTGTTCGGTCACCGTTTTCTCCGAATCTGCGGTAAACCCATTGATATAAGTATCAAACGATTTGTAGGGGATCTCAGACATAGTCGTTGAATTTAAGATTGACGATTGAAGAATGACAATTGGCGATTGAGGATTAAATCTGCCCGCTGCAATCTTCAATCGTCAAGGGAGACTTCCCCGTGTCTTTCTGCCGAGGTAAACAAGCATAACAATAGCAATGGTTGCCATTAATCCACCCATCAACTGGGATTGAGAAACGATACCATAAAAAAAATGGCCCCGAGTTCCGGCATAAAATATTGCCGCCAGTGACTGGGCAATTCCATACAGCAGGACACAAAACCATAACATTTGACCATCAAATTTTTTTCGCCTGCGAAGGATCATTAAAGCCCCAATTATCAGCAAAGTGTTCAATGCTGCATAAAGATACGAAGGCTGCAAGGGGGCACCTTTCATTATGATTGAATGGGATCGAAAAATTGACACAGACCAGGGAGATTCATACGAAGCGCCGAAACTACATCCGGCAAAAAAACAACCCAATCGGTTAATAAAATAACCGCAGACGATGGGAAGTGCCATGATGTCAGCCGTTTTCCAAAAAGGCAGATTTTCTTTTTTCAGGTATATGATCCCGGTGGCAAGGGCAAACAGTAAACCGCCGCCAAAAACGACACCCCCTCTCCGTATTTTAAAAATTTCCAGGGGGTCATTTAAAAATGGATCGGGGTTCAGGATCGCATACAATAATCGGGAGCCCAAAATAGCGGCAACCAAAAGATAAAAACAAAGACCCATAATCCTTGCTGGTTCCACTCCCGCTCTTCGGGCTTCATGCCTGGCGAATGCGAGTCCAGCCATGAGACTCAACGTGACGGATAAAGCATAGATAAATATGGACAGCTGAGCTATTCCGGGCAGTCGTATGGACATGAGCGATTAACCATTCACAGCAAGTAAAAACTTTAGCGACCCCATCATTTTTGTCCCTAAAGCATATCCATCCATCAATCCGGCATTTTTTTAAACACGAGATGCACGGCGAATATGGTGATGCCGACGGAAATCGCGCTGTCAGCGATATTAAAAGCAGGCCAATGCAAGTTGCCGATAAAAAAATCGAGAAAATCGATGACTTTTCCGAATCGAACCCTGTCGATCAGGTTGCCAATCGCACCCCCGAATATCAGTGCAAAACCGCTCGCAAGTAAAGGATGCGTTGCGGGCGTTTTTTTGTACAACCAGAATACCAAACAGACAGCCAGGGAGGAAATAAACAAAAACACGATATTGCGCAATTGCTGGCCTTGATCGGCCAAGAAGCCGAAAGCCCCACCGGGATTATGAATATGGGTGATATTGAAAAATCCTGGAATGACGGAAATGGAGTCGTGCAGCGGAAGAAAATTTAAGATGAACGCTTTGGTTATCTGATCGGCAGCTATGATTATACCGGCAATGACGGCCAATGCGATGTATCTGCTGCGCCTGGTGTTGTCGTCCCCGGTGGCCGTTGAGCTTGATTTCATCTGCTAAAAATCCTTATCAATACGATCCAGTACCTTAAGGCATCGGTCACAAATCGTGGGATGCTCCGAACTTGCGCCCACCGATGGTTCATGGATCCAACAGCGCTCGCACTTTTCTCCTGCAGCGGGCTCGACCCGAATGAACAATCCTTCCGCTTCGGCACTCTCGAAGGCCCCTTCAAGCTTTTGATCATTGACCAGTGACGCTTTGGAAACAATCAATATGGATCTGAGGTCATCTGCAAACGGCGATAAAGTTTGATATAAATCCGACGGGACGGATAACAGAACCGCTGCATCCAAAGGATGTCCGATGAGCTTTTCGGCGCGAGCCTCCTCCAGTGCCTTGGTCACCTCGCCCCGTATCGTCAGAAGCTGTTCCCACCGTTGCGACAATTGATCATTTTCCCAGGCGCTGTCGGCCGCGGGTAGGGCCGTCATATGGATACTGTTTTGTTTTCCGTTGCGATGCGGCATATAATCCCAAATTTCTTCGGCCGTGAAGGGAAGTATCGGAGCCATGAGTCTTGAGATTATATCCAGCATCAAGTACATAACCGTTTGGGCACTTTTTCTTTCCACGGAATTCGACGGTGAGGTATACAGTCGGTCTTTCAGGATATCCAAGTAAAATGCTGAAAGGTCGAGAACACAGTAGTTGTATAATCGGTGGTAGATAATATGAAATTCGTACTCCGCATACGCCTTGCGCAGTCTTTTGGTTAAATCTTGAAGCTTGTGTAGCGCAAATCGATCAATTTCAAGCATCGACTCATAGGCCACCGCGTCTTTTTCAGGGTCGAAGTCGAACAAGTTTCCCAGCATGAATCTATTCGTGTTTCGAATCCGGCGGTACGCGTCACTGAGCTGCTTCAGGATGTTTTCGGAGATACGAATATCTTCCCGGTAATCCGTTGCGGTCACCCATAGGCGCAGGATTTCGGCACCATATTTCTCGATGACTTCATTGGGTGCGATGACGTTGCCGAGAGATTTGGACATCTTTCTACCATCCGCATCGACAACAAATCCATGGGTCAAAACAGCTTTATAGGGAGCACGGTCTCGTGTACCGGCGGCGGTCAGAAGAGAGCTGTGGAACCATCCCCGGTGCTGGTCACTGCCTTCCAAGTAAAGGTCGGCCGGCCATCTTAAATTTGGCCGCTGCTCAAGCACGGCTGCATGGCTGACTCCGGAGTCGAACCAAACATCCAAAATGTCGTTCTCCTTTATGAACGACTGGTGGCCACATGCCCGACAGGCGGTGCCTTGCGGAAGATATTGGTTTACATCAGTTTCGAACCAAATATCGGCACCGTGCTCCTCAAAAGTGGCGTAAACCTTTTCCATTATTGCCGGTTCCAGCAGAAGGGCTTCACACTTTTCACAGTAAAACACTGCAATCGGAACCCCCCACGCCCGCTGCCTGGAAATACACCAATCCGGACGATTTTCGATCATGCCGTATATTCTATCCTTGCCCCAGTGCGGTATCCAGGTTACCTGATCAATGGCTTCAAGTGCTTTTTTTCTCAAACCGGTCTTGTCCATTGAAATGAACCATTGAGGCGTGGCGCGAAATATGACCGGGTTTTTGCACCGCCAGCAGTGGGGATAGGAATGCTCTAAATCCTCCTCAGCCACCAGGGCCCCGGCTTCTTTGAGTTTGGCGTTGATGTTTGGATTGGCGTCAAATACAAATTGGCCGTTAAAATACCCAACCTCTTCGGTAAAACAGCCCTGGTGATCAACCGGAGAATATACGCTCAGATCATAGACCAGGCCGATTTCGTAATCCTCGCGGCCATGTCCGGGCGCGGTGTGAACACAACCGGTACCGGCATCCAGGGTCACATGCGTTCCTAAAATAATAACCGAATCACGGTCATAAAGCGGATGTACGCTTCGCTTTCGCTCGAGGTATTTGGGATCAATATCAGCGATGCGGGAGTAATCAGAAATATCGAAAGATCGCATGCAGGTCTCGACAAGTTCCCGGGCCAGTATGTAAACCTCCCCTCCGCCCACATCCACAGCAGTGTAAGTAAAATCAGGATGTAGCGCTATGGCCAGATTGGCCGGAATCGTCCAGGGGGTGGTTGTCCAAATGACGACATAAACTTTTTTTCCTGAAAGGGCCGGTAATTCTTTGCTTAAGTCATCCTTCAGAAAGAATTTTACAAAAATCGAGGGCGAAGTCTCATCGTGGTATTCTATCTCTGCCTCGGCTAAAGCCGTTTGGCAGGTGTTGCACCAGTAAATCGGTTTTTTACTTCTAAACAGGCTTCCATCCAGCGCGAATTTACCACATTCGCGTGCGATTGTGGCCTCGTAAACATAGTTCATTGTCAAATAGGGATCTCCCCACTCCCCCATAACGCCGAGTCTTTTGAACTCATCGCGCTGAATATCAATGAACTTATCGGCATATGCCCGGCACAGTTTACGAACTTCCGCCAGAGAAAGATCCTTCTTTTTGAGTCCGAGTTCTTTGTCGACATTGTGTTCAATTGGCAATCCGTGACAATCCCAACCGGGGACATAAACGGCGTCATAATCCATCATCTGTCTGGAACGAACAATGATATCCTTCAAAATCTTATTGAGAGCCGTGCCAATATGAATATATCCGTTGGCGTAAGGGGGCCCGTCGTGCAGGATAAATAGCTCTCGGCCTTTGGACGCTTGTCTGATTTGTTCGTGTAACCGATTTTCTTCCCACACGCGAAGTTGCTCAGGCTCACGCTTGGCCAGATTGGCCTTCATCGGAAATTCTGTTTTGGGAAGGTTGAGTGATTTTTTATAATCCATTGATTCCTCCGTGACATGATGGGTATTCCCACAAATCAAAAATTTCTAATCATAAATCAGATTTGTGTCAAGGAAATAGATTGTGAAGGTATTATCGTGTTTAGAGTGATTCTCAAAATAATATTCCGATTGCAAGAAGCCCAGGCAAGGGGCAAATTTTTAGCGACCGGTTTGCTTCCCTGCAAGCCCCGCCTTTTAGGCGGGTTGAGGGGAAGCTATCTAAAACAGATCTTTTCCTTTCCGGGCTGCGAAGCACTGCCGAACGGCAGAACCCCTGCCCTTTAGGGCTGAGAGCTTCACATCGGGAGAAAAAGCTTAGCCCCTGGATACATACGCGCACTGGGATGACAATTTAGGTTGTTGGCGTGGTGATAGATGGGGGAGTTTTGAGTGGAAAAAATGGGCTTCCCTCTCCAATCAGGCCTGACTGGGCATCATCGCCATGGAACCAACGGCAAGATAAGTATATTTTTTTTCAACCAAATCTTTAAAATCCGGTATCATCCGACGTCCATCCATTATCAGGTAGGGCGGTTTAACCAGTTCCTCGATTGTGCGGGACAAGCCGCGAAACTCCTCCCAATCAGTGGATATGAATAGCGCATCCGATCCTTTGATGGCTCTTTTAGCGGACTGGTCGTAATGAATTTTTTCGAAAAGAATGTTCCGGGTGGGATCAAATACGTCTTTGGCGGTGTCGTTGGCCAGGGGATCATAAGCCTGAATCTTTGAAACACCTTTGCCGAGCAACGATTCGATAACCTTGATGGAAGAGGCATCACGCATATCATTGGTGTGTTTCTTGAATGCCAACCCCAGCACAGCAACTGTTTTATTGTTGAATTTAAAACCGGCTTCGGTAATGGCCCGATCTATGAGATAAACTTTTTGATTTTCGTTGACCTCATATGAGGCTTCCAGCATCTTGGTGCTGACATTCAAGCGCCGCAGTTGAAAGATCAAAGAGGCGATATCTTTGCCAAAGCAGCTGCCGCCGGCCCCGTTGCTGACAAACGATCCCCAAGTGCTGATCCTCTCGTCAGCGGTAACCCCAAGCCGCAGATCATCGATGACAATATTCGGGAATTTTTCGCCGATCTTGGCGCCCACACCATTCCAGAAAGAGATATACGTCAACAGCATGGTGTTGGCCACATACTTTATGGCCTCGGCGGTCTCCGGGGTTGTCTCTATATATTTTATTCTCACATGATGGACAAATTGGGAATATACTCTGCGAAGAATATTAAAATCCTGATCTTCATCGGCTCCCGCCACCACCCGGTCGGGTCTCCGGGCCTGCTGGACTGCAGTTCCCTCTGCTAAAAATTCGGGGTTGGAGGCAACGCCAAAATTAACAACGCCGTGTGCGTTCATGATTTTCTGTAGGTGACGGGCTGTGCCGATGGGCACGGTACTTTTGTTGATAAATACGATCCTGCGTCTATCCCTTCGCTTCGCAACCATCTCGGCAATGTTCTGGGCGGCTGCATCGTAAAAAGTCAGGTTTGTAGAACCGTCCAGATTGGGCGGTGTCGGCAGGCATAAAAAAACGGCATCCGTACCCTCAATGATCGACTTCAAATCAGCAGAAAAGAAAAGGTATCTGCCGAGTGTCTCTCTGATAATATTGGCCAAGCCCGGCTCGTTTACGTACTTTTCGATCTTTTCCGCTTGACCGGTCGAAAAAGCTTCAATCTTGTTCAGATCGCTGTCATACGCATAGACTTCGTGGCCATATTCAGAGCAAACAGCTGCATGCACCAGGCCGACATAGCCGGTGCCTAAAACGATAATTTTCATATCACCCTCGTCCGCATGTGGGTCAGCAGTTATGCTAGTTAAGCGGCAATAAAAAATACAAGACGTTTTTCAGACGTCACTCGCAAAAAGGGGCTCCGGGTGGCAGTAAATCCCGTCTCCCTATAACCGCTAAGCGCCTAGTCGAAAATCCCCAGACCCTTGAGAACCTCCTGGATACCGAGGGTTTTTACTCTTAAGCGCAAAAACTCCGAAATTGTGGGTTGATAGGTCTTAACTTTAAGGTACATCTTGGCCTCATTGGGCGTACGCTTTCCCTTTTTATTGTTGCACGGCTTGCAGGCGGCCACACAATTTTCAAAACTGGTCTCGCCCCCCCTCGATTTCGGCACGATGTGGTCAATCGTTAAACGCTCGGTTTTCACGCCGCAGTATGCACAATGATAGCCGTCCCGTACGAAAAGGTTCTTTTTGCTGAAGGGAACCTTGGTCCGGTATATGGTTCTGATTAATTTGATCAGCTTCATAACAGCCGGTATTTTCATAATCAGGCCTTCACCGGTCCTGACAATCTTCTCGGAATACCGCAAAACTTCAACCTTCTGTTTTGCCAGCAGGCACATAGCTCGCTTCCAATCAACGACATTGAGAAAGGAATAGTCTGCGTTCAGCAAAACACAGGATGTCATATCATCCCCCTTATTCTAAGACCTATAGCGGGTGTGTAAGTAAAACTTCCCGCTTCAAACGGCAGGGCCTGCAGATTGGCGAACCGATCCTCCACCAGGCGATATACCACCCATTATCGGTGCCTTATACACAGTTATTGATAGTATACTCTTCGGTAAAAATCAATTTAATTCAGGGCTGAGGCAGTTTTTTTGCAAGGCAGGATAAATGGACGTGATTCATGGGTCAAATCTCGACGGGCTGTTGCCCGGACATTTTTGGGCAACAGCCCGTCGATTTTTGAGTATGTGTCAGTTTGCGGGCTTATGCGACACAGGTAGCAAAATATCTTTAATTCACAAGGGTTTAAATTCTTTCTTGCTTGACTCAATGCGTTCGACTTATATATACTTGAGGGGTCGGGGTATTTTTTTCACGACCAGATGATCGCCCCCCTGCTTCCAAGGGGCAGAGGGCTATTGCCACCGAGAAAGGCAAAACACGGCGCTGGTTTTTGTTGGATCGAACGTTTTAAATAGCCGGCAGTAAAATGCAGGGTAGTTGCCGCTGTCAGGCT
>JASFTQ010000183.1:0-9061 GCA_050053515.1 Desulfobacterales bacterium | reverse complement strand
GGGACATCGATGAGCGCCTCTTGACATGAGGGTACTTTGCAATCGAGCACCCGCAGGGGATTGCGTTCACTTCTTCTTCGGCAATCCGCGCAAAGTTTATCAGATATTGAAACCAAAAACTTCGACAACGCTTTGCGGTAATCGGGCCTGCACGCGGGACACCCCAATGAGTTGATATGCGCCTGTATGTCCTCAACGGCAAGCCTTTTAAAAAGAATCACCAGCATATAAATAAGCTGAACATCAACCAAGGGTGATGTGACACCGAATATTTCGACGTTTATCTGGTAAAATTGACGATAGCGCCCCTTTTGCGGTCGTTCCCTGCGAAACATGGGTCCGATGGTATAAAACTTGCGGACCGGATCCTTGGCATACATTTTGTGTTGAATATAGGATCGCACCACGGAGGCCGTTGCCTCGGGCCGCAATGTGACCAGATCACCTTTTCGGTCCGGAAAAGTATACATCTCCTTTTCCACGATATCGGTGTCTTCCCCAATGCTTCGGGCAAAAAGTTCGGTCCTCTCCATCAGTGGAATGCGTATTTCTTTGAAGCCGAAATCCTTGAAAAGCGATAGGGCCGTTTTTTCAATCTGCTGCCAGCGTTCCACTTCACCGGGGAGTATATCCTTGAATCCTCTAATGAGCTGTATCATGGGTTTCAATCAGTAACTTAATTTCCAGAACATAATGAATTAATTATATGAGGGGTCGGGGTATTTTTTTCACCACAAGATGCCGGGTTATGGCCTGCCGCGTCTAATAGCGGCAACTGCCTTGCATTTTGCTCTCTGCTGATCACACCCGTTACTGTCCCGGGAACCAACACCGCAGTTTGCCTTTTTAAGCGGCAACAGCCCCTTGCCGGCTAAAATCTCCGAGGCGATCAGCTTGTCGTAAAAAAATACCCCGACCCCTCAATTATATGCCTCGTAAAATTTATAACCATCTTAAAATATATTATTTATTCGAAGTCCATTAATCATAAACTTGTTTGTTTATCTCAGAGCTTAACTATAAGTCAATATTAATATTTCCTTTTTCACTTGACACCCCGCAGGCCTATTGCATATTTGTTTCACTTTTGGGAAATAAGCGAAGAAGCAGGTTGGAGGAATTGTGACGACTATCGGCAGGAACAATGGCTTGACCGACATTAAGGGCGTACTGGTGGGAAATTACACCGACACGGATGCCGTCTGCGGCGTGACGGCCGTCATCTGTCCCGAAGGGGCTGTGGCCGGTGTTGATGTGCGCGGTTCGGCTCCGGGTACCCGGGAAACGGATCTGTTGGCACCGCTTAATCTGGTGGAAAAAGCCCAGGCCGTCGTATTGTCGGGGGGGTCGGTTTTCGGGCTGGCGGCAGCCGATGGCGTTACACGATGGTTGGCCGAAGAAGGCATTGGCTTTCCACTGGAAAAAAGATACGTGGCCCCCATCGTACCGGCTGCGGTGCTCTATGATTTGGGTCGGGGCGCCAATTTTATTCCCCCCATTGATGCCGGCTGGGGTCATAAGGCCTGTCTAGCAGCCCGTGACGGAAAGATTCCTACGGGTTGTGTCGGTGCCGGCACCGGCGCATGGTCCGGGGGGATCAAAGGCGGTCTGGGAACGGCCAGCCTGGTCCTGGACTCGGGTATTACCGTAGCTGCCTTGGTTGCGGTCAACTCTTACGGTTCGGTGATCAATCCGTCAACGGGTCGTCCCTGGGAAATTGCAATGCAGATCAATGGTGAATTCGGCGATCAGACCGACCGTGCCGTTAAGCTTCCGCCGCCGCTTGAAACAGGCCCGGTGCAACATACGACCATCGGCCTGGTGGCCACAGACGCCGTGCTTACCAAATCCCAGGCCCAGAAAGTGGCCCAGATGGCGCATGATGGATTGGCCCGCGCCGTCCGGCCGGCTCATACGATGTTCGACGGTGACACCATATTTTGCCTGGCGACGGGACAAAAAAAATTACCGGAGATTGCCGGGGTATTCGCCGCACCCCAGGCGCAATCGATCAATGATTTGGGCCATGCGGCGGCATGCTGCACGGCCCGATCAATATTATGCGGTGTTATGACCGCACAAAGCCTGGCCGGCATGACCGCATTCTGCGATCTTGAGGATCGCTAATTCGATTGCACGGAACCCGGTCAGGAGATAAATTTTTGTTTAAGTCTTCTGGTACCCATCCTACCACAAAGGAGAAACAAAGATGAAAAAACTGTTATGGATTAACCTGGTAGTCGTTTTCACCTTAGTGCATCTTACAGCTTTTGCAGCCGGCCCCATGCGGGGCGGCAGTCTGGTGGTCTGCCAACCTGCCGAACCACCAGGGCTGGACCCTACCGCCAACACGGCCGCTGCCATTGACCGGGTGGTCTTTGCTAATATTTATGAGGGCTTGATCAAAGTGAACAGCGACGGCCAGTTCATCCCCGGTTTGGCAACCCGCTGGAACGTATCACCCAGCGGCACGGTGTATACCTTCAATTTGCGCAGAGGGGTCACATATCATAATGGCGAACGGTTTGATTCCCGGGTGGCCAGGTGGAACCTGGAGCGCGCCATGAGTGCGGATTCCGTCAACCCCCACCCGGAGTATTTCCGCGGGATCAGCAACATCGAAACACCGGATGATTACACCCTGGTCGTGACCCTCAAAGATGTTGACGCCCTTTTTATCGCCCATATGGCCGAGGGTGATGCCGTCATGCTGCCGATGAAGGCTTACGGCAGGGCCAAATCACAGCCCATCGGGACCGGCCCTTTTAAATTCATTAAATGGATTCGGGGAGACCGGGTGGAAATGATTCGCTTTGATGGTTACTGGAATCCGGCGCTACCCTACCTGGACAAAGTTACCTTCAAGTTCATCGGTGATGCCAGTGCCCAGATCGCCGCCTTGAAGGCCGGTGATATCGATGTGCTGGGTTGGATTTCAGCCCCCGAATCGGCCGCCGAGCTTTCCCGGGACAAACGGTTTAAGGTCTATGCAGGAACCACAACGGGAGAGGTCATCATGTCCACCAACAACAAGGCCAAGCCCTTTGACAACAAGCTGGTTCGTCAGGCGATGGCTTATGCCATCGACCGTCAAACAGTTGTCGATCTGGTCATGTTTGGCTACGGCACACCGATTGGTTCTCACTGGTCGCCGTCGACGCCGTATTACATGGATTTGACCGAGAAATTTTCCTATGACCCGCAAAAAGCAAAGTCACTTCTGGCCGAGGCCGGATATCCCGGCGGTTTCGATGCGACCATCCAGTTGCCGGCAATATACTCCTACTCCCGGCGGGCGGGTGAGGTGATTGCCGACATGCTCGGCCAGATCGGCATAAAACTGAAAATCGAAATCGTTGAATGGCCCTTCTGGCTGGAGAGGATTTTCAAACAAAAAGAGTACCAGTTGACCATGATCGGTCATGTGGAAGCCTGGGACATCGGCATTTATGCCAACCCGAATTACTACTTCCAGTATGACTCCCAGGAATTTCGGGACGCTTATGCCAAAGCTTTAAAAGCACCCAACGAAGCGGAAAAGGCCAAATGGTTCGGCCGCTGCCAGGAGATTATCGCCGAGGATGCCGTGAATGGATATCTGTTCTCGGCCCCCAACCTCCCGGCGATGAAGGCCAATGTCATGAACTGGTGGGAAAATTACCCGACCATCGCCCTGGATTGTACCCAGGTATGGCTGAAACGCTAAATAATTCAGGGGCATTGGAGTAATGAAGTAATGGCGTATTGGAATGACACAGCTGACAACCTCACTTTTCATTGCCTCACACCCGTTACTCCACCACCCCAACATTCCAACACTCCAGGCATCTGTGCACATCCATGATTCGCTATCTAATCAAAAAACTGATTATCCTTTCAATTCTGCTCTTTTTTGTATCCATAGCGGTTTTTTCGGTGCTCTTCGTCCTGCCTGGAGATCCTGCCCAGATCATCCTGGGTATCAATGCCACCCCGGAAACGCTGGCAAACTTAAGGGCCGAGCTGGGTTTGGACAAATCTTTTGTTGCGCAGTACCTGGATTGGATGGGGAATCTGCTAACCGGCCGCGGCAACCGTTCGATCAATTATGATATTCCGGTCTATGACCTCATTCTCTCGAGCCTGGCCGTAACCGGGCCACTGGCATTGCTGGCCATGGTCTTTGCCGTAATCTTTTCTTTGCCTTGCGGGGTATATGCGGCCCGTCGCCAGAACAGACCGGGGGACGTGACCGTGATGTTTTTTACCCAGCTGGGCCTGGCCACGCCGGAATTCTGGCTGGGGATATTGTTGATTTTGCTGCTGTCGGTCCATTGGGGATTGTTTTCAGCCGGCGGCTTTCCCGGCTGGTCGGCGGACTTTTGGGGATCATTGAAGGCGCTAATCTTGCCGGCCTTTGCGTTGGGCATCATCCGGGCGGCGATCCTGACACGCTTGACCCGATCCTCCATGCTGGAGGTGCTTCGTGAAGATTACATCCGCACCGCCAGAGCCAAGGGGCTCAGGGAGCATACGGTGATCTATATTCACGCCCTGAAGAATGCCCTCATTCCGGTGCTGACCATTCTGGGTCTTCAGTTGGGTCAGCTGATGGCCGGCGCCATCATCATCGAAAATGTTTATTACCTGCCGGGACTGGGGCGGCTGGTCTTCCAGGCCATCGGCCAAAGGGATTTGCCTGTGGTCAGGGATATTGTGTTGTTTATGGCAGCAGCGGTAGTTTTAGTCAACTTCATCGTCGATCTGTGCTATGCCAGCCTGGATCCCCGGGTCCGATTGGAATAATTGGGCCTGCTGAACGAATACAATGAAACCGTTTTTTAAGAATCTAAATTTCACCGTCGGCTTCTTACTCTCGGCGGTGATTATTCTTGCGGCCGCAGCCAGCCTGTTCTGGACACCTTATGATGCCAATAAAATGAGCCCGCGGGAACGTCTTCAGGGCCCGTCCGTGGGCCATCTTTTGGGCACCGATCAGTACGGCCGGGACATTCTCTCACGCGTGATGGTGGGTGCCGTAAATTCCATCATCGTCGGCTTGGTCACGGTAGCCATCGGATTGAGTATCGGCGTCGTGTTGGGACTGGTTTCGGCATACTACGGCCGGCTGGTCGATGAGACGATCATGCGGTTCTCCGATTTTTTATTCGGCTTTCCGGCGGTGCTCACGGCTATCTTAATTACTTCGATCCTGGGACCGTCGATGATCAATGCCATGCTGGCAATCGGTATATTTTACATTCCGGTATTTGCCCGCCTCACCCGGGCGGTTGCCATGACGCTGTGGGAAAGGGAATTTATCGAGGCAGCCCGTGCCAGCGGGGTCAGTGAACGGGCCATTGCCTGGCGGCACGTATTACCGAACATCCTATCCCCGCTGCTCATACAGGGTACCATTCAGTTCGCGGTGGCCATATTGGCCGAAGCCGGGCTCAGTTACCTCGGTTTGGGCACCCAACCGCCGCATGCTTCCTGGGGCCGAATGCTCAATGAAGCGCAAACCTTTATGGCCCTGTCTCCCTGGATGGCCATCTTTCCCGGTGTGGCCATCGCCTGGGCTGTTTTGGGGTTCAATCTATTGGGTGACGGATTGAGAGATACGCTGGATCCTAAAATGGTGCGAATTAGATAGTCGATGAATGCTTATTTAAAATTATTGAACTGCAGAACCAAGGAATAGAGAACCGCAGAATATCGAAGGATGGTATGGCTATGCTCTGTTTTTAAATTTAAATCCGGTAGAATTCCTTACTTCGATATTGAAGCATACCCTGCAGCAAGCTGCAGGGAATCTTCCCCGAGAGGAATTCTATTTATTTTCTGATTCGCTCGCTAACCCCGCAGCAAGCTGCGGGGTTAGCGCTCACTTTCACGGTTCAATATTCATGATTCGATATTCGATATTCTGCTTTTATATAAATGATTCCTGATACAATTATAAAAAAAGTTTTAAAGGAAATTGATCCTGACGAATTGATTCAATTGACGTCAGAATTGGTGCGAATAAATTCGGTTTGGGATCCGGCCGCCGGCACCGACGAAACACTGGCAGCCGAACGGGTGGCCCGATGGGCGCACATGCAGGGATTTGAGATACAGCGCGACGAAGTCGCACCGGGCAGACCGAATGTCGTAATTACCTGGGAAGCCGATCCGGGAGAACGCAGCCTGATGTTTGATGGTCACACGGATGTCGTCACCCCCGGTGATGTCGCGGCCTGGAATTACGACCCGTTCGGGGCTGAAATTATCGGGCGCCGCATGTACGGTCGCGGCACGAATGACACCAAGGGCAATCTGGCGGCCATGCTGATCGCCATGAAGGCATTGAAAAATTCCGCGCTAAACTTAAGGGGGACCGTTGTCGGCGGTGTGCTTTGCGATGAAGAGGACCAGATGCTGGGTGTCAGGCATTTTATCGCCCAGGGGCATGCCGACCGGATCACCGCGGCGGTCATTTGCGAGCCGCAAGACGGGTTGATCTGTATATCCCAGAAAGGGGCCCTGCGGGCTCGCTTTACGGTGACCGGTCGAATGAGCCACGGCGCTATGCCGCTGACCGGTCTGAACTGTGCGCCGGCTGTTGCAAAATTGATTAATGAATTGCATGAACTGGAGCTGGAAGCAATAAGCAAATACGGCCGGGATGAATACCTGGGATGGCCCAGTTTCACGCCAACGGTCATTCAGGCGCCTGCAAACGGAGCACCGCAGCTAAATGTCATGCCCCGCAGGGCGCAACTTTTGGTCGACATCCGCACGATCCCGGCCCAGTCGCACCCGCAAATAATAAACCGTTTAACGTCTCTGGCAAGTAAAACCGAGAAGCACGTTTGCGATGATTACGCGGAATATGACCAAAAAATCGAATTGGAGCGCGAACATGATATTAAAGTCGAAATGGAAATGTTAACCGACAGGCCTTGCACTCAGACCGCCCGCAACGATCCGATCGTGCAGGCGGCAGCGTGGGCCACGCGAAACCTTACGGCCCGGGAGCCGGTTTACGCCGGTGTGCCGGGGGCCACCGATGGAACTTACCTCTGGGCCTTGAAAAACATCCCCATTGTCACCATGGGGGCCGGTGATCGGCAGGTGCCGCATCAAGTGAACGAATGGGTCGATTTAGATCAACTCATTGAAACAACTAGAATTTATGCTTTGAC
Organism: Desulfobacterales bacterium; assembly: GCA_050053515.1. Lineage (GTDB taxonomy): Bacteria > Desulfobacterota > Desulfobacteria > Desulfobacterales. The sequence goes on along the minus strand of JASFTQ010000183.1, from coordinate 1,895 downwards.
AGCCTTACACTATCTATACCCGGGGAAAGATTCATGAACCCCAGCCTGCTGGATATCAAAGACTTATCGGTTTTCTTTTATATGCCCGAGGGGGTCATTCGCGCAGTGGATGGGGTCAACTTTAATTTGGCGGCGGGTGAAACCCTGGGACTGGTCGGCGAATCCGGCTGCGGAAAAAGTGTCACGGCTCTCAGCATACTGGGACTGATTCCCTCACCGCCGGGTCGAATAGATTCCGGCAGTATAAAATTTGAGGGGGTTGACTTGATTGACCTGGACACTAAGTCCTTGCGCAGTGTTCGGGGACGCGATATCGCCATGATTTTTCAGGAACCGATGACCTCTCTCAACCCGGTGCTACCCATCGGCCGGCAAGTCGCCGAGCCGCTCATCACTCACAAGAACTTGACAAAATCCGAAGCTTTTAGCGAAGCTGCAGCCTGGTTGGATCGTGTCAAGATTCCGGCCGCCCGTAAACGCATGAACGATTACCCTCACCGACTTTCCGGCGGAATGCGCCAGCGGGTGATGATCGCCATGGCCATGGTCTGCCGGCCCAAGCTGTTAATCGCAGACGAGCCCACCACCGCCCTTGATGTCACGATTCAAGCCCAGATCTTATCCCTGATGGTCGGGCTCAAAGATGAACTGGACATGTCCATGCTGCTCATCACCCATGATCTGGGAGTCGTGGCCCAGATGGCCTCACGCGTGATTGTTATGTATGCCGGACAAGTGGTCGAAGAAGCCCGGGTGACCGACATTTTTGACCGGCCTTTTCATCCCTACACCCAGGGGCTTTTGAAATCCATACCCCGCTTGAGGCAGGTCGGGGGTGATCGCTCCCACCGCCTGAGTGAAATCCCCGGCATCGTTCCGCCATTAAACGAAATTATCAAGGGATGCAGGTTTGCCGACCGCTGCCCGTATGTTTTTGAACGTTGCCGTGCACAACCCCCGGAATTGTATAAAATACACAACGGGCATCGAGCCCGCTGCTGGCTCAAACTGCATCCTGAAAAGAAAACCGCTTGATTTGAAGTTGTAATGATATGTACCTGTCTGTTTATAAACCCATAGAGGGTAATTCCAGGCCGGGTCATTGACCGGCTTCCCTTCCCCCGCGTACGGTAAGTCTTTCGGTGATTCTAGAGCTCGTTGCGGGCGGCCTGAAAACTCGTCCCGCTTTGCGGGACTCAAACAGTTCAGGCCGCTGGTCCTCCACTTCGCTAAGAATCACTCGAAACACGCTGTAATGCGGTTTCAGGAAAACCGGCCAATGACCCTGAGTTGAAGTCAAGACCCTCTGAACGAGAACGTTTGGTTCTGTTTTGCTCGGGTTAGGTTTGAGAAATGTTGAGATCTGAAATTCCTCTGTTAAATGTTGTCGATCTGGTGAAACGCTTCCCATTGGGCGGTGGTATCCTGACCAAGCCCCGGGGGTGGATTCAAGCCGTCGACCACGTATCTTTTGGTGTTGCGCGTGGTGAAAGCTTTGGTTTGGTGGGTGAATCAGGATGCGGCAAGACCACGCTGGGCCGGTTGATTCTCCGGCTGCTCGAACCAACGCAAGGATCGGTCGAGTTTGACGGTGACAACATATTCTCGCTGAGTCGGGCGGATATGAGATCGATTCGACGACGAATGCAGATCATCTTCCAGGACCCCTACTCGAGTCTGGATCCCAGGATGAAGGTAGAGGCCATTGTCACAGAGCCGCTCAGGGCCATCCAAGGCACCTCCCGAATCCAACATCGTGAAGTAGCTGCTGAACTGTTGGAAAAAGTCGGCCTGCGGTCGGCGGACCTGGACAAATACCCTCACGAATTTTCAGGCGGGCAGCGGCAACGCATCGGCATTGCCCGTGCGCTATGCGTTCGACCCGAGTTAATTGT
>JASFTQ010000182.1:0-9083 GCA_050053515.1 Desulfobacterales bacterium | reverse complement strand
CCGACGGTGAGGCAATTTTTGAAACGGGTCAGCGATTTTCACTTGATATTCTTCGCGGAGAAAATGCGGTCGGCGTTGTGAAAACAAAACCCACCGACACCAAGAAGACTGATAAGATCCGCGGGCCTAGGGAGAATTCTTTTTGGCATCGGGTCCATTCCCTCGAGGAGGGTTTTCGCAGGGCTCTTGAAGATCAAAATCCGCGACAATCAGCCAATGCGCTTCTGGAGCTTGACCGCACCATCTGGCAGGCCCAACAGGATTTGGAAAGCGAGGAGTTTATCACCCAAGCCAGGGATACCCTGCGGGAACTTATGGTCCTTTTGGGAAACCGGCTGGCAGGTTCGCCGGGCAACAAAGCCGAGTGCCTTGCTCCGCTTGTGGACGCCTTGCTCGAATTGAGACAGCAATTCAGAGACAAAAAGCAGTGGCAGGTTGCCGACGCCATCCGGGATAGTCTTCAGACGGCCGGCATTCTAATTGAAGACTCCCCGAATGGTCACCGCTGGCAGTTGAAATCTTGAACCGCGATAGTGAGCGCATTCCCCGCAGCTTGCTGCAGGGTACGCTTCAAATCGTGTGTCGCAAGACATCAACCATTATAACGATCTGAACATTGCCCGCCTTGCAAGGTAGAAAAAATATTGCATCGGGCGGTGCCAATATCACGGGCCTGCAAGTAAAAGGGGATGCCCCCTCAAAAGGAGATACGCCTGAATGATTCATCATACCTCGCTAACCGTTCTTTTTGTCATCAGAGAAAATGAGATGTTTTGGAAGCCCATGTTAAATTATCTGGGAACCATACCGCATGTCCGACCGGTGATAACATCGGAGCTGACCGATGATTTGAATTCATATGATGTTATTGTAACCGACAATTCGAACAATTCGGCGAGTGACATAGGTGCCCTAACGCAGTATGCATTATCGGGGGGAGGGTGGTTGATGCTGGTCCATTTATCCGGAAACCCGTTGCCGGAAATTTTTGGTGTTCGGCAGAAACCGGTGGGCCCGGCGGCGGAACTGCGCGTATTATTTGAAAATCAAAACCATCCACTGGCGGAGCGTATGGCGGATGCCGTCTATTTAAACGGCCGCTATCATGCCCTGGAGAAAATAGCGGAAGACAGCGAGACGATTCTTTATGCCGACTGGCAGTTCAGCCACAGCCCGGTGCTCGCCCAACGTGTTGTCGGCAAGGGGCGGGTAGCGTGCACGACGTTACAGGCCTATAGCGATCCCGCCCTGCAGCAGATCATCTACCGCCTGCTGGGTTATCTTGCCGGGCGGGCAATTGGTGGGAGCTCATTGGGCGTTGGTATTTTGGGTTATGCGCCGTCGGTCGGAAAAATCCATGGGCTTGGCACCAAAAGTACCCCTGGATTAAAGTTGCAGGCCATCTGTGATCTTAATCCGGAGCGATTGGATCAGGCCAGGGGGGATTTCCCAGGGGTCAACACCTGGCAATCGCCGGATGCATTGCGCGATGATCCGGCTGTGGCGGTCGTCATCATCGCCACCCCCCCCAATACGCATGCACGGTTATGTTTGCAAATGATGGGTGCCGGCAAGCATGTCGTCTGTGAAAAACCGCTGGCGATGAACCGCAGCGAGACCGATGCTCTGGTAGAGATGGCGGAAAAAAAGCGGACACACTTGAGTTGCCATCAAAACCGACGGTGGGATCCGGACTATTTGGCAATTAAACAGGTCCTGGCAGATGGTTTGATCGGCGATTTATTTTATCTGGAAACTTTCGTCGGTGATTTTCATCATCCCTGCGGATACTGGCATTCACACGCTCCTGTATCCGGCGGCACGGCTTATGACTGGGGGGCCCATTATCTGGACTGGCTGGTGAGTTTGTTCCCTGAAAAGGTCGAAACAGTGATCGGTACCCGACACAAACGTGTGTGGCATGATGTGACCAACGCCGATCAAGAGCGCATCCAAATTCGTTTCAGCGGCGGCCAGGAAGCCGAATTTATCCATTCCGACATCGCGGCTGCGCGTAAACCCAAATGGTATCTGCTCGGCACCGAGGGAGCCATTGTTGGTTACTGGCAGGATGTAACGGCCTATGAAATTGACCCTATTCTTTATTTTCATCGGCACGATATTCCTGCAACTGAAATGCCGCCGGATTTAACCGTGTTTCGCCGCCACGATACCGGTAAGATCATCCCTCAGAAACCACCGGTCCCCGATCGAGAAATTTACCCCTTCCACCGCAATTTGGCCGATCACCTCCTGATCGGTGAACCGATCGTCGCGCCGCTGGCTGATTCAGTGAAGGTTGTATCAATTTTGGAAGCTGCAGCACGATCCATGGCAAACGGGGGTTCAGTGGAGGTGTTGCATGCCGGGTAAGCTTAAATGGGGAATCTTGGGCAACGCAACAATTGCCCGCAAGTGTGTCATCCCGGCGGTTCAAAAATCCAGCAACGGGCAAGTGCATGTATTGGCCACGCGTTCACCGGCAAGCGCCCATAAAGTGATCACCGAGAACCGCATACCCAACCTTTGCGACAGTTACGATAAGCTTCTGGAGGATCCAGCGGTTGAGGTGGTTTATATACCACTGCCAAACCATTTGCATTACCTCTGGACGCTAAAGGCCTTGTCCGCCGGCAAACACGTTCTGTGCGAAAAGCCGCTGTCCTGTGCCGCACACGAGGCCCAGGAGATGGTGGATGCAGCTCATGATAAAGACTTATTCCTCATGGAAGCTTTCATGTTTCGTTTCCATCCACGAAGTCAACGCATCAAGGCGATCGTCGATTCCGGCGCCATTGGAAAACCATGTCTGATTCGATCGGCTTTTTGCTATCACATGGACGATAATATATTGAACACGGCCGGGAATGCACGCCTGAAACCTGAAATGGGCGGCGGTGCCTTGCTGGATGTCGGTTGTTACGGTGTCAGTGCGGCTCGGTGGCTCATGCAAGCGGAACCTATTCAAGTGCAAGCCCAGGCCGTTTATCATCCCAAGGGGGTTGATATTCACCTGGTCGGCTCACTGCTTTTTTCCGGCGGTCAATTGGCCGTGGTGGAGGCTAGTTTTATTTGTGCTTTGCAGCAGACTTTTACCGTCGTTGGCAACGCTGGTGCCATCGAGCTCCCCCACGATGCCTTCATCCCGTGGGAAAAGGATACAATTTTTTGGTTGCGGGGCCGGGACCAGGAAATCGGGGAGGAACACGTTATTCGCGGGGCAGACCAATACCAACTGATGGTGGAATACTTCGGTGATGTTGTTATGGGAAAAGCGAAGCCGGGAAACCAGCCGCTGGATAGTGTTGCAAACATGCATGTCTTGGATGCTTTGGCCGAAGCTGCCAGGACCGGTGAAACGGTTCAGCTAAAAACTTAAGGATCTTTAAAAAATTGTCTCGGCCATTGAAATACGTAAAATCAGACTGCACAAAGATTTTGAATTCTATACAGACAGAAACATTCGACACGCTAATTGACTACTGGCATCGAGGCGCCCATCGCCTTCAGTGGAATTGCGTGTTTGTGCTGCCGGTTTGGTTGAAGATATGGTGGCACCACTTCGGTGGGGGTTCTGAGCCTTATATGATATCCATTTGGTCCAAGGATCGACCGATCGGTATTGCGCCACTGTGGACCCAGGGTGAAACGGCCCGGTTGCTGGGTCGGGGCAATGTTTGTGATTATTTGGACTTCGTGGTTTCCGCCGATGCGGCGCCGCTGTTTTACAACCGCTTGCTTGATCATTTAAGGCGGGAGGGGATTAAACGGCTGGAACTGAAGCAATTGCGACCCGATTCATCTGTTATGGCTCACCTTTTACCGGTCGCTGAAGAAATGGGGTGCGAGGTCTCATGTAAATCCAATGATATTTCGTTTGAACTGGAATTGCCAAACAGCTGGGATCAATATCTGAGCGTGCTGACCGGCAAGGAACGCCATGAAATTCGGCGGAAGTTCAGGCGATTGCAGGAGGTCGGTGATGTCAATTACCGCGCCGTTGCACAGGTATCAGCAATCAGGCGAGAGATGGATACGTTTCTGACACTTTTCAGAGCGAGTCGACGGGATAAGTCAGCTTTTATGAACGATCAAATGTACTCATTTTTCCAAGATATTGCTGTGGCATTCGCCACAGACCGCATTATAAAGCTTTTCTTTCTTGACATTGGCGGGAAACCTACGGCTGCTGTGATGTGCTTCGATTATGAAACGACCCGATATCTTTATAATAGCGGATATGATAAGCAATACGGTCGATTGAGCGTGGGGTTGCTTTCTAAAGTGCTCAGTATCCGGGAGAGCATTCGATCCGGGAAAAGAACGTATGATTTACTGAAAGGATCGGAACCCTATAAGCATCGGCTCGGGGGCAAACCGGTTCCTTTGTATCACTGTACAATCGGCCTTTGACGATAACCATCATTACCGGGCGCATCTTAGAGCCCACACGGGAGAGCAGACCAATTGAATGTCGGTGCATTAAGAATTGCAATGTTTAGTGTACACTCCAGTCCTATCGGAAAACTTGGAACCAAAGACACAGGCGGTATGAGCGTTTACATCCGGGAGCTCGCCCGGGAGCTGGGTCAACGCGGCCATCGGGTCGATATCTACACACTTCTGAGAGATGGCATTTACCATCCGGTGATGGATATTTATGAAAATGTACGCCTGATTCATCTGGCTGTCGAAAATAACGGCAACACTTCCAAGATGGCAATGTATGCATGTTTACCGGATTTTTTCAGATCACTGGAAATTTATCGCACCGCCGAGAACCTGAACTATGATCTGATTCATAGCCATTATTGGTTGTCCGGCAATCTAGGGCACTGGGCCCAGCGAGTCTGGAAGCGACCGCACCTGGTAATGTTTCACACCCTTGGTGCCGTGAAAAACAGCACCGGCGTTGGATTGCAGGAGCCCGACCTGCGGATCGCCGTTGAGAAAAGAATTATAAAAACATGCCACCGCATTCTTGCCCCCACAAGGAGAGAAAAACAGAGACTGATTAGCTATTACGGAGCGCCTTCCGAGAAGATCGAAATAATTCCCTGCGGCGTTAATTTGAATCGCTTTTATCCCATCGAAAAAACCACCGCACGGGAAAAATTAGCCTTGGATCCGGATGATAACATACTCTTATACGTCGGCCGATTTGACCCCTTGAAGGGTCTTAGCCGGTTGTTGGAGGCAATGGCTTATCTGAAGAACCATCATCAACTGCGATTATTGATCGTTGGCGGCGATGGCGATGATCATCCCGCAACCCGACGGCTGCAGCAAAAGGCCGCTAAATTGGGGATTGTGGATAAGGTTTCCTTTGCGGGCAGGATCGAACAGGAGAATTTGCCCCCCTATTATGCTGCGGCGGATACCTTGGTGATTCCCTCATATTATGAAAGCTTCGGCCTGGTCGGGCTTGAGGCCTTAGCATGCGGAAGACCGGTGGTATCAACGCCGGTGGGGGCCATGGAGGGTATCCTTCGCCAGGACGAGACGGGAAAATTGGTAACCGATATGTCTCCGCAAAGTCTCGCCACTGGGATTGAAGCAGTTATAGCGGATTTTGCATTATTCTCGACGGAAAGTATCCGGGCGTCTGTTTTGGATTACAGCTGGTCTACGATTGCCTCAGCTGTGCTCGAGCAATACCGCGGAGTATTCAAGCAACCCAGAGTTGTGGAAAAATCCATCTTCTCCGCCGAGGCAGCTCTCAATTGAGCTTTCTTACCGAAATTTGTTAAATTAGCGTCAGGAGATGTATCGTGGCAAAAGCAGCCGAAGTCATGGTCTTATGTGCCCATCCGGACGACGCTGAGTTCGGCGTGGCCGGAACGGTGGCCCGCTGGACAAAAGAAAACCGCCGGGTCGTTTATGTGATTTGTACAGACGGAGACAAGGGAACCGCTGATCGTAATTTAACATCGAAACAACTGTCAGAGATACGCAAAAAAGAGCAGCGGGCGGCGGCTGCAGTTCTCGGTGTAAATGAAGTGGCTTTTTTAGGCTACGCCGATCAAAGCCTGGAAGACACTCCGGAAATCCGGAAGCAGATTGTTCGGTTGATCAGAACTTACCGGCCAAGGATATTGGTGACCTCGGATCCCCATCGTCGCTATCTTTGGCATCGTGACCACCGGATAATCGGTCAGGTTGCCATGGATGCCGTTTTCCCGCTTGCCAGGGATCACCTGGCATATCCGGATTTGCTGGCAGAGGGGCTGGAGCCCCATAAAGTGGAAGAAATCCTGTTTTGGGCTGCGGAGGAAATCAATTTTCGTTCTGACATTACCTCTTGTTTCGATCTTAAAATAAAGGCGCTGCGTTGCCATGAGAGTCAGATGAAAGAGCTAAACGTTGCAGATCTCCAGGATTGGTTAAGACAGAAATGCAAACAAATGGCTGCGGGAGAGGATTTCGAGCTGGCGGAAGGGTTTCATCGCGTCGTTTTGCCCCAGTAGACGAGCCGCCGGGGCCGTGCATCCAAAACAGCCTCGATCTCTGATTGATTCGTTTTTGGACTGGTGAGACCTACTTCTCAGGGCGCCCAGCTGAGTAAATGCTTAAGCTTGCGCTCCAGCTCCTGATCGTTTGTAAAGATGATACCGTGGATTCCCAATTTTTGAGCGACCCGAACGTGGCCCCAGGTATCGTCGACGAACACGGCTTCGTCGGGCAAAACATCCAAGCGTTGCAGCGTCGAATGGTAGACCGCAGGATCAGGCTTGGCCAGCCCTTCGTCCCCGGAGCAAAATACAACATCGAACAGACCAGATACCTCCCAATCGGACAACCATTTGTCCAAACCCGGCGGAGAGTTGGAAAGAACCGCCAGCTTGTATCGTCCGTGCAACTTGTGCAGGATGCTAAATACGCCCTTATTAATCGATTCATCGGCCTGATACCGGCGACGAAAGTTATTGATTTGCTCAGGGGAATCCAACCCCAGCTCAGGTCCGATCGCATACCAGAATTCCGCTGCAGTTCTCCGACCGATCAATGCATCCTGCCAGGCCTGGCTTTCAAACATTATTTGGTTAAGTCGGCCGGGGGCCAATCCCAAATCCTTCTCATATATGCGAAACAGGCTCGGCGGTTTTTGGGAAGAGATCACTCTTCCGAAATCGAAAATGACTGCTTTCACCATCAGTAAACGCTACCGCAGTTATATTTCTGGAGGCTATATCACGATTTTCGTATAAATCTTAAAAAAATAAAAAAAGTGTTGACAAAAAATACCACAAAGTGGCATTAATGAAACGTCAATCCGGATTACGGATTCGGGTATCTATATAGCCTCTTTCCTGACGCGGGCACATCTTTCGATACCTGCGCGGTCCGCCACAAGCCCGGACCCGCCTTGCAAATGAGCCAGGGGCAATAACCCTCCCTGCCGCTGGTTCATCCGGACTTGCCGGGTTCAGTTGGAGGATGATCAACAATCCTTAGCCTCTGACCAGGAGGAATTTGCCATGGAAAAGCTTGTCCTGAAAATGCCTTTTTAAGGCCTTCGGGGGAATAGCTAGACCCCCGGAAGGCAGCCAGACGGAAACGTGTGCTTATCATGTCATATAAGCATTTGGGTCCAAAAAGATGCCGGAACATGCAGGGGGAGCTGTTCCGGCTTTTTTATGACCTTACGCCAGCCTCGCTGCCGTATGAATAACGCTTAAAGCTTTTATGACGTCCCGACGTTCACCCATGCCGTTCCGATTGTTGTCCATCGTCCGCCGAATGAACTAGGTAACCGAGGGGTCGGCGTGTTTTTTTCACGACAAGCTGATCGCTCCTGCGCTTCCAACGGGCAGAGGGCTATTGCCGCCGAGAAAGGCAAAACACGACGTCGGTTATTGTTGGAGTAAACTTTTTAATAGCCGGCAGTAAAACGCAAGGAAGTTGCCGCTGTCAGGCCTGGCAGGCAACACCCCGGCATCTTGCCGTGAAAAAAACAGCCCGACCCCTCAGGTAACCAGGCATGGATCGCTGTCACATTGATTGACCTCGATGGTCACGTGGGCAAGCTCTTCAAAGCCGAATAAAAGCTTTTTATAATGATCCGGCGGCTTTGGAAAATGGGTTACAATTGAAATGATGGCCGCCAGCTGATTTGTTCCGATGCGCCAGATATGCAAATCCGATACGCGGTTATCCGATTCTGATTCGATAGTTGCATAAATGGCCGACACCGTTTTCATACTGACGTCCCGGTCCAGTAAAATTTTGCCGCTGCCCCGCAGCAGGCCGTATGACCAGCGCATGATAACGACGGCACCGACAACACCCATCAGGGGGTCCATCCATAACCAACCAAAGGCCTTGCCGGCGACCAGGGCGATAATGGCCAACAAAGAGGTCAATGCATCTGCCAGCACATGGAGGTAGGCAGCCATAAGGTTGTAGTCGCGCGCATGGTGGGAGTGATGCTCGGGACCGTGATCATGGGACTGGTGGCTGTCTCTCAAAATATAAGCGCTGACCAGATTAACGATCAAGCCGGTTACTGCAACCACAATTGCTTCATCAAACCTGATGGGCTGCGGTAAAATCAGCCTCTCGGTCGATTCCACGATCATCAACAATGCCACAACGGCTAATATAATTGCACTGGTAAACCCACCCAGAACACCGACTTTTCCTGTACCAAAAGTGTATTTCGGATTATCGGCATGGCGACGGGCATAATAATAAGCAATCGCACTGATACCCAGGGCGGCCGCGTGGGTGCCCATGTGCCAGCCATCTGCCAGCAACGCCATCGATCCGAACAGCATGCCGGCGGCGATTTCCACGACCATCATGGTCAGGGTCAACAGGATCACCTGTTTGGTTTTACGTTCGCCCTGTTTGTCGCCGATGTTGAACCGATGGCTGTGTTTCCAGCTTTCGAGCGAGTAAATGTGCATTTTATCTACCCTCTACGGGCTGTTGCCCAAATCATTTTGAGCGGTCGTTAAAAGGTTTTTGTCCATCAATCTTAGCGAAGTGGAAGATCAGCGCTTTGAACCTGTTTGAGTCCCGCTGGCAAGCGGGACGAGTTTTCAAAGCGCCTGCAACGAGCTTTAGATTGATCAAAAACG
>JASFTQ010000181.1:0-9253 GCA_050053515.1 Desulfobacterales bacterium | reverse complement strand
GCATGAATATCAATTCCATGGTATATCGGATGCCCTGAATCGCCCGATTGGGACTGGTGTCACATGACAATTACCGCGGCTGCTCAGTTGGAGAGATTGTCAAAATAATATTCCGATTACCCCCTGTCTGCTTCTCTTCATTCTGCGTTATCCCGGAACATCATTTTGACATCCGTTATAACCTGCCTTCGCGTACCGCTTGAGCAATTCTTGCCGAATTTTCACCATGGCCAGGGTGTCGCAGCCGCAGTAGGTCAGCAAATCTTCTTTGATGCGTTCTTTCTCATCGGCAGGCGTGGCCGGATCGTGCATTCTCAGGTATTCCAACGAGGCCTGCGTGCCCTCCTGGATAGACAATTTCTCATAGCTCATTTCCGGCAACAAGGCCGGAAGGATGGATTTGAGAGAGAAGGAACCATAAAATTTCGGGTGATAGTAATGCTGCTTGAGGATGGCGTGTAAATCCTTGATTCGCCCCAGAATCTCTGTAAACCGGTCGCCGTAATAGGGTAAATCCTCAGACAGCGACCGGATGATACCTTTTTCATAATTGGTGTAAATAAATATCGATCCTTTGCTTCTCAGGGTTTCCAGAAGGGTACGTACAAACTCCGCCCGCGGGTCCTTGTCTTCATCGCAAAGATATTCCTGATGGTCAATTGCCCCGTTTTTTTTCAGAATGTGATCGGACCACTGAAAAGGAATCGTCTGAAACGGTCGGGTACCCGGGTAACGCGGCACTGCAGGGGCGACCGTTTCAAAATCCAGAAAATGAATCGGGTATTCTATTTTATTCAGTTCGGTTGCCAGACCCGGTGAAAAGAATTCTTCCTGGTTGATGACGCAGTCTCTGATACGTTTTTGAATTTCAGTGAGCGGGAAAGCCTCGGGGATGGATCGGATATCTTCGACGGCCATTTCAGCCAGCTCGAGCAATCGATCCTGTCCGATGCCGCTTAGCCCGAATACCCAGAATTCGGGCATTTTTCGGGTGCAATGATCCCAGAATTCGCAGGGATATGGATCCATGCAATGTCGATCGGGCGAGATCAAAGGCGCTGTGTCGCTGGCCAACATCGCATTGAAATCATTCAATTTTGAAGGGGCCCGTTCAAGGGGGCCAAAGATCTTTTCACTCAGATCGCTGAAGGAAAACAACTGTTCAAGATCAAGCCGGCTGCCGTCGTACACATACAGGCTGTTCAGATACAATACACCCGCCTGTTCGATCGACAAACCGGATCCCTGTAATACATGATATTGGATGGCAACATCCGCTAAGTGGACATCTTTGATCCCGGTGGAAGACTTGACTTCTATCAGGTTCCACTTACTGTTTTCCAATTTCTGAAGAATATCCACACGGATCCGGACGCCTGCGTGAACGAATGCCGCTTCGAATATGGCGTCTACAGCCGGATTATCCATCGCCGCGAGCGTAGATCGCACGGCCTGAGCATGGCGAAAGTATTCTTCTTCGATAAGAACACCCTTCGGGTATAGTTTTGTCGCCAGTTTGCCAATTTCATGACCGGTATCGAAGAGCGCTTGCTGGGCCGGAGATATTTCAGGGGCCAGATGTCGCTCATAGCATTGATACCACAACCGCAGGGGACACTGCAGTCCGGCCAAAAAGCGCGACTTGGACAGCATGGGGACTTTCTTCGGTTTCATTTTCACTTTAATTTATTAACGTATCCGCAAGGAATTCCTGAAACCGCTCCCAGGATTTTTTGTCCGCCGTTTCTTGATAACGGCTTTCACCCAAAACGGTAAAGGCATGTTGGGCACCACCATAGGTTATCATTTCGTGGGCAATGCCCGCCGATTCCAGCTCTTTAGCCAAGTCAGCGAACTGGTCCATGGTGATGGCCGAATCCGCCGAACCATGCATAATCAAAACTTCCCCCCGCGTCTTGGCGTAATTTTGGCCGGCAGGTGTTTTTAGGCCACCATGAAAAGTGGCAAAACCCTTGAGGTCGGCCCCGGATCGCGCCAACTCGAGCACCGCCGCGCCACCGAAACAATAGCCTGCCGCAACGGCATTGTCGATCCTGGCGCCTCTGTCCTTAGCTGCATCCAGAGCCCCTTGCATCAATGCACGCATTTTTTGTCTGTTTTTATAAAGTTCACCGGTATGCTGGCGTTTGTCGGTCACCTCGGTGGGTCGCACGCCGGCGCCAAATAAATCCGCTGCAAAAACGGCGTACCCCAATTCAGCGAGCATGTCGGCCCGTTTGACCTCATAAGCCGTCAGTCCATCCCAGTCATGGATCAGCAGCACCAGGGGCGCCCGGCTGGAAGGACTAATGTAGTATCCCTCATAAGATTGACCATTGACCTGATACGTAACTGAAGAGCCCTGGGCACCAAAGGCAACCGTTGAAACTGTTAAAAGTAAAAATATAGATATGACGTAGCGCATAATAAAACCCTCCTTTTTATTCTGATCACGTGGCGACGTACACGCCAGTTGGCCTGAACTAAAAATTATTTAAAGTAGAAAATAAGTCGCAAACACCCCGACCGCAACCTGTACAGCCCGATTTTAGAATATGTTTGACTGCCGGTACTTGCGATTGCCTTCAAGATATGTCAAAGAGGTAATCAACTTCAGAGATTCAATATGAAAATCTGATTCAAAGCGACCCCTTGGGCAAAACTGTAAATCCTTCGCCGGTTTGGCGGCGTGCATCACGGTTTGGTATTGACCCTATTTTTGTCGGATCTTTATCGGGCTGCATACCGGCGAGCAAGGGGGCAGAGGATTGGAACGGGAGGGTCAGCATGGAAAACAACGGCATCCGCATGGACAACAGCGCACATCTCATTTTGCACATCACCCCCAAGAGCACATTGGAAGGGGGTGTTACCATTATCGAGAGAGGCCAAGGCGTCGAGATTTTTGACTCGGATGGCAATCGCTACCTGGATCTGGTGGCCGGTGTGACCCGACCGGTGCATGTAGGCTACGGACGCAGGGAGCTGGCGCAGGCCGTGTATGACCAGATTTGCCAATTGAGTTATTTTACGCCCATGGCCTTTGCCAACATTCCGGCAATGAAATTGGCCCGACTTCTAGCAGAAATTACACCGGGGTCCCTCAATCGATTTACCTTCGAGTGCGGCGGTTCCGAGGCGGTTGAGACCGCCATGAAACTGGCCAAGCATTATCATTTCTTCAAAGGCGAGAAGGGGCGCTTTAAAATCATCTCCCGCCGGGGCGCCTATCATGGGGTTAATGGTATCGGATTGCGGGCGCTGGGGTCGGTACCGGCCATGCGTCAGGTGATGGAGCCCCTGGCCCCCGGCAGTATTTTTGTCGATTCGCCTTATTGCTATAGGTGCCCGCTGGGCTTGATCTATCCGGATTGCGATACGGCCTGTGCCCGGAATGTCGAACAGATTATTGAATTCGAAGGTCCCGAGTACATTTCAGCCTTCATCGGAGAGCCCATTCAGCAGGCCTATGGCGCCCTTGCCCCACCCCCCGAATACTGGCCCATCGTTCGCGATATCTGCGACACTTACGGTATTCTGCTGATCATCGATGAAGTGATCTGCGGGTTCGGACGCACCGGGAAAATGTTCGGCATCGAGCATTTCGCAACAGAGGCGGATTTGATTACCATGGCCAAGGGGCTGACCAGCGGGTATGTACCGCTTGGTGCTGCCGGCTGCACCGACAGGGTGTGGCAACCCATTGAGGTATTCAATCACCTGCACACCTACGGGAACCATCCGGTGCCCTGTGCGGCGGCGTTAAAAAATATCGCGATTCTCCAAAACGAGAAACTGGTTGAAAACGCCGCGGCCATGGGGGCCTATCTGTTGAACAAGTTGCGAGAGTTGCAGCATCACCCGATTGTGGGCGAAGTCCGCGGCACGGGACTTTTTGTCGCTATTGATTTTACGACAGACAAGAAGACCCGCGCGGCACTGCCATTCGATCACATCGCCAATATGGTCACACGTGCCAAACGCAAAGGTGTTATCGTGAAGTTTGCCCCGGGACGCATGGCGATCGAGCTCGCACCGCCGCTGGTGATCCAGAAGGAAGAAATCGATCGGGCACTGCGAATTCTAGATGAAGTCATCGCTGAGGAGGAAAAAAAGATGGGAATTTAGTGTGAAGCACAAAATAAGATTCCGATTGCACGGGGCCGGGCAGGGGGTAAATTTTTGTCGTCAAGCTGATTGCGCCGATGGTTCTAAGTGACAAAGGGCTATTGTTTTGTGGATGGGCACATAACGTCGAGCCTCTGGGTTAACCACAATAGTGTGACCGGCAGGAGGTGCAGTGAAAGCAAGTGGCCATTATAAGGCCAAGGGGGCGGTGAGCCTGCATCTTGACGACAAAATTTTACCCCCTGCCCGGATCAATGCCTAGTGCTGGAGTTAGCAACGTTGTTTTTTGAATCGTTATAATCGATCAATTTAACCGATTGGGTTGGCTGTCAGTATCTCGTGAGGGGTATTAATTTTATTGTCGATACAAGCGAGTATGTCAAAAGAATGAGCTTCAGCCCTGATTTCTTCCGGGGTAAAGTATCCGATTCTGTATTTTAAGGCGTCATCCGGTTTGATTTTCTTTAGAATAATAATGCTGGCACAAGGTGTGCCCTCCAGAGAAAGTGCCGATACAATTCCGTGCAGAATAAAACGATCCGGTTCAGGCCAAAAAGATGGTTTAAATACATGAAAGGTTACAATTTCCGGAGGCATTCCCTTGACACATTCAAACAGCCAGAAGAGCTTGTTTCTGATATTCACCACCCATCCTTCATAGACCCACCAATCTTCTTTTTCCTGATGTTTCATCGGTGAAATCATTATGCGGCAATTCATAAACCCCTGGTTCTCATCGAGGTCATAGATTTGAATCAAATTTCGACGCACCTTGCCGGTGTCATTAACATCGCCGCTTTTCCAATAATGATACATATGATAAAAACCTTTGAGATACCGATAATCATTCTTAATCGTTTCTTTTTGCAGCATCTTCAACGTCTGCCCCAACAATACCGATTCTTGCTGTAACCCATCCGCAAAGCTATTATAAATTGTAATGACGTCTTCCATACTATACTGGAGTTGCGCGGTGCCTTTTATCTGAGAATAAGTTCTCGCAACTTCTTTGGCAAACGCTGCCTTGGGTTTTATCATATCGGATTCTTTCAGGCCCAACACCCCGAAGTACTTCTTTAAAGAAGAAAGATACGGGGTTGGGTCCGGTTCTTTGAGCCATTTATCAACGGTCCGAGGATTCAGCCCGGATCGCATGAATTTCTCACCAAATATTGCCTCAAGGGTCCTGACCTTTGGTTTTAATTCCGGTACATGGAATGTCTGCCTTTTTTTCTCCGTCATAACACTCCCCTGAACACATTTTCTTTTCGATTCTCTTAAATTAAATTTTACATTCTTTTACAAACTTTTACAACAAAGGAAGAAGAAAAAACCGCAATTGTACGAAAAAGATTGTAACATATTGATATAATTATAAAAAAATTAATTTTTTTCTTGATCGACCACCATGATTGCGATATAATTTATCCAAAAAATAAGATTCCGCAGCGTCTGAATCAGAAAAGAAGAAAAGTTTGGCAAGGAGGAATTGAAATGAACCACAATGATCAACCCGGGAAAATACCCAACAATACTTACATTCATCGTCTCCTTTATGAATGGTTTGTAAAGTATAATCCGCTTTATTTTATCAGTGCGGCCTGTTTTGTATTCGGCGTGTTTCTCGTGTCCAAAGGCATGCACAACATAAACTGGATCGACGGACAAATAATTCTGACAGCCGTCATCGAATCTTATGAGATATTACTGCTGGCCGGCAGCTTTATCCTCTACCGCGTCTTCGCTCAAACCCGCCCGGCCGTTGTCCTGGCCATCATGAACATTTTTTTTCTCTTTGACTGTACCTATCAAACCGAACATTTATCCAGCATCCCATATTACGGGGCCATTTCGACAGTGTTCTGGATACTGCTGTTTGCCCTGAAATTAAAGGCTTTGGTCTGGATATTCCAGCTGAAACTTCCTTTGGTCGGTTTCCTGACTGCGATTTCATCAGCTTGCGGTATCGCCGCAGCTCCCTACTTACTTTACTATTCGAGTATCGATGTCTCCGTCATCCATTTAATCATGACCTGGCACGGTGTCGTGATCGTTGTTCTTTTTTTATGGTTTCGTCCGGTTGTCATGTACAAAAATGCGCTCGATGCAAAGAGCAAAAAACACCTTGGACGTATTTCCAGGGCTGCCTGGATGATATGGGCCGGATTTTATCTGTTTCATTTAATCTCATGGATCAGGTTTTTCGACATAGACATCAATCTGGCAAATATTGCACCGATTTTTATCATTTTAGCGTTTGTAACGGAGGATGAAATCTCTGCCTGGGTCGGCGGTGTTCTGACCATCATATTTTCTCTGTCAAATCCGTCAATGTTTTGGCTTGCTGCTTTGGCGAGCAGCCTGGTTTTCCTTTTGAAGGGATTCAAGAACGGCCAGTCCAGATTGTACATCGGCACGGTCTTAGCACTTCACATGTCATTGCTTGCGGCGGGTTGGCAGCATTATCCTTTTCCTGATCCGCCCCTGTGGTTGGCCATATCAGCGGCCTTGAGTTTGTTGGCGATCGCATGGATCTTCCGCTTGACTTCTTCCTTTTCAATCGCCCTCCTCGGTGCAGCGGCCTTCTGGAATCCGCGCGGTCCCCGGGATATCCTTGAATGGGGAACTTTGTTTATCGCAGTCGGTTTCACCACGCTGGTTGCCGGAATCATCATGAACTGGAAACTCCGGTTGATCTACCTTAAGCAGGAGAACGGACAAGTCACCCCGCCATCACAAGGGCCAAGTAATTCCCCTTCAGCAGATATCTTGCGCCGGGCCCGGGATCGTAGGCAGGAGCGGAAGAGGCTGTTAAGAGATCTCAGAGATGACTGTCCGTACTGCAAATTCAATTTAAAAACAGGCAAAGGCAAATGTGATCAATGCGGCAAAGAATTTTATTAAATAGTTCAGAACCCTCATATTATATGCAAAAATGCAAAATTTTGTATCCATCATCAGCGTGATAGTCTTGAACGGAGGAAAAAATGTGGTTCCCTGATGAAATGAAAATCGCTCCAAAACTGGATGCGCAATTTCAACCGCCTTCACCGCAGTCAAATTATGCGGTACTGATCAACCCATTCTATCGCAAAGACCCGCAGTCAAGTTTTGGAAAGCATGTATTGACGCCTACGCTGGCGCTGACCACTGTTGCCGCAGCGACCCCGCCCAACTGGGTGATTTCCTGTTGGGATGAAAATATACTCCAGGGACACCCGCCGCGTGACCCCTTTCCCGCGGTGGTCGGCATCAGTGTTCACCTGACCTTCGCCAGACGGGCTTACGAGCTTGCGCGGTGGTACCAACGTCGGGGGGCTAAAGTGGTGATGGGCGGGTTGCATGCCATCAGCTGTCCGGATGAGGTAGCGCGACATGCGGATGCCGTTGCCATCGGAGACGGCATGCAGTTGTGGCCTCGAATCCTTCGTGATGTGGAAGCCGGCAGCCTGAAGAAACGCTACTTTGCGGATTTTAAGCAGCCCTATCGACAGGACCCAAGGCCGCGGCGGGAGCTGATTCCCCGGGAATCTTTTCTTACAACGCTGAGCCTCATCGCAACGAGGGGCTGTCACAATCGCTGCGGCTTCTGCTACATGTCGACTAAAAAACTACAAATGCCCTATCAGGTGCGGGATCCGGAGCAAGTCGCCCAAGAGTTTCAACAGAGCAATGAACCTTACGGTGTGTTCGTGGACAACAACCTGGGGTCTGATAAAGACTACCTTCGCAGACTGTGCCGTGAACTTCGCAAATTAGAAAAGATCTGGAGTGCTGCCGTGACCATCGATGTAACCGACGATGCATCGCTGGTTCGCGAGATGGCACTTTCGGGCTGTACCGGTGTTTTTGTGGGTTTCGAATCGCTGACGGCCAAAAATCTTAGCGACGCCAAAAAGAAGACCCCGCTGCCTGAGGATTACGCCCGCCGGGTTGACATATTTCATACTCACGGGATCCAGGTCAATGCCAGCTTTGTCCTTGGGTTCGACCATGATCGTCCAGATGTTTTTAAAAAAACCGTAAATTGGGTAGAAAAAAATCGACTGGCCTGTGCCACATTTCATATTCTCACACCCTATCCCGGCACCCCCTTTTTCCGAAAGCTCGAAAAAGAAAAGCGGATTTTACACCGCGATTGGGACCGCTACGACACCGCGCATGTCGTTTTTCGGCCGCGCCATATGACGCCCAATGAACTCCGGACCGGTTACCGGTGGTGCTACCGGAAAATCTTCTCCTTGCAGTCCATTGTGCGGCGATGTCCGCGCGGCACTGGAGATATTTTACCATACCTTTCAATGAGCATTCTTTACAAACGTTCCAATTACCTCTGGTCTCTGCTCATCCGCCACCGCCTGACCCACCGGCTGTGGCGCCCGCTTGTCGAAAGATCGCGGCGACGGCATCTTCGCTTCAGAAAGCGTCTTGCAAAACGAAGGCCTGCAGTCGGCTTAATTACCCCGGTGAGCCCGGGTGTGTAGCCAATTCGATTTGTCATATTGGTTTACTTATTGTTGAGGTCAGGATATAATGTATCATAACGCGCAACACCATTTATTGTTCGACCAAAGCAGCACTGATGGGTTAACCCCCCTCTTGCAGTCGCAGTCATTGGTAGTGATGGAAGAATTATTCGAAAATTATTTTTTTATTCTTTTCCCCATTCTGTGGATCTCCATGAGTTATGTTATGTCCCGCATAAGTGGATGGCATAAATTAGAAGAGAAATATATACGGTTAAATTTTGTATCCGGAGACAAATGGCGGTTTCGCAGCGCAAAACTGCGATATTCTATCGGGTATAACAATTGTGTTATGATTGTTGCGAATCGTGAAGGGCTGGGGGTTTCGGTTTTTTTTCTTTTCCGGGTGGGTCACCCGCCATTATTCATACCGTGGACGGACATTTCAATTTCCAAACAGACCAAGTTTTTCAGAAAGATGATCACGTTTTCGGTTGGAAGGGAATTTCCGATACCGATTACGTTCCATCAGAAACTTGGCTATAAAATCCTGCAAGCTTCCGGCAAGTATCTGCCGGACTTACATGATTGAAGGGAAGCTATAACGGATGTCAAAATAATGTTCCGAAATAACGCAGAATCAAGAGGCGCAGGCAGGG
>JASFTQ010000180.1:0-9462 GCA_050053515.1 Desulfobacterales bacterium | reverse complement strand
GACGGCCACCGAAACGGCCGGATCCTGATTGACAATTTCAAGAACCACCGGTTCCTCGGACTCCTCCGGAAACGTATCGATCCGATCCACCTCAGCTTTAATCTCGTCAAGTACTTTCTGAACATCCACCCCCGATTCAAGCTCCACCGTAACCGAACCGCTGCCCTCACGCGCCGTAGAAAGTATGCGTGAAATCCCCTCGATCCCTTCTATTTTTTCCTCGATCTTTATGCAAATACCCTCTTCCACTTCTTGCGGACTCGATCCCGGGTAAGCAACACTCACATTGATCATGTCCAGGGCGAATTTCGGAAACATTTCCCGGCGCATCTTCATCACCGTAAAAAGACCGGCCACAATGACGAAGATCATGACCAGATTGACGGTCACGTGATTTTTTATGGACCACTTTGCCAAGGGCTTCAATTTCTTTTCACTTTGCTCCCCTACCAGATTGAAAATTGGTAGACTATGGTGAGAAAAATGTATTTTTCGCTGTCGAGCGATTTTTACAGTTATCCAAAGAACAATTTTCTGGATTCCGCTCACCCCGCAACGCGGAATTCGTCCGGAATGACGACTTTTGACTAATTGTGACACAGTCCCTTTCGCGGGAATGACGAAAGAGACCCGCTAGGTGCTCGTCACGCCGGTCTCGGATCCCTCATTCCGGAGCTGATCCGGGGCCGAGAGGACGGATCCGGCATCCAGCCAACAGTGAAGCATAATTTTTTCAAAGAATCGCTCGATTTAGGATTCCTTATTCTTTCAACCTCACCTTCATGCCGTCTGTTGCGGAAGGTAAAGGGGTTTTTATGACAAGCTCACCGTCGCTCAGTCCTTTATCTATTATTACGGCGTCCTTGAAACTCCGCAAAATATTGACCGGCTTAATTGTTAAGCGATTATCCTGGACCGTGTAAACCACATCCCCGGGATAAACCACATGTCGAGGAAGTATAAAGGCCCGGTCGATCTTTTTACCCATAATCTCCACCGTCACAAAAATCCCCGGCCTTAAAAGAAAAGATCTCTGGCCTTTACCGCTTGCCTCAGCTTCCGCCACCTCAACCACAACCGGAAGGGTGCGCGTTTTTTCTTCCATCTGTGCTTTAATCCTTGCCATCCGACCTTTCCAAACGTGTCGTGTCCCACCACTTTCTGAAATTATATTGGCCTGCAACGGAGCCCTCTGGCTGATATCCGCCGGCAACCACTTCAAATCCATCGCAGCTATGCGCACCTCAATATCCAGTGCGCCGTCACGATAGATGCTTCCCAGGTGTTGTCCGGTGTTGACATGCTGGCTTTCTTCAACCGTCTTTTCAAGCACCCAGGCGTTAAAATTCGCTGTGATGCTTGATCTTTCAAGATCAAGTTCGGCCTGCCGCTGCATCACCTTTGCCATTTGCCGCTGGGCTTCCAGCTGATCCTTCATCGGTCCGGTCAGCGCCAATTGGTTTTCAAGGCTCTGCAAACGCTCCAAGCTGGACAGGTATGTTTGCTTGGCTTTATCAAGGGTCGTCTGGGCAATTACATTTTTATCAATCAGCGCTACCAACCGGCTGACTTCCTTTTTGGCCAAAGCCACGTCCGATTCCGCAATTTCAATGCTGGCCGCTAAATTTTGAACTTCCTGCTGCAACCGCCGCAATTCTGCCGCTACCTGGCTGACCTGAACCTTTTGGCGCTCCACTTCCAGCTGATAGGTTCTCGGATCGATTCTTATGATGACTGCTCTTCTCTTTAAAAATCCGCCCTCTTTAAACTCGGGATGCAAGCCGACAATCTGTCCCCGCACTTCTGCCACGAGCTTCAGTACCTCACGGGGGGTCACGGTACCGTACGACTCGACGGTCATATGGATTTGTTCGGACTTTACCTGCATGACATCAACCAGACGCCCGGTTTCAACCGGAATCTGGCGCTCAGCCTTCGGGCTCAGCCTAATTAATATAATGGCTATTACCAGGGCCGTTGCGAGGACAGCCACCACCCGGATTATCTTAAACAAAGCACCTTTGTTCATGTTCAACGCTCTCTCGAAAGAGGATCCAATCAGTGAGCTCCGAGAAACCAGGTCCCACGCTACCATTCATCTGGAATCATATGCGCCAGTTTAGACGGAGAGTCATTCCGGCAAAAAAATAGCCGGTTGTTTGCATTTTCATAAAGTCAGCCGGCTGATTTTACACCCATCTCAATGGTCCTAACAGTTTTGGGTGACAGTGAACTTTCCACCCAAACTTTTCACCCTTCTTTTATCTTATCGGTCAGTGCCGGGACAAATTCAAGGAGGTCTTGCACCACACCGACATCTGCCACCTGAAAAATGGGTGCTTTGGGATTTTTGTTCACGGCAACAATAAAAGGAGAGCCTTTAAGTCCGCCAAGGTGCTGAAACGATCCGCTGATACCCAATGCCAAATATACCTTGGGTTTTACGGTTTGACCGGAAGTTCCCACCTGACGGGATTTTTCCAGCCACTTGGCATCCACGATGGGCCTGGAACATGAAACCACAGCACCGATGGCCTTGGCCAGCTCCTCGGCAACCTCAATATTTTCTTCATCTTCAATACCGCGCCCGATCGATACGAGGACATCTTCCTTGGTTATATCGACATCACCTACTTCTGCCGCTACAACTTCAAGAAAACGGCGTTTGGCTGCAAGGTCTCCGACATCCGCTGACCTGTCAACAACCTGACCGGAAGCGGATTTGCTTTCATCGGAGGCAAAAGACCCCGGGCGGCAGGTGACGACAGCACCGTTGGATATATCACAGTGGACATGGGTGCTGGCCATACCGCCGTACTCCTGGCGGATGACTTTGAGTTCGTTTCCCGCCAAGCCTTCTAAATCTACCGCGTCCGAAACAAATGCGCTTTCGAGCTTTATGGCCAGACCGGGGGCAAGATCCATGGCAAAGGTATCATGGGCCAACAAGATGATCGCATCTGCCGGGAGTATGTTCACCAAGAGTTTACAAATCATTTCGGCATTGGGATAGGCCAACTCCTCTTTGCCGAATTTCCAAACCTCCGCGTAAGACGTCGCTATTTCATTGCTGACGGTTTCCAGGTCAGCACCCGAACCCGTAATTATGGCAGTGACGGGAGCATCCGGATATATTTTCCTGGCGGCCGTGACTAACTCCAGAGCCGAATCGTCGGCGACACCGTTTCTGTGCACGATATAGGCAAAAAGCTGTTGCGTCATCACTTGATTCCTCCCTTCGCTTTTAAGAGTTCGATTAGTTTTTCAGCGACTTCATCCATGCTGCCTTCAAGGATTTCAGCTCCCTCGCCCAGTTCTGGGACAAAATAATCGACCCGCTTTACTCTGGCGGCCGCCGCGCCGACGGAATCGGGAGATATGCCGAGATCCGCCGCACCGTGAACTGGAATCTCGATGGAAGCAACTTTTCTTATCCCCCGGATCCCTACGTATCGGGGTTCATTGATCCCGGTTTGTATCGATAGCACGCAAGGCAGCTGTATTTCATTCATCTCCTGGTTTCCACCTTCAATTTCACGGCCAACCTTGATGTTTTTGTCATCCAATACTTCAATGGCGTTCACAATGGCGGCGTAAGGCCAGTCAAGCATGGCGGCCAGCATACCGCCGATCTGAGCGGCACCATCGTCGGCCTGGGCACCGGTGAGTACGAGGTCGTAATTGCCTTTCTCGATCTCTGCCTTCAGAATTGCAGCCAGCCCTCTGCCGTCGGAACCGTCAAAGGCCTCATCCGAGAGAAGAACGCCCCTGTCGGCCCCCATGGCCATTTCTCTTCGGACAACTTCCTCGGATTCCTCATCACCGACTGTAACAATGGTAACGCTGCCGCCGACTTTGTCCCGAATCTGGATGGCTTCTTCAACTGCATAGTTGTCCCATTCATTGACCGAGTATACCAGATCATCTCGCTCGATGTCGGTACCGTCACTTTTAACCTCGATTTCATTTTCGGCGGTATCCGGAACCCTTTTGACACAAACTAAAATTTCCATCACATCCTCCTGAACGGTTTATTGCCTGTTATGAAGTTCTTTCTCAACCATATGCCGATCGACCAGTTCGGCCAAGTCAATAGCTTCCATTTGGCCCTCCAGGCCGGCGACCTTTATAGCATCTTCAATATTGACCATGCAAAACGGACAGGCCGTCACGATAACATTGGCGCCGGCTTCCTTGGCCATATTCACCCGAAGCACACCCATCCGCTGCTCCTCTTCGGGTTCGTAAAAAAGCATCAAACCGCCACCGCCGCAACAAAATGATCGATCACGGCTGCGGAGCATCTCAACCCGTTGAATACCGGGGATCGCGTCGATAACGTCTCTGGGGGTGTCATACAACCCGTTGTGCCTTCCCAAGTAACAGGCGTCGTGGTAGGTGTATACTTTGCCGTTACTCCCGGCGGCCCTTAGGGTAATTTTGCCCTCCTGCAACTTGCGGAAGATCAGCTGACTGATATGCTCCACCGCAGGGATATTCCGGTAATCTTTCTTCAAGGTATTGAAGGCGTGGGGATCAGCGGTGACAATATTTACAACGCCTGAGTTGAGTATCGTCTCGGTGTTGCGGTCCTTTAAATTCTGGAAAAGCATTTCTTCACCGAATCTGCGGGCCTCATGCCCGCTGTCCAGTTCCGCTTTTCCCAGTATGCCAAAATCAACTCCCGCTTCGGTAAGAATTCTGGCGCTGGCCCTTGCGATATGCTGCATCCGGTCGTCATACGATGAAATACTGTCGACAAAATATAGGGTATCGGCAGGTGCCCGGGGACCGAGAATTTTAACCGTATAGTTTTCGGCAAATTCGTCCGCGGCGGTCCAATCCGCCCGTTTTCTCTCCATTTGGCCCCATGGATTGCCCCGTTTTTCAAGCGACTGCAGGGGTTTCTGAAGTGATTGGGGCACATTGCCCTCTTCCACCATTCCCCTGCGAACATCCACGATCTTATCGATGTATTCGATCATCAGGGGGCACTCTTCTTCACAAGCGCCGCAGGTGGTGCAAGACCAGATTTCATCTTCTTGAAGAACGTTTCCAACAAGGTGCTTATCCTCCCGGGAAGGCTTGCCCAGCAGGGGATATTTCCGATAGGCATAATCGCGACACTTTATTGAAATAAATCTGGGCGATAATGGCCGGCCGACTGCATTGGCCGGGCAGTGGTCTGAGCAACGGCCGCAATCGGCGCAGGAATAAAAATCAAGGATATGTTTCCAAGTGAAATCTTCAAAGACTTTTACCCCAAAAGATTCAAGGTCGTCCAGCGCCTCGTCTGTGATACCCCATTTTACGGGTTTGACCAATCCCCTGTCCAGTTTCCTGAAGTGAACATTGAATATGGACGTAATGACGTGAAAGTGTTTACCCAGGGGCAGGAAACACAAAAAGAAGAAAAATATCAACTCGTGCAGAAAAAAAGCGCCCTGATGCAGTTTTTGCAGGGTCTGAGAAGAGGCCGTCCCCAGAAGACTGGCAGCCAGCCAATTTCCGGTTCCCGGAACCAGCGTGTCAGTTTCGAGGCCCTTTTGCAGCTGGGCAGCCGCCAGGCTGCCTTCAAATATCATGTCACAGGTAACCAGCCCGGTTATCAGACACAGGACGATTATGGCCTCAGCGGTGTGTTCTTTGCCATAACGGGCTGGCACCGCATAGCGCTCGGGTGCAAAAATTCCCCGGCGGATCATTAGAGCGAGGGCTGCCAGAAGAACATAACTGGTGGCAACGTCTTTGATTATGCCATAGACATGACCCAAATCACCGTCAAAGCCCGGCAGGACAAACCCATCAATGACCCCCATCAATATCAAGGTCAGGGAGCGAATGGATAATATCAAAAACCCCGAAAAAAGAAGGATATGCAGGAGACCGGCAAGCCTATACCTCGGGTGACGATATTGTCCGAGCCACAGCTTGAATACCCCGAAGATACGCTCACCCATCCGATCCGTGCGCCTGTCCGGTGCCGCCTTGACCAGTGGTTGGATCCGCCGCACAATGATATAAACAAAGATACCGATGGCGATAAGCGGTATTAGTATGAAGAAAACCGTGCCCGGTAGCCCAAAATACACTGCTTTAGCCGGAGAGATTAACACTGTTTCCATTTGCCAGATCCCGGTCCTATCAAGATAGTCACTGCCGTCTCACAGTATGGTGCACAAAGCTTGCCGGGGCGCCATTAAGATAGTGAATGAATACTCGAAAGATTATGGGCAGCAGTCCGTTGCAATTTAACCCCCGAAAGCAGCCTCGGAAATCTCCACGCACGCGCCGTTGGTTGCCAGGATGGCATCCATCTTGCCGTGGGTAATCGGCAGAACCGAATGGGTGAAAAATTCCGCGCTTTTTATCTGTCCCTCGTAAAAATCCCGGTCCTTTTTCTTGGCGCCCTTTTCCAGCGCTTGAGCGGCCACGGAAGCACGCCAGAGAAGCATCCAGGAAAAAATGACATCGCCGCAAACCTCCATAAAAGGATGGGCAAATGCAAAAGCATGCAACTGCTGGGGGGACATGGCGGTCTTGCCCATGTGCAAGGCCGCCTCACCAAGCTTGTTTACCGCTTCCTCCACTTTCTCGGCGTGGCTTGCAAGGGCCGGGAACTTTTTGGCTTCGGTGATGGTAGCCAGTATCTCCCCCAAAAGATCCATGATCGGTTTGCCCTTATTCAAGCCGAGTTTTCTCCCCAACAGATCCATGGCCTGGATTCCATTGGTTCCCTCATAAATCATGGCTATGCGGCAGTCCCGCAAAAGCTGCTCCAGGGGGTAATCCTTGATATAGCCGTATCCGCCATAAACCTGAATCGCATGACTGCAGATCTCAAAAGCCCTGTCGGTAATATATCCTTTGACAACCGGGATCAACAGGTCAATGATGCCCTGGTATTTGAACTTTTCATCGGCGTTATCGCAAATTTCTCTCTTGTCGTCACAGATTCCAACATAATAAATGAGGCTGCGCATCCCCTCGACGTAGGATTTCATGATCATTAGCTGGCGCCGGACATCCGGATGCTGAATGATCGGCACCAAAGGGGCATCTTTTTCCATGATTTTTGACAAGTGCTTACCCTGTATTCGCTCCCGGGCGTAATTTAAGGCATACAAATAAGCCGTGCTCGCGCAGCACAGGCCCATGAGACCGACCATTAACCGGGCCTCATTCATCATGAGAAACATGGCGCGCATGCCTTTGTTCTCCTCCCCCAGCAGCGTTCCCCGGCACACACCGTTTCCGCCCAAAGCCATGGAACAGGTGGCGTTGCCGTGCAAGCCCATCTTTTCTTCGATACCCGTGCAAACGATGTCGTTAAATTCACCGAGACTGCCGTCATCATTCACCCAAATTTTGGGAACCAAAAACAACGAGATACCTTTCGAGCCTTCCGGCGCACCTTCAATCCGGGCTAAAACCGGGTGAATAATGTTTTCGGTCAGATCATGGTCACCGGCTGAGATAAAGATTTTGTTGCCGGTGATCGCATAGGTGCCGTCATCATTTTTCAGCGCCGTGGTGGTCAGGGCCCCGACATCCGAGCCCGCTTCGGGTTCGGTAAGCAGCATGGTCCCCCCCCACTTACCGGTATACATGTTTTTAAGATAGAGTTTTTTTTGTTTTTCAGTGCCAAAGTTTTCAATCAGTTTACCGGCACCGTGGGTTAATCCCACATAGATCATAAACGCCAAATTGGCCCCTACAAAATAATCGTTTGCAGCCAGCGCAACGGTTCTGGGCATCCCCTGTCCGCCCCATTCAAGCTTCTCGGTCATGGCGATCCATTCGCCTTCCCTGTACAATTCATAAATCCGGTGAAAAGATTCCGGCACCGTGACCTTGCCCTTTTCAAAAAGAGTGCCTTCGCGGTCACCCTGTACCTGGGTCGGTAGGATCTCTTTGATGGCCAAGTTACGGGCTTCGGAAACAATCAGGTCTACGGTCTTTTTATTAAAATCGGCATATTTTTCATGTTTGCTTAAATCCTCAACCTGAAACTGCTCATGGAGGACAAAATCGACATCCCGCCGATCGGCAATTTGTTGTGCCATGATCTGTATTCTCCTTATGTTAGGGTTATCCCCACGTCACTTCGTAGATATATTCTCAAGCACGATCACGTATATTGTTTCATTTTACCGCTGAGACGCAAAGCACACAGAGCGAAGTCCGAAGCGGGCAGTGAAAAAAATCTATAACAAATACGTCACTGTATTAATGAATCAGAGTACTTAACGTCAGCGGCATGGGCATTACCGAATGATTTTCCGCTGCCAATCCCCCTGATGAAAAGTTCTACCAACGGCTCCGCCATGGATACCAGGTCATAATTGCCATCAGAATGCAACCAGGTATTGATAACCTCATCAACGGCGCCAATAATGAACCGTTTCACCAAACCGATATAGAGTTCTTTGCGGATCGTCCCCTGAGCCTGCCCCTGCTCAACAATTTCCGAAATAATATCGAAATACAACTTGGACATTTCTTTAATCTGGGCCTCTGCCAGGCGGCTGTTCTGATGGGTTTCAACCTGGTAAACGATTGCCATATCTCTGTTGCGTTGAAATTCTTCCAGATGGAGGCGAATGAGATTCTTTAATTTATCGATCGCATTATCCGCTCGGTCTACTTCGCGGCGGAATCTCTCAAATACCTGTTTTGTCTTGTAGCTAAAAAATTGTACCAGAATGTCGTCTTTGTTTTTGAAATACAGATAGATGGTACCGTCGGCAACCCCTGCTTGTTTTGCGACCTGAGAAACCGTTGAATGAAAGAAGCCCTGGCGGGCGAATACTTTGACGGCCGCTTCGAGGATGCGATGATATTTATCGTTTTTATCTTTCGTATTGATATTTCACCTCCAGCATCGGTATGACGCCCCCGCAGCAGAAGGCAGGTCTGACCGGTAAGAAAACGGCTTATTTCAAATTATGCAGAGGTCGGGGCAATTTTTGCCACAACAAGATGCCGGGTTATGGCCTGCCGGGTCTAATAGCGGCAACTGCCTTTCAATTTGCACCCCGCCGGTGAACGATCAGCCGAATGTATGAATGAACGCTCATTCATAAATAACAGACGGGGCTCAACCTGTCAAGCAAAATTGACAGAACTCTAGTTCCTGGATAAGATCTTATTATGATGTAGAATTTAGAATATTAATTCAGGTCGGATGTTTGTGAAAAGACGGAAATATGGCAACGTTCAGAGGAATGACAGTAATGAGCTGTGGTTCATTACGGTTTGTCATTAGTCCCTTGCTTTGCGGCTCGATATTCGATACTCCGGTTTATGCGGCGCAGAGGCTACGAGACTTGCGTTCCCGGTGTGCAGGATATACAGTCATACAGCAGGGTGCACAGCTTCTGACGCAAAACATTGTAACCGAAACAGCGTTTTGCAATTTCATAATTTTTGTTGACCATTTCATCTTTTAGTTTTGCATTC
>JASFTQ010000179.1:0-9613 GCA_050053515.1 Desulfobacterales bacterium | reverse complement strand
CCTGGCCTTCCATTTTGAGATTATTGATGATGATTCGCGCAGAATTTTGCTTGTATCATATGGACTTGCAGACATCAATTTGATATGAAGCCAAAAAACGAGTCAAGGAGAGAATATGGGTCTAATCGTTCAAAAGTATGGCGGCACATCTGTGGCTGATATCGACAGGATTCGCCATGTTGCGCAGCGTGTGGCCAAAACCTACGTGCAGGGCAACGATGTCGTCGTAATCTTATCTGCGATGGCCGGTGTTACCGACAACCTGATTGAAATGGCCCGGGCGGTTTCGCCTGTCCCTGCAAAGCGCGAATTGGATGTGTTGCTGGCCACCGGAGAACAAACAACCTCAGCTCTCTTGGCCATAGTGCTGCAGGAGATGAAGTATCCGGCTCAATCATTGCTGGGATATCAGGCGGAGGTAATAACCGATTGTAGTTTTGGAAATGCACGTATCGTTGATGTTGGGGCCCGCCGGATTAAAGACTTGCTGAAAGACCGGAACATCGTCGTTGTGGCGGGATTTCAGGGATGCGATCCCGATGGGAACATAACCACCCTGGGCCGCGGAGGTTCCGATACCTCGGCGGTCGCAATCGCCGCCACCCTTGGTGCCGACATCTGTGAAATTTATACCGACGTGGATGGCGTCTATACCGCCGATCCCAACATCTGCCAAAAGGCCAGAAAGATTGATAAAATTTCCTACGATGAGATGCTTAATATGGCCAGCCTGGGGGCCAAAGTCTTGCAGATACGATCGGTCGGTTTTGCTAAAAAATATAATGTTCCCGTGCACGTGAGATCATCTTTCAAGGAGGAGGAGGGAACCATGGTAGTTAACGAAAATTCCGGTATGGAAAGTCTGATAGTTACGTCAGTAAGCCATGACAAAGATCAGGCACGCATCACTTTGAAAAAAGTTCCGGACCAACCGGGTGTGGCTGAAAAGATTTTTTCACCGATTACCGAAGCGGGTATTGTTGTTGACATGATCATTCAAAACACACGCGCCGGCGGACAGACGGATTTAACATTTACCGTGCCGAGGGCCGATTTTGCCAGGGCCTTGGAAGTTGAAAAAAAAATTGCCAGGGAAATTGGGGCTGAGGATGTTTTCGGAGATAAGAATATTGCAAAAATCTCCGTGATCGGAGTGGGGATGAGGAATCACTCCGGCGTGGCATCGACCATGTTCGGTGCCCTGGCCCGGGCAAATATTAATATAATCATGATCAGCACCTCGGAAATCAGGATTTCCTGTGTGATCGAAGAAAATTACACCGAGCTTGCCGTAAGGGTTCTTCATACAGCATTTGGACTGGACAAGGATGAATGAAGAACTTTACAGCCGATCAAATCATTTTTGCGCTGGTTCTCGGTGTCATTATTTTCGGCATAATTATTTACCGCTGTTTGCAGTTTTTTTGATACCGGTTGTATGCGAGATTTTATGGAGCAGGAGCAATTCAGACGGCTGATTTCCGACGTGCAGCGGTGGATATCACAAACGCTGGCTGCGCACAGGGCGACGATGCAACCTGTTGCGGCAACACGGTTTGACAGACTGAAAACATACTACCCGGTCACCGTGCTCCAGCGCGTGCAGCGCGTCATTGTTGATCGATGCCCGGTCCCGCCTCTGGCGGTCACGGGAATCCCTCAGCTGGCGGAAATCGAAAACTGGGACATAAAGGGCATTCCCTGGCAAAACACCATTTTCATACGCCGAGACCTGTCAGACTGGGAGGGGGTTCACTTTCACGAACTGCTGCATATCATTCAATGGGAGTGTTTGGGAACAAACCGTTATCTCACTGCCTGGGCCATCGGAACCATCACCCGTGGATATCGCGACAACCCCCTGGAAGAAATGGCATTTCGCCATCAATCCCGCTTCGAAGCAGAGGAACCGATTTACAATGTCGTGCGAGAAGTTTCAACCGAAATCGCCCGGTGGCCGAGCAGCTACTTTGACATTAGCAAAATTGCAGCGCCCACGGACAGACAAGACGTATAAATGAATCCCATAACGCATTTGTTGACAAGTTGGGCGGTGGCCAACACGGCCAAACTTGATCATCGAGACAGGACCCTGGTAACTCTGTCGGGGGTCGTGCCCGATATCGACGCGCTGGGAGTAATCGCGGAGGTGGCAACCAAAGATACAACCGCACCTCTTTTTTGGTGGAGCACCTACCATCATGTCCTCTGCCACAACATTGGCTTTGGATTGCTGCTTATTTTAATTGTAATGCTTAGCGCTGTCAGACGCTGGATGTCGACCTTGCTTGCGCTGCTTGCTTTCCATATACACCTGTTATGCGATCTGGCAGGGGCTCGCGGTCCCGATGGCCATCAATGGCCGATACCGTACTTTTTGCCCTTTTCGAATCACTGGCAATTAACCTGGCAGGGCCAGTGGGCCATAAACGCCTGGCCCAACATTTTGTTTACGATGCTGTTGCTGGGCATTACTTTTTATGTGGCTTGGCAACGCGGCTACTCGCCTCTCGAATTGGTCTCGAAAAAGGCTGATGCTGCTTTTGTTTCAGCCATAAGAAGGAGATTTGGCCCCTGTTGAAAAGCCCGACAATCTTGACAATCAAAAGCTGTCTGAGCCCCGAGGCCCGCAGAAGGGGCCGAGCTCGAGTCCTTTTGATTTAGCCCTGCAAAGCGGGCGTCCTCAAAATGCTCGCGGGCGTGAACAAAAGGCTTTCAAACCGCTGCCACCCTTTTTGAACTTATTTCTGGGACACAATACTAGAAAACCTTCGGCGCTTCCGGCACATTTTTCGGTGAAAGCATGACAGCCAGCCAAACGGTGTTTGAAAAAACATATAACAATTATCTCGCGCAATTAAACACCCTGGATTTAAACGCCGTCGGGCAAAAACTTGGCGCAAAGATAAGTCAAGATGAAATTATTATTTCTGTATTGGGCAACCCTCATCAGGTTTCGGCAAAAGGTATTACGGATTCGGCGGGAAGACAACCCTCCTTGGACATATGTGTAATTCTATGTAAATACCTTTTGCTCTGCCCGACTGTTGAACCGCGGGGAAAAAGATGGGTCGCCTTTAGAGATTTTAAGGATTCGGGACCCTTGACGACCTATTTTGCAAACGATGTTGAACGGGCAATCGCCGTTTATTTCAGGGGCAGGCTCACAGATATGGTAAAAGCGAGCAAATCACTAGGCGGCTTTCCTCCCCATATCGATGTCAGGTACGATCTTGCGATGCAATTTGACGCTCTCCCGCAAATTCCGCTGCTATTGCTTTTTAACGACGCCGACGATGAATTCCCGGCAAAGTGTTCGGTACTTTTCGAGAGCCGGGCTGAAGTGTATTTGGACGCGGAATGTCTGGCCATGCTTGGACGGCTGCTTTTTACCTCCCTGAAAACGGCGGCAACTCTGGATCCGCAAATGTAATCTCTCAGCATCAAGACCTTTGTTTGCACATATTGTCAAGGTATGCCTGCATGGCCCGGGTTTGACCCTTGAATTTGCCGACACCAGACTTATGGTTTCTGGATAGAACGTATCGGGGCCACCGGAAGACGCTCACTGCCGAGGGTAAGGGACAGATACAATGAACGGGGCACAGGATTGTGCAGTTCCGCAAAAGGACCGGATCACCAAAAACGCCATTACGCCTACATACCCTGATAAGCCTATGCATCAGGGCATGCCGCCCTTTGACACCTCCGGACCGCCGCTCTCGTTTTATGAATTTTGGCCGCCTAAATTATTCTATATTCCCATTTGTATCCAATGGGTTATGCTGTCCATCCGCTATGGTTCTGCAACACTGCCTTCTGTCGCCAATCCTCTGTTTCCCCTGGGTGGATTGGTTGGTGAGTCCAAGGAAATGATCCTTTCTCAGGTCGGCGGAACCAGTGCTGACCTCATCGCTCGATTCGCTGGTTTTACCAGGGGTCAGCACGGCGCAAATGCGAAAACCGACAGCGAATACGCCGAAGCGTTAATGCGTAAACAAAACATTGCTTACCCTGCCGTTGTCAAGCCCGACATCGGCTGCCGCGGTGTCGGTGTGCAGATCGTGCGCGACACCGCCGAACTCCTGACTTATTTGGAGAGTTTTCCACCGGGGGGCCGTGTGCTGGTCCAGGAACTCATTCCATACGAGGGAGAAGCCGGCGTCTTCTATATTCGTCTTCCCACTCAAGCGCATGGTTTCATTTTTTCACTGACATTCAAATACTTCCCCTATGTGACGGGCGATGGAAACTCGACCCTGAGAAAACTCATCGAGGACGACCGACGCGCCGGCCTTATCAAGCATGTCTATATGAAACGTCACCAAAAGCGACTGGACACTGTCATTCCGGAGGGCCAAAACTATCGGCTGGCTTTCACCGGTAGTCATAGCCGCGGCACCATTTTCCGTAACGGAAATGCCTATATTACAGACGAAATGGCATCGACTTTCGACAGCATCTCCCACGAGATACCTGAATTCTACTTCGGTCGGTTCGATGTGCGGTTTTCAGATTACCGGGAATTTCAGAAAGGCCGCTGCTTCAAGATCGTGGAAATCAACGGCGCCGGCGGCGAGGCCACCCACATTTGGGACCGCAACACTTCAATCTTCGAAGCCTACCGAACACTCATGAAGCAATTCGCCTATTTGTTCAGGATCGGAGCGCAGAATCGCACACGCGGCTTCCAACCGGCTACTTTGCTGGAATTGTGGCATGCTTACCGGACGGAAAAAAAGCTCACCCCCCTGTATCCCTACACGGAATAGCCACCATCGATTCCCTTAGCGGACCCAATCATCGCACGTTTCGTAACTATCGTGACAGATCGCACCCCCCCGCTGGCTGCAAGGGGCAATGCAGCTAGCGTCCCGTCAATAAGTTACAAGATTCCACTCAAGGTTTGAAAGGTTTTTGTGGGACACAGCACTAGCAGCTAGCGGGACAATTTTATTTTAATACCGCCGCAATCTCCGCGTTTGTTCGTTGAACGGCACCGACAATATCGTCTGATTTCAAAATGGGGCGGCCAATCACTAGCAGATCTGCACCGTTTTGAATAGCCGCGGCGGGGGTGGCGGTCCTTTCCTGGTCGTCCTTTTCAAGATACCAGCGGGGTCTGATTCCGGGACATATTTTTTTTATTTTCACAGTGGGGATATGTTTTAGATCCCGGGGGGAACACACCAGGTATGCGTAGCGCAGCAAGGCGTCCTGCGCCATACGTTTTACCATGGCGTAAATACTGTCTCCGCGGTAATACCGGCTAAAATCAGATCGATCCATAGAGGTGAGTACCGTAACACCGGCGATATGATCTTTGGTGAGGCCCTCAGACTCCGGATGATAGCCGGATGTGCAGTGCACCGTTGTAATATCAGCGCCGTAATCGATATGCATCTTCAGTGATTCGGTCATGGCACTGGGAATATCGAAAAGTTTAAAATCCAGCATGACGTTGCCGCATGCCTTGACTTCTTTGATAACCGCCAGCCCATGCTCAAGTATGCTCCTTCTGATTTTATACCCCCACACCGCACCTTTGGTCTGCTGTATGACAATCGATGCTTTATCCCAGGACATATTATCCAACGGTAAAACAATCTTGCTATCCATTTTTCAACCCCTTTTTGCACTGAAGTGATATAAAATTCAGATTTAAAACCTTTTATTGACGACGGATAACAAACCAGTGCCCACGGACATTGAGCATTATCGCTCAACTCAGGTTATAGTTACCATAGCCTAAAAGCCCTTTGCCGGAAAGCCTTTTTATCAACAGGCAGGCAACTTGATTTTAGAAATAAAAGTCTGCCCAATATTGCTCCGGGCCCTCAACAATGCTTGGTCCGCCAGCGGGAAAAAAGCAATTCGAATCCCCGTCAGCCAGATACATCCGTAAGAAACACCAGAATTCTGTTGAAATTTTAAGCAACATAATGATAATTTATAATATTTTATATCCGTCATAAAGGTATTCTGTTATCGCTATGCCAAAGTTAGAAACATATCACGTTGCATCGGGCAGTTTTCGCTTGGGCCGCCGACAATCAATGCTGTTGCAGGCTTTTTTGGGTAGCTGTGTCGGGGTGGCGGTTTACGATCCGGCGGCAGGAATCGGCGGTATGATTCATCTGCTTCTGCCGGAGCCCGTTAACCCGGCGCCCGGTTTTCTGGCGGAACGATACGCCTCCACCGGCCTTCCCATTTTCCTCAAGGCGCTGAATGACGCCGGCGCCTCACCGCAAAAAATGCAAGCCGTCGTCGCCGGAGGCGCATTGGTGGACCCTGTCAGTGAGCAGGAGTTAACCCTTAATATCGGAGGCCGAACGGCGGATGTGGTAAAAAATATTCTTTTCGAGCAAAAAATTAAGATCAACCAATCTGAAACCGGCGGATTTTTTGCCTGCGCGCTCAATCTCAATATGGAAAGCTGGGAAACCCGCATCGAACCGGTTAGGGGTTTTAGGCTTTCTTGGGACGGTTCTTCTTGCCCCCGGCATGGCATCGCTTGGAGCATTCCGCCTGGGGCAAGGCTTGAGGGCTTCATTAATGATTAAAATGCATCGGAAAAATGAAAATTAATGACCACAAACAACGCCTTTTGAGACAGCTTCCCGGTGTTGACCATATCCTGGAGCTGGCCAATGGGGTTCCTTATTTTGAAGCTGTTCCCAAAGCGGTTCTGATCCGATCCATCAGGGCCGTGGTCGATACGCTGCGAGCCGCAATCCTCAGTGATCGTCATGAATTCCGAGAAGAAAATTTGTCTGATTCCCTGGTCCTCGAGGAAGTAAAAGCAGTTACCCAGAAAACGCTGGCCCCGAAACTTCTGCACACGGTAAACGCCACCGGGGTAGTTGTCCACACGAATTTAGGGCGCTCTTTGCTGGCAAGAACCGCTCTGGAAAATCTTCAGGAAATTGCCAGCAACTATTCAAATCTCGAATTTGATCTAACCCAGGGAAAGCGGGGCTCGCGGTATAGCGCTGTCGAGGGTATTCTCCGCGAGCTGAGCGGCGCTGAAGCCGCCTTGGTTGTGAACAATAATGCCGGAGCAGTTCTGCTATGCCTGGAAACCATTGCCAGAAATAAGAAGGTGATAATATCGCGGGGAGAGCTTGTTGAGATTGGCGGTTCTTTTAGAATACCGGATGTAATGGCCAAAAGCGGCGGAATTCTATGCGAGGTCGGCACGACCAACCGCACCCACTTGAGGGACTATGAGAGCGCCATCGATAATAATTCGGGGCTTTTGCTAAAGGTCCATAGAAGCAATTACAGTGTTGTCGGATTTTCAGCCGAAGTTTCTCTCGGCCAGCTCGTGCAATTGGGAGAAAAGTATCATATTCCGGTGATGGAAGATTTGGGCAGTGGGACATTTATTGATTTCTCAAAATACGGACTACTGAAAGAGCCCACCGTCCAGGAGTCTGTTTCAACCGGAGCGGATGTTGTGACTTACAGCGGTGACAAACTTCTGGGGGGGCCGCAGGCCGGACTGATTGTCGGGAAAAAGGATATCATCGACCTGATCAAGAAAAATCCGATCACCAGAGCCCTTCGGATCGACAAAATGACTCTGGCCGCCCTGGAGAGCACCTTGCGCCTTTATCGCAACGAGGAAGCAGCCATATGCGAAATACCCACGTTACGAATGCTAACCCTTCCGATCGAACAAATTAAGAAAAAGGCGCAGCGGTTTAAAAAGTGTTTAGAAAAAATTGATAACTCTCGAATGCAGATTGAGCTCATCGATCTCTCCTCACGGGCAGGTGGCGGATCGCTGCCGCTTCTAGAACTGCCCAGCCAGTGTGTGGGCGTGAAGGTAAAGCAGGTATCACCGAATGCCATTGAACGATTTCTGCGGCACAACAGGCCTCCCATAATTGGCAGGATTTATGAAGACTTTTTCGCCATGGATTTAAGAACGATACAGGATGATGAACTCTTGGTTATTGAAACTGCATTCAAACAATTACTGGAGAAGGCTTGACGATGCATCGATATCAGCGGGAATTGTTTTACAAACACAGTGCCAATAAGGATTTCTTACTTTCAAAAACGGGTGCAGCACCTGCAGGCACCAAGTCCGAAAACAAGAGCTCCATTGACGTTGAGAAAAAATTGCTGGAGGTCTTCCCGGCGATGCGGTGCGGCAAATTGTTTATCGAACATGCCCTGGACCGCCTAAATACGGCAACGTTTTTCGGTTCTCTGGCAATACGAATCGATGATGTAAACACCCATACCCACGGATTGGATACGGTTGGCATCTGCAGCAACCACACGGAAGTGGCCCGAGCGATCGACGAAATCTGTGAGTTCGAAAACGGAATCTGGGGATTGATTGGGCTCAATTACTTTGGCTGTTTTTTTTCCGAAAAAGATGACATCACCTGCCGGATTTTGGCGCAAAAACTTAAAAAAAATCTTTCCCAACAGTGCAATAAAACCGTGTCCATCGGTATCGCCGTCTATCCCACCATTGATTTCAAAAGAGACCAGATATTTGTAAACGCCCGTAAGGCGCTTGATCACGCGGCCTTCTTTGGTCCCGACAGCATGATTTCATTTGATGCGGTTAGCCTCAATATCAGCGGTGATATGGCCTATGACAAAGGTCATATTGACGACGCCGTTGAGGAGTTCAAAACGGCACTTCGGCTCGATCCCTCAAATGTCAATATCCGCAACAGCCTCGGGGTCTGCTACGGCGTGCAGGGACACTTGGATAAGGCCCTGCGGGAATTCCAAAAAGCGGTGGATTTGGATCCCAGGGAAGTTATGGCCGTTTACAATGCGGGGATCGTAAATATGATGATGGGCAACAAAGCCGAAGCCCTAGAATGCCTGCTGAAAGCATGCCGGATCGACGGCGAGATCTTTGAGGTCACACTGCAGACCGGACGAATCTATCTTGATTTAAAGGAACCGCAAATAGCAAAAAATTATATTGAAAAGGCCGCTAAACTCAGACCGACATCTGGTCCGGCTTTCAGTGTCCTCGGTGAATGTTATGCGGCCATGGGGTTGAAACAAGAAGCAGTGGCTGCCTATAAAAAAGCAGTTAAACATAATTCGAACGACGCCACAGCGTTGTCGGCACTGGGGTGGTTGTTGGCCGATCAAGGTGAAAACCCGGAGATCGCATTGCTGTTTTGCAAACAGAGCGTTGACATTGCACCTGAAAACGGGCTTTTTAGACATAGACTGGGACGGCTTTATCTAAAAGAAAATCGACTCGAAGATGCGCACACCCAGTTTAAGCAAGCCGCTAAACTCGGATATGACTCCGGACAATTTATAGCGCAAATCGAAAACAAGAATGTCTCTAAGGCTTCATGACGCAGCGAATACCTGCCCAAGTACTTTTGTGGGCTAAACGGTGAATTAATGCAAGACGTTATCATAAATATACTTGCCGAAAGCATCGCGGTGAA
Organism: Desulfobacterales bacterium; assembly: GCA_050053515.1. Classification (GTDB taxonomy): domain Bacteria; phylum Desulfobacterota; class Desulfobacteria; order Desulfobacterales. The sequence continues at coordinate 167 of JASFTQ010000179.1, read as the reverse complement.
GGATCAATCCATTAAAAAAAATCTGGATCTGATCGAAAAAGGCGCCGACAGGTTGGTGGAATGTTTGGCCGCCGGTCATAAAATACTCATATTCGGCAACGGCGGCAGTGCGGCCGATGCCCAACATATTGCCGCTGAATTGGTCAATCGGTTTCAAGTAGAGCGCT
>JASFTQ010000178.1:0-9652 GCA_050053515.1 Desulfobacterales bacterium | reverse complement strand
GCAACGATCCTGTGAGCCGATGGTTTAGGGATGATGAAGGGGGGATTCATCAGGCCGACGGTCTTGATTGAAGTTTCGAGGTCTTTAACGGCGGGGTTGGTGGTAATGCGGAACGAACTGTCGTTTGTATCGATAGTTGAGAGCGCTACCGTGTCTTCCCTAAATTGCATGACGGATGCCGGTTAACTGATAGAGAGCCTCGAGGTATTTCTGGCGGGTGTCAATGATTACTTGCTCTGGAAGTTCGGGTCCCGGCGGCTGTTTATCCCAATCGACGGAAAGTAAATAATCCCTGAGATATTGCTTATCAAAACTTTTTTGGGGTCCACCGGGTGCGTAAGTATCCTTGGGCCAAAACCTTGATGAATCGGGTGTTAAGATTTCATCGATGAGGATGATGTCGTTGCCAATCAGACCGAATTCGAATTTGGTATCCGCAATCAGGATACCCTTCTCATCGGCAAAGGCGTTGCCGTTTTGATATATGGCCAGACTGAGGTCGCGGACTTTTTCGGCCTGCAATTTGCCTATTCTTTGTGCGGCTTCCCCAAAATCGATGTTGATGTCGTGATTGCCGGCCTCTTCTTTGGTGGAGGGTGTAAAAATTGGTTCCGGAAGCCTGTCCGATTCTATTAACCCTTCAGGCAGCTTTATTCCGCAAACCTCACCCGTCTCACGGTAAGATTTCCACCCCGAGCCCGATATATAGCCCCGCACAACACACTCGATCGGCAGCGGTCGCGTTTTTTTTACCAGCATGCTTCTGCCCTGCAAAATCTCCGAATATGGCTTGCAAGCCTCGGGATAATCAGCGACGTTGCTGGAAATCACATGGTTTTCCACCAAGGATTTCATTTTTTCAAACCAGAATAGGGAAATCTGGGTAAGAATTTTGCCCTTATCCGGGATCGGGTTTGGCATGACCACATCAAAAGCTGAAATCCTATCCGTAGCTACCATCAATAGAGACGTCCCCAGGTCATATACGTCCCTGACCTTACCTTTTTTATACAGTTTCAGATCCGTAAAATTTGTTTCCACTACAGCGGTGTTCATCGTCGCAATCCTGACTCTCTGAAGTGTTTTAAAGCCCCCCTCCTAAAGACGGGGCTTCCCGAAAGGCCTTTTATTTGAATTTTTTACGTTGTCGCTGGAAGGCCGCAATAAACTTCTTCAATATAATACTTGCTTTTTCGTCTTTGTCAAAAAACTCGACGCCCAACTGGTACCTATCCCCCTCGCCCTTTGATGAGTGTACCACCCTGCCCTTGATGTCCACCAATTCTTCCTCAAGACCGATGGTCAGCATCAAAGTACTGTCTAATTCCACCGGAACGGCGGTCTCCAGTCGAATGCCCGCCTCAGATACATCCAGCGTCCTGCCCATTGTCTGCTTCTCATCATCATTGTTTCCATCTACCAGAACGTAAGAGAGATTTAAGGAATCAATTCTGATAAATTTTCTTTTTTCTTTGTTAGCCATTTTTACACTCTTTTAACTTAACACATTTTATATGGTTTTTGGTGTTATTTATTCTTGTTTTTCTTGTGATATTCACAGGCAACCATGGTGGTTACCGATATCGCAGTGGCCAGATGTTCTAGAATGTTTCTGAAGGCAGAGGATAATTCGGCATATTCCTTTTGTATTTTTTCAATCTTCAAAGCGGCGATTTTGAGATCCTGGGAAACAAAAACCGAAGCGGAATGCGGTTCATGACCCATTTTAAAAAATGGAACATTCCCAAAAAAATCACCCTGAGTGAGGGCGAGCAGGGGGACATAGCCATTATCGGTCTTGCGCACGACCGATGCTTGACCGCGGGTTATCGAAAACAGTCGCTCTTCACTGCTTCCCTGCTCGATCACGGGCTTTTGATCCTTAATAATTTTTTCAATTCGATTCTTATTGAGATATATATCCACGACACTGTCGGTGACCTGCTTTAACCGGTTGTCAAGGCTGAGGACAACGCTTCGCAGGTCGGTAGACATCGCAGCAAACTCACTCGAAAATCGTTGGGTATCGAGCATGCCTAACTGTACGCGGCCAACCGCTTTAGCCGTCGCATGCCGAACGCTATTCTCGGCCAGAAATGAGGCTACGCTGCCGACGTATGCGCCGTCGCTGACCCTGAGTAGACTCAACGAGCCATCCGGCGTCTCTTTAGAAATCTCGACGACGCCCTCCAAGATGACCCACATCCAGTTGCCGTAATTGCCTTCGATAACGATCTCGTCGCCGTCAAAATGTTCCTCTTCGTCCACCACGTACATATAATCCACAAACGGGCCTCTGACGATCGGGATTGCTCTTTCCTTGCCGGAGGCCATCTTTTTATCCTTTTGATAGGATACCGGCCCGAGTTTCTTGATTTTACCATCATCCACCATCCGCAGTCCGTCCAGGATTATTTCCATCCGGTTTTTATTGACGACATTTTTTTTATCAACTTGTCCCTCGGTGAAATGAAACTCGCCTTCGATCCATCCAAAAAGCGAAAAAAGCGCCTCAATTCCCGTTAATGAGCCATTGTTGGCGTCCACCGGATCACCGTTGTCTATATATATCAAGCCGGGTTCCTGAGCGTATTTGCTCATTATCCGCAGCACTCCCGTACCGGCATTGTTGCCGATAATTTGGATGATTTCACCCAGGTTCAAGAACTCCAGATTTCCTGAAAAAGCGACATTTTTGTCCATTGGAAACCTTTATTCACCCCAGTTTAACTCTTTTTTCAGAGATTGGATGGTGAGTTTCAAGCACGCCTGAAGCGTCTTGCCGACACCTTCTCCGGTTACCGCACTGGCCGGAAATGAGGGAACCTTCAGCTGCCGGTTCAATTCTTTATGCATCTGTTCCACCGACATCAAGGGGATGCCCTCTTTGGCAAGATCCCTTTTATTGTATTGCATCACCAAAGGTATTTTTAATATACTCAGGCCGTATTCTTTGAGATTTTGATGGAGGTCCTTAAGGGAGAGCATGTTCTTTTCACGTCTGACTTCCAGCGAATCAGCCACAAATACGACGCCGTCCACGCCCCTTAAGACAAGTTTTCGTGTCGATGTATACTGCACCTGACCCGGCACCGTATATAAATGTACCCGCACATCACAGCCCTTCAGCTTACCCAATTCCATCGGAAGGAAATCAAAAAAAAGGGTACGGTCGCCATCCGTGTTGATCGAAACCATTTCTCCGGTTATTTGTTTTTTATACGCTTTAAATATGTATTCGAGATTGGTTGTTTTACCACATCGGCCCGGTCCATAATATACAATTTTGCACTCTATTTCTCGTTTTTTTAAATTGACGATAGCCATTTATCTCGTTCCCGGGTCAACCTAATAGCAAGCCGCAACTAAACGAAATCGTGCTCAGGCCGCTCAAATATAAACCCTAGTAATATATCCTGTTTTAGGGTTAGATGTCAATATCGAGAATTATATAAATATGTTGACAATAACTCCAGTTATGTTATCGACACTAAATTTAGGGGATTTTTTCCGAAAATTCTCACGGTTTTCCGTAAGGAGTCAACGATGGACAAAAAAGTAACCGTAGTCGGAGCCGGTCATGTCGGTGAAACTGCCGCGCAACGTCTGGCAGAGAAAGAATTATGTGATGTGGTTTTAGTTGATGTTGTCGAGGGGATGCCGCAGGGCAAAGCTCTCGACCTGACCGAGGCGGCGCCGATCGAAAAACACGATGCTCGATTAACCGGTTGTAACGACTACGGGCCTTCGCAGGGTTCCAATATTATCATTATAACAGCCGGCATAGCCAGAAAGCCCGGCATGAGTCGCGATGATCTTATAAGTACCAACGCCGGAATCGTCAAAAGCGTTACCCAAGAAGCCTGTAAATTGTCTCCGAAGGCCGTTCTGATTGTTGTCAGCAATCCGCTGGATGCCATGTGTCATGTCGCTTTTGACACCAGTGGTTTTCCGAAACAGCGCGTCATCGGCATGGCCGGTGGGCTGGACTCGGCTCGTTTCAGGGCTTTCATTGCCATGGAGTTGAACGTCTCGGTGGAAAATACCCATGCTTTTGTCCTCGGCGGTCATGGTGACACCATGGTTCCGTTGCCACGGTACTCGACCGTGGCTGGAATTCCATTAACCGAATTACTTCCCAAGGACCGGATCGATGCGCTTATAAAAAGAACAGCCAATGGCGGGGCCGAGATCGTCAGCCTCCTTAAAACAGGCAGTGCCTATTATGCCCCGGCATCCGCAGCAGTGGAAATGGCGGAAGCGATAATAAAAGACAAAAAAAAGATTCTACCCTGTGCAACATATTTGGAGGGTGAATACGGCATAGACGGTCTATTTATCGGCGTCCCGGTCAAATTGGGTGCGCAAGGTGTGGAGGAAGTGATCCAGATCACCCTCACGGCCCAAGAGCAGGCCGCCCTTGAAAAATCGGCTGCAGCCGTCAAGGAGCTCAAGGAGCTCTTAAAGAAGCTTACATAATTGAGGTATCGAGGGGTTTTTCCGTCAGATTTTTTATAGCGGAATGAATTTTCAGCAGCGAAATCGTGCACTGTTTGAACCGTGAAAGTGAGCGCATTCCCCGCAGCTTGCTGCGGGGTTAGCGAGCGAATCAGAAAATAGATAGAATTCCTCTCGGGGAAGATTCCCTGCAGCTTGCTGCAGGGTACGCTTCAATGCATTAGGGAACGTTGCCAAAGAACAGGCTGCAACCCCGGCATATCTTGGCGTTAGGATTTTGAACTGACCCCTGACCTATTGTTTAATGTCCGATCGCTGTTCTTTCGCTACGATCCCTTATGCATGAGTTTGCACGATGCAGTCGCTGATGATTCATGCAGCGCCCCAACCAAAAAATCTCCTGGGCTCCTGCCTTAATTATTTTTCTGTTTGCTCACTCCGTCGCCGCGTTTTTTAGACAACCTCCGGGATAAATGCTCCTGAACGATTTCGGCGATCTTTTGATTCATACCCGGCAGGGAGCTCATTTCTTGGAGTGATGCGGCCCGGATATTTTGAATACTCCCAAAGTGTTTGAGTAAAACCGTCTTTCTCTTTTTCCCGATACCCGGCACCTCATCAAGGGCGGAATGCATAGATTTCATCTTGCGACGCTTGCGCTGAAAAGTGACGGCGAAGCGATGGGCCTCATCCCGTATCCTTTGCAAAAATAACAACAGATTGGCTTCACGGCCGAAGTTTATTGGATTGACCCTGCCCTGTTTGTAAATCTTGTCCCGGTCTTCGCCTTTGGTTGGATCTTTTTTGGCGATTCCGATGATTTCGATTTCCGTTTCGAGATGTAGCTCCCTGATGACAGACAGGGCGATATTCAGCTGCCCCTTACCCCCGTCGACCATAAGCAAGTCCGGAAAGGGTTTCGATGCCTCCCCCTTGGCGTATCGCCGTCTCAAAACTTCTTCCATATACGCATAATCATCAGGTTGAGCGATCGTTTTGATTTTATACTTCCGGTAGGCAGACTTCTTTGTTTTTCCGTTTTCAAACACAACCATGGCGGCGACCGGTTCGGTTCCGGAGAGACTGGAGTTGTCGAAACACTCGATTCTCATGGGCAGACGCGTTAAATTCAGGCGTTTTTGCAGCCGGGTCAGCGTTCCCAATTCGGCGGCACGGGCCGTGAGCAGGTCTTTGAGGTTTTTTTCTGCATTCTGAAGGGCCATATTTATCATGCGGGCCTTTTCACCCCTTTGGGGCCATAAAATTCCAACCTTTTCTCCTTTCAGGTTCTTCAGCCACTCTTCGATCAAGGCGGAATCACTCAACCCGGTGGATACAAGTATTTCTTTAGGGACAAAATGGGCCTTCTCATAATATTGCCGGATAAAGGTTCCCACGATCTCTTCATCACTAGAGACTGTCTCGGCGAAATAAAAATTACGGGTTCCCAGCACAAATCCTCCGCGCACGTAAAAGAGGGTTACCAAAATAATATCAGAGGATCTGGCAAGCGCGATGAGGTCTCGGTCTTGGAAGTCGGTTGAGACTGCCACCTGCTTCTCGACAGTCCTTTCAAGCGAAAACATTTTGTCTCTCAGCACGGCGGCCCTCTCGAAGTCCTTTGCGGCGGCTGCCACCTGCATATCTTTTTTCACTTTCCGGATGAGTTCGGGGGTTCTTCCTTTTAAAAACAGAACAACCTCCTTGACCATCTCTTCGTATGTCTGTTTATCGATGTCACGGCAACAGGGGGCCAGACACCCTTGCATCTGGCAGTTCAGGCAGGGCCGGGTTCTGGTTTTGAATTCCCGATCGCTGCATTTGCGGAGCTTGAAAGTTTTATTGATGGTCTTCAGGGTCTCGCGCACAGCCTGGGCCGATGAATACGGTCCAAAATACAGGGCGCCGTCTTTTTTGATTTTGCGGACGATGGCCAGTTTGGGATACGGATGCGTCATATCCAAACGCAACGACGGATAACGTTTATCGTCTTTGAGAACGACATTGTAACGTGGTTTATAGCGTTTGATTAGATTTGATTCGAGAATCAAGGCTTCTTTTTCACTTGCAGTGATGATGGTGTCAAAATCGAAAATTTTATCGATCAAAACGGTGGTTTTGAGATCCACCGCACTGGTTCTGCCAAAATAGGAAGTGAGTCGTTTTCTGAGATCTCGCGCTTTGCCGATATACAGAACTTCGTTGTGTATATCTTTCATGAGATAAACGCCGGGGGCAGCAAAAACCCTGGCTAATTTATCCTGGATATCGTTCATGCTGTGATCGCTCGTTGGTAGTGATTCCATTACTGTTCAAGCACAACCAGTCTTTTCAAATCTCGAATGTGATCCCGCAATTCAGCGGCTCTCTCGAACTCGAGCGCTTTGGCGGCTTTTTTCATTTCTTGTTCCAAGACGCTAACTGTTTTATCGATGTCATCCAGCGATTTAAATTCAGAGCCCGCCTCTGCGATGGTATCTGCGGTCTCGGGAACCAACTCATCCGCAACTGTGAACATCGGCGTAATTTCTTTTCTCACCGTTTCAGGGATGATATCATATTTCGTATTATAGGCCCCCTGAATATCACGCCGGCGATTGGTTTCTCCTATGGCTGCTTGCATTGAACGGGTGACGTTGTCGGCATACATAATAACCTTGCCTCGAATATTACGCGCGGCACGGCCGAATGTTTGAATCAGTGAGCGGGTGGACCGCAGAAAACCCTCTTTGTCCGCGTCCAATATAGCGACCAGTGAAACTTCGGGTATGTCTAATCCCTCGCGCAACAGATTGATTCCCACCAATACATCAAAATGGCCGACCCGCAAATCCCGAATGATATCCATTCTTTCCAGGGTGCTTATGTCTGAGTGAAGATAGCGGACCCTGACACCGAGATCAGAATAGTACTCGGTAAGATCCTCCGCCATTCTTTTGGTCAGGGTCGTGACCAGAACCCTTTCCTGCCTGGATTGCCGGATGATAATTTCTTCGAGTAAATCATCCACCTGGTCGTGGGCACCCCGAACTTCGATTTCGGGATCAACGAGTCCCGTCGGCCTTACAATTTGTTCGACCAGCGCATTTTTGCCTTTATCCACCTCGTAGTCGGCGGGGGTTGCCGAAACGTAGACCACCATATTCAGCCGTTTTTTAAATTCGTCAAAGCGCAGGGGCCGGTTGTCCAAAGCTGAAGGAAGTCTGAAACCGTAGGCCACCAGCGTTTCTTTGCGAGAACGATCACCTTTGTACATACCATACAGCTGGGGTACGGCGATGTGACTCTCATCGATGAATACCATAAAATCCGAGGGAAAATAATCCATAAGGGTTGGCGGCGGTTGTCCGGCTACCCTTCCGGTAAAATGGCGGGAATAATTTTCTATGCCATTGCAGTACCCGAGTTCTTCTATCATTTCTAAATCAAAATGCGTGCGTTCTTCGATGCGTTGGGCTTCAATCAATTTGTTTTCTTTTACAAAATAGTCAACACGTTGTTTGAGCTCAAGATTAATTGTTTTGATGGCCCGGTTTATGGTCTCCTTGGGGGTCACATAGTGACTGGCCGGAAATATCGTAATATGCTTCAGCAGTCGTAACACTGTGCCGCGCAGCGCATCGATCTCACAAATCCCCTCGATCTGGTCGCCGAAAAAATCAATCCGTACTGCTTTCTCTTCTTCGTAAGCGGGAAAAATTTCCACGCGGTCGCCCCGGACCCTGAAAACACCGCGATAAAAATCCATGTCATTGCGTTCATAATGCATATTCACCAGATTGAGTAAAAGCTTGTCGCGGTTGATTTCCATATCGTTGGCCATATCGATTCGCATGGCCAGGTAGTCTTCGGGGGCGCCCAGGCCGAAAATACAGGATACACTGGCAACAACGATAACATCCCGGCGCGATAACACGGAGCGGGTCGCCGAATGGCGCATTTTGTCGATCATTTCATTGATGGAGGAATCCTTTTGAATGTACGTATCGGTTGAGGGAATGTAGGCCTCCGGCTGATAATAGTCGTAGTAACTCACAAAGTACTCGACGGCATTTTCCGGGAAGAGCTGCCTGAATTCACTGTAGAGCTGAGCGGCCAAGGTTTTATTCGGTGCGATCACCAATGTCGGTTTCTCGACTCTGGCAATGACATGCGCCATGGTAAAAGTTTTACCGGAACCGGTGACGCCCAGCAACACGTTATGACGCTCTCCGCGCTGGATATTTTGGCTCAACTGGTCAATGGCCCGTGGTTGGTCACCCCTGGGCTCAAAGTTTGAAATCAGTCTAAAGGTCGACATTAAATGATAAATTACCCCGTATGGCTTAGGTTATGATGAGAGCAACATGATTGAAGCGCACCCTGCAGCAAGCTGCGGGGAATGCGCTCGCAGTTGCGGTTCAATCGATCAATGCCACGCACATCGCCGCGATACCCTCCCCTTTTCCTATGAAACCGAGCCCTTCCGTGGTGGTCGCCTTGACGTTTACCTTTTGCCGGGCAATCCCGAGAACCCTTGCGAGGTTCCGGGTCATCGATTCCAGGTAGGGTTGCAGCTTCGGCGCCTGGGCCACTAAGGTTGCATCCAGGTTGATTACCGAAAAATTTTTGGCTTGAATCATCTCATGGGTGCTCTCGAGGAGTTCGATACTGCTGATCCCTTTGAATTCGGCTTCCGTATCGGGGAAGTGCCGGCCGATATCCCCGGCACCCGCAGCACCAAGCAACGCGTCACAGATAGCGTGAATGAGCACATCCGCATCAGAATGTCCCAGAAGGCCCTTCTCGTATGGAATCGTGATTCCTCCCAGTATGAGTTTGCGACCTTCAACTAAGCGGTGAACGTCATATCCAATTCCGACTCGCATCATCCATCCCTATATTTTGATTCTTGTCATGATTTAGCTGATGTGTTATTTTACCAGTTTATTTTCTTGCGTTAAACCGTTGCCGTGTTTAAAGCAATACTTTAATAATTTTGACTTCATAACGTCTGCCAAAATTGTATTCGGCACTTTAAGGATGAATTTCAAAATATCTGAATATCCTATAAAAAAGGGTCGATTCAAGATCAGGTTCGATTTTGAAATCGGCTATCTGGTAAAAAGCCCCTGCCGGGAGTGTGACATCAGAAAATTATTTCCGGCCTGTTTAAATAATTGCAGCACCCTGGACAAAATTCACACGATCTTAT
>JASFTQ010000177.1:0-9662 GCA_050053515.1 Desulfobacterales bacterium | reverse complement strand
AGTATGATTAAACCAAATCGCGTTGCTTGCTTGATCATTTTGTTACCTCCTAAAACGTGTCCCGCAACTGGGTTTTGCGGCCAAAGAAACGAAACCGCCTTTATCATGATTTTATCTGCCACTGATTGTTAATCAGGGGCCTTGGCGGTTGGTGACAAGGAACCAATCTTACATTCCTGGTGGCCGTATATTTACTTCACCTGGGTTTATGATTTTATCGGCATCCGTAGTAGAGCCTTCAATCGATTTACGTTGACCTTCATCAATTTTTTTCAATTTAAATTCCAGCTTTTTGCTACTGCTGCCCTTAATTTCCAATGTCTCGGTCTGGGTCTCGTAGCCGATTCTAGCGGCTTCCACCTTCCAGTTGCCCGGTGTAATCGTATCCTTTTCAGACTCAAATTTTCCCTTTTCATCGACAGTAACCGCAAAAGAAGCATCCTGCACTTGGGCGGTGGTGTTTATCAAATTGACCACCGTACCCTTGGGATCCACTCCTTCCAGTGGTGTCATGTTCGAGTCCACCAGTTGGACCGTGCCGTGTATTTTAGGCGAACAGCCCGTAAACAGCAGTATTGAAATCGCAAATAAAAGTATAAGATTGGCTCTGGGGTTCATCGTTCTCTCCTTCCATGAATTAAAAATTGCCCGGGATTAAGGATATGATTCGGATACTTTCATACCTAATGTTTATGTATTGAAAAACTGCAGATCTTCGAATCCAAAATTAGCCATTGATAACTTCTATAGAAGATGAGACTGGAGCTTTTTCAATGCCTCTTCATTGGGTTCCGTTAAAATGGCACCCACCTGAATTTCATTTTCCACTTCAACCATCCGGCGGGCATCACACTGGAAATTAAGTTCTTCGCCGGTTTGAGGCAGTTTAAAGGACAGGATGAAATTCCGCAGTTCTTGCATAAAAATTGTCCTGATTGGCGAACCTTTGGGGTAACTGATCAAAACCCCGCCCATGGCTATGTCGATGACGACGCAGGGGAAAATTTCTGCCGCGGCCCCGCTATTAAATGAAGTGGTGGCGGGCAGGGTGATTTTACTTCGATTGAAATTGCGCCGATCAGAACCGGTTTCAGAGGGCAACAAGTAACGCTGCTCTTCCAAGTAATCCAGTATGATTTTATCCAACAGCGAAGCCACCGTGCGCCGCTCTTTTTTGGCCGCCCGTTTAAGAGCTTCGCGCACCAAAATGCTCATCCTGATACTGTAGACAATATCTTTTTTCATAATGCCTAATTGTATATAAATCGTATTACATTGTCAAGACGCATTGTGCCAATTCAATTAATTTTTTAAACCGAATCGATTCGTAATATTTTCAAATTTTTGTAATTAATGCCGTCTAAAATGCTGTTGAGGTTTCAATAGGTTTATAATATTATTCATCGCCTTAAGGCTGTTGCCGACGCGTTGATCGCCGCTTCAGACAACCGCCGATATTGAATCAACGTTGACACAACTTTAGGATCCGGCCCGGAACCAGAACCGGACGTGCCATTGAGATGGAAAAAGCAAGAATGGTTCACATACTTAAGAAACTACAGGGCGGTGACCGACGTTCCATTGGACGAGTGAGGGATGTTGTCCGGGAGGTTTTAGAGGAACCGGCTTTGTTTCAGACGATTTTCAATGCCATGCTCGCCGACGATGACGTTGTTCGAATGCGGGCTGCGGATGCCGTCGAAAAAATTACCGCAATTCATCCGCATTATCTGCAACCCTATAAAAATAAACTCATAAAACAAATTGCCGCTATTCATCAGAAGGAGGTCCGCTGGCACGTGGCGCAGATTCTGCCGCGCCTGGCCCTCAACCGCCGGGAGCACGATAGGGTGGTCGAAATTCTTTTCGGTTATCTTGACGACACCAGTAAGATAGTAAAAACCTTCGCCTTACAGGCCCTGGCTGATCTGGCGGGGGACGATGAGCGCTTGCGTTTGAGGGTTATTGCGGTGCTCGAGGAAATGGTTCCGACCGGAAGCCCGGCCGTAAAAAGCCGTGGGGAAAAGCTGCTGAACAGGCTTAAAGCAAATTGACTGCAATCAGGGGCGGACGGCCCGTACAGCGCCGCATCGAGTCAAATCCATTTGTTGTCTTTTGAAAACAGTTTCTCTTTTAGAAGTTACGATCAGGGCTTTTTTGTGATAACCCTTGACGAAAGTTTCTGATGTCCAATACCACTTTGCACCGTCTCCGGGAAAGAAGGGGGCATTCTTATAGATTCCGGCCAGTTCACTGCCGCGGGGCAGTCGCCAGTCTCGATGTCCGCCGGTATTTAATCCTTTAACATACTGGGCAGCAGACTGGTAATTTTGACACTTGCCGAGTTCAACATAGGAATCCAACAAGCACCACATTAATCCGGTTTGGGTGTCCGTGAAGGTGCCGTCGCCATTTGCGACATAGCGCCCACCGGATTTTGCGATGCTGTCAGCCACTTTTCTTCTCTCGCCCATCAGCCGCTGTTTCTCCTTCTGCGCGGCTGCCTGTTGTCGGCTCTGGGCCTGTGCTAACTGGCGCTGACGCATGGCCTGGTTCTGTTTCTGAAGCTGGGCCAGCAGAAATTTCGCCTCTTTAACGTAGGGCCCTGAGGAATTTTGCACAAGATACAGTTGTAATTGATTGATTCTTTTATTGATGCTATTCTGGGAATCCGTGCTAAAGGCCACTACTGCCTGCCAGTCTTTGATTACCCGCAGCTTTCTATCGATATTGGCAACCTTGTCTCTTATCTTATCTGCCTGCGAGGTGTGCGGATTTTCCGTAAGGTAGTCTGTCAATATGAGTTTGGCAGCCTTATAGCGGGTGCCAAGGCGCCGAACCCGACCCATCAGTTGGGCAAAATCTCTTTTATCCTCCATTTCTATTTTTCGGTTTTCGATCTCGCTGGCCCGATAATTATCTTTAAAATACGTCAGGAAATTATTGCTCAGGAGAATGCAGCGGTCCCACTTTGACTGCTGATCGCAAAGCGGTATTTCTTTCATTAACTGGGCATAGTACTCTTCGCTCATATCGGCAATCAACCCTTCCACTTCGCTTTTGTGCCGGCCGGTAGGATGTTTCACCAAGTAACCCAAATACGCTTCGATTCGATTATCATAATCCAATTTTACCGCTTCTTGCAGTTTTTTGTAATCAACATCGTCAATCAGACTGGGAATCTCGGATATTTTTTCTTGAACTTCGATGGAATGCGCACCATCGGGATACAGGGCAAGAAACTCCTCATAGATGGCGCTGGCTTTTTCTTCGTAGGCTTCATCCAGCGGCAGCGCTTCAACCTGGCCCAGGATATTATTGAAAGCTTCTTCCTCTTCCAAATGGTCGATTTCCCTTAGGCGCTGCTCGGCAGCTAAAGTGAATTTACCCGGTTTATGCGATTCAATAAAAGCCTGAAGCAACAGCTTTTGATCATCATAGGACTGTTGCTCTTCACACTGGGCCAGAACGGCGTGATATTCGTGCTGGACTTGTTTGGAGTGCATTAAACGCATGGTGAAAAAGATGCCTAGCGCCAGTATGACGACGAGTCCAGTTATTCTGAATGCAATGCGAGGAAAGCGTTTTTCAGGCTCGGCGGCCATATCGCGCAGCGCCTGATACCTGTCTATTTGGTCACCGGCCCGCGAGGCCACAGTGGTTGCGGAAGGACCGCCATCTGATTGGCCTGCTTCCCTTCGCTTGCGAAGGGCCTCGGCCAGAATCTCCATCAAGGGCATATTGATTTCATTGGCCCTTTTCCGGCCGACTTCTTTGATGTCGACATCGGTATTATCCCAGCTGATAATCTCGAAGGCAGCCGCCTTGCTCTTAAGCGCACCGGCCTCAGCAGCTGCCAGCTCCCCGTCGACCAAATGAAGGTAACCGACCGTACCATCGGTGCCCACCGCCACGGTACAGGTGATCTTTTCCAGCTGGGCCATCTGCAAAAAGTAGGCGAGGCTGATCCCATGAAGCCGGCTTCCCTTTCCAGCCTCGAATTCGGTGAATAATTTTTCGTTCAGGGCTTTGTTTTTGACCAATTTCTCAAGATTCGGATAGTCCTTGCCGGACATCTTGTTGTTGCAATAGCCCAGATGCAAGGTTATGTTCTCTGTCTTCTTGTGCCACGGAAACAGCGCACCGTAATAAAACCCGTTTCTGGTCTTCTTGATGTACAGCGCTTGTTCGTCGCGTATACCCCGCAGATACTTGATGGCGGGATTAAAGCGTATTTTCAGGGGTATGGTTTGGCCGGCGGGTTTGGCCGGCGGACCGAAAAAACCTTCGAGTTCCCTGCCCAGTGTATGAATGTCACGGCCCTTTGAAACAGCCTGGTAAAGGCTTCGCGTCTGGTCATAGGGCACCCGTTGCATATTGGGCAGGGTGTCCAAAAGCTGGACAAGGCATAAAAAATCCCTGGTAATATTGAGATTTATTTTAAAATCAACTACCTCTTTGCTCTGGGTTTTTACTCTTTGAGTTGCAGGATTTTCACCCATGGTTTGACTCCCTGATGATGCCGGGCCGGAAATTGTTTATATCGCATTCGGCTGATGATTGCCGACTTCCCAATTAAATTGTGCGGCCGATCCAACAATTCATTTCTTAGCATACAAATTCAATTCGCATATCTTGCAGGCCAATTTACAAGGGTTTCCGCTGTGAGATCTGCTTCATGCATTGGCATTCATAGCCAGTTTATTTTACAGTATCTGTCCGCCGGAATCAAGCACGCCTTTCAAACCCTCAAAAAGGTTGAACACGCTTGGTGATTTTGAGATAGTGCCGAGGATTATTCATGTCCACTGGAACACCACCTGAATTATCGGATTCTTGTGTCGAAGACGTTATCAGGGATAGACTTTCAACGAGGCAATACGATGAATGTAACGTTTTATGGTGCGGTTCGTGAGGTGACGGGTTCGATGCATCTTGTCGCCACGGAAGGCGATCGGATTTTACTGGATTGCGGCCTGTTTCAAGGACGTCGCAAACAAAGCGCTGAAAAAAATGGCATATTGCCCTTCAATCCGCAGATCATCACCAATATCGTTCTGTCCCATGCCCATATCGATCATTCCGGCCGAATACCGATGCTGGTAAAAGACGGTTTTGCCGGCCGTGTTATCTGTACCCGGGCCACTGCGGCTGCCTGCGGCTATCTTTTGCCGGACTCGGGTCACATACAGGAATCCGACGCCGAGTACCTCAATTACAAAACCTTGCGGATGCTGCTGTCCCAGATAAAACCCTCAAACCGGCGTAAAATGGGGGTTCACATAAACACCCGGAAGATAAAAAAATTGTTGAAGAAAAATCGCCACAACCTTGAAACAGAGACCATAAACAATCTCATCGACAAATTGCGGCTGGAAAAAATCCAACCGCTTTATACCAGGGTGGAGGCCGAGAGCGCCCTGAAATGCTTTGATGGGTACCCTTACGGGCACCCCATCCCCATCGGGAAAAATACGACCTGTACGATGTATGATGCCGGGCACATCCTGGGCTCAGCTATTACCATGCTTCGGGTAAACGAAAATGGGAGGGATTATACGGTGTGTTACACCGGCGATATCGGAAGATTCGGCAAACCCATTATCAGAGATCCAAACCTTATTTTTAACGAAGCCCATCGCAAAGTAGACCTTATGATCATGGAGAGCACATACGGGAATCGGGCCCATGACCCCGTGCAGGATCTGAAACCGCAGCTTAAAAAGGTCATCTTGGACACATATGATCGCGGCGGAAGCGTGATCATACCGTCTTTTGCCTTCGGTCGCACACAGGAGCTGCTGTATGTCCTTCATGAATTGTACAACCAGGCCGACATCCCCCGGTTAGCTGTTTACGTAGACAGTCCCCTGGCCACCAATTTAACCCGGGTATTTGGAGAACATCCGGAACTCTATGATCAGGACACCCATGCAACTTTTCTCGAAAACAGCGAAAATCCTTTTTCATTCGAACAAATCCGCTTTGTGGGATCCGTCGAAGAATCGATGGCGCTGAACAAAGAACAAAAACCACACATTGTCATCGCAGCCTCGGGGATGTGTGAATCCGGACGGGTTTTACACCATTTGCGCTACAAGATGCACAGAGACAAAAACACGATACTGATCGTCGGTTTTATGGCCCAAAATACACTCGGACGAAGGATATTGGAAAAAGGACAAGCATACGAAAAATCCGGCCGAAACGGGCCTCCACCGTTATTAAAACTGTTAAATAAAGAATATCCCCTCAAGGCCCGCGTGATATCTCTCGGAGGTTTCAGTGCCCACGGGGATCGGGAGGAAATGTTGCGATTTATTCAACATTCGAATTTGCGGATCACTAAAATCGCCCTGGTTCACGGCGAGGAGGATCAATCCCTCTCCTTTGCCAAGGATTTGGAAAAAGCCGGCTACCGTTCGATAGTTCCCAGGGTGGGAGAAAGCATATCAATATAAAATTAAAGCCCCCTATTCCGTCGGTTGCCGGTGGGGAGCTTTAGGCTTTACAGGCTGTTGCCCAAACATATTTTCGCTACGTCTAAAACGGATTTTGATAAATCTAAAGATGGGAATGATTCTGGATGCTGGTTTCTGGATACTGGATATTTGAAATTGTAGAAGGTCTCAAACTTCGTCACTCCGGCGAAAGCCGGAGTCCATAAATATTTAAAACTGCTGGATTCCGGCATTCGCCGGAATGACAATCCGTGACAAATTTAGATTTTTTACAAAACAACCATAGGGGATATTTTTTATTTTATCCAGAACCCAGCATCAAGCATCCCCGCCCGCCTCGCCTGAGCGGCCCGCAATGGCGGGCAGGCAGTATCCAGTATCTTTTCACTCTGGCAGGGAAGCTAGTATTGAAATCTTATCTTTCTGGGTTCCGACTCTTCCGGTGTGGGTTTCAGACGCCCACTTTTCGCATTCGGAGCTGCGCGAAGCCGGAATGTCTGTTTCAACAGCCTTCGTATCGCGGATTTGCAGCGATGTATCGAAGATACCAATGGGCTCATCGATCTGACCTTCGGAAATATTCAATGGGGGGGGAGCACCGGTGGAAATAATCCGCTTCTCAATGTCTAAAAAACCAATATGTGACGCAATGTTTGCCTGCCGGCTACACCGCAGCGAGTTTTTCGATATGGGCCTGCCGTTTCTTGGCCAATGTTTTCAACTCACGCGACACTTCGGGTAATGCTTTTATTTTTTCGGCGGCCTCCAGATAATAGCGTTCAGCCCTTTTTTCCAGCCTGTGCGCGGTTTTCAGCACATCCGCTGCGGTCATACTGTCGGCACCCTCACACGCCTCGCAAAAAGGTTCCCGGTTAAAATTTTTAATGGGTTCAAGGATCATTTCGGTGACATTTTCCCGGCGAGTCCGCTGGACATGTTTGATATTTTTCTTTGCGTCGGCGGCGAATTGATCGAACAAATCCCTGTATTCCGAGCAAGCGGGATTGGTGGCCACAAGTGAATAAAAGGCCTGGTCTTGACCCTCAAGTTCTTCTGCGAAATTGAGTATGCTTCCAAAGTTTACCAGAGGCATGGGTTTCTCCTAATAAAACAAGTTTGCGGGTTTCAAGTTACGCGCTGCGTGTTAATGGAAACAAATAGATCGAAGACTCGAAACCCCTACTATTTATTTCCGGCAAGTATAGTATTCGGTTTGAATCGTTTTTATAAACCATAACTCAATTTAGGTTTAAACTGGTTTCAGGAACTATTTATCGCTTTGGTGAGAATCGGTTTTAAAATCTTAGATTATGTCCGAGGGTAAGGCGCGATTCGGTTCAAAAGCGGAGCGTACACGATAGTACGTGAGCATTTTGATCCGGATCGCAACACAACCATCGGGCATTAGATGAGTTTTTAAAACCGATTCTCAAAACCAGCGTTGAATAACCACTTTAGTATCCGTAAAAAAATGAAATATCTCCTGACCGTGTGCTTTTATGTCACCGAACATGGAGTTGCCGGCGCCACCGAATGGAAAGAAGCTCATGGGTGCAGCGATGCCGATGTTGATACCCAGCATGCTTGGTTTGGCGCGATATTTGAACTCACGGGCCGTTGCACCGCTGGAAGTGTAAATACAAGCGGCATTGGCAAAACCTCGCGTGTTGATCAAATCGATGACGTCATCCAAGTCTTTGGCACGAATGATGCTCACCACCGGACCGAATATTTCCTCTTTGGCAATGGTCATATCGGGCTTGACGTGGTCGAAAATGGTCGGACCTATGAAAAAGCCGTTTGGAAGGCCTTCGACTTTGCAATCGCGTCCGTCCAGCACCAGTTCGGCTTCTTCTTCAATACCTTTATCAACATAACCCAGCACTCTTTCTTTGTGGGCAGCACTTACCACCGGCCCCATTGCCGTTTGTTCATCCAGACCGTCACCGATGCGCACCTCTTTGGCAGCTGCCGTGAACTTGTCCTTGAGTTCATCGGCAACATCTCCCACCGGCACAAGCACTGCTCCCGAAAGGCATCGCTGCCCGGTGCAGCCATAAAAAGACGTAATCAAGGACGGCATGGCTTTGTCCAGGTCGGCATCCGGCATAACAGCGACGATATTTTTGGCACCTCCCAAGGCCTGGACCCTTTTGCCGGTTTCGCCGCAGCGCTGATAGATGTATTTGGCTGTGGGCGTAGAACCCACAAAAGAAATTCCCTCGATGTCCGGGTGATCCAGCAGGCCGTTGACCACCTCCCGCGAACCATGCACCATGTTCAAGACACCCTCGGGAAATCCGATTTCGTCGATGATTTCGAAAATGTGGCTTTGGGTCATGGGCACCTGTTCGGAAGGCTTGACAATAAATGTGTTGCCGCAAACAACGGCGTAAGGTAAAAACCACCAGGCAACCATTCCGGGAAAGTTATAGGGAGCAATGACGGCAAAAACGCCTATAGGCTGACGATGGCCCATGCAATCAATGTCCTTGGCAATATCTTCCAGGGTGTATCCGGTCATCAGCGTGGTGACACCGGTTGCATGTTCCACGTTTTCGATCATGCGCCGGATCTCCCCCCGGGACTCGTCGATGACCTTGCCCTGCTCGGTGGTCAGGGTTCGGGCGATTTCTTCAAAATTTTCTTCGAAAGCTTCCTTGAGCCTGAACAAATACCGGGCCCGGGTCAGCGGCGGGGTGGTGCGCCACTCCCAGTAGGCCTCTTTGGCTGCTTTTACGGCCTTGTCCACATCCTCTCTGGTGCTATAGGCGACCGTGGCAATCTTTTCGCCCTTGGCCGGATTCCACACATCGCCAAAGGTCGAGGAGTCGGATTCGACCCATTCACCGTTGATATAATTCTTTATTAATGGTAGCGACATACCGTTTCCCCCCTTGCACTTTTCTTTTATCTGGCCATTTTAGCTGTTCCAATAAAAGTGAACTTGCTTTAATAAAATCAAACGGTATCGTTTATCAAGTTTGAGTCACTTATGGCAAGACATATTTTATGGTGAAGCTTCCCGCCCCAAGGGGCGGAGCTTCACTTAACCCCGCCTTAAAAGGCGGAGCTTGCAGGGAAGCGAATCGGTCAAGGGGAGCAGAAAGGCGACGAATGAATGCAAGAAACTCGAAGCGGTCTTGTTTATTGCGCATACCATCAGCGGGCCGGATACTACACGGAGTTTGTTGAAATATT
>JASFTQ010000176.1:0-9677 GCA_050053515.1 Desulfobacterales bacterium | reverse complement strand
CCCGGATCTTCTGCTGATTTGGCTCCGCGTCGGATGACTGCCCGCAGCACAAACCACAGAACGATCAAAACAAAAATACCGGCCGGTATCAACCAGAGATGATCGCCAATGATAGGAACTTGGGCAAGAAATGTTTGGATTTTTAACATACCGGTAACTATTTGCGGTTAAAGCGATCGCTTCAATCGGTAATGTTTCATTTTATCGTCGTACTTGCAAAAGCTGATTATAAACAACTATTTATACCATTTTTTTACCATTTTAATCAAGACGAGACTTATTCTGACATTTTCGGCACCGGTGTGTACACTTTTTGTCCCATAACAGACAATTTTTGTCTTGAATCACGACAATTTTTGTCATGTCGCCCGGCCGGGTCGACATTTACTTCTCGAATTAACTATTAGAATTTATAGAAGATAATAAATACCTATGTTCCTGGCATAATAATTGCTCAAAGATAGTGAATTTGAGCATAATTTTGTGGGCATCTTTTCAAAACCGGATTGATGGACCAATATATTTCAGATGTAAATTACAATGCCTTAGGAGAATAAAAGTAAATGCAAAGATCGATCAAACTAACCACCAAACCAATCTGGCAAGACATCGAAAAGATTCGCATTAGAAGTAATGATTTTTTAATAACTCACGGTCTTTCTACCGATACGGTAAATGCTGTAACGATGATAATAAGTGAGTTGGTTGAAAATAGTATAAAGTATGGTTGTTTTCAAAATTCCAAAAATAAAGTCGAAGTAAATATATCGATAGCTGATGATGATATAACTGTAGAAGTGATCAACCCGTTTGATGACACGGTCCATTCGCATTTGAAGAGATTGGATAGAACCATCCAATGGATTAGAGGATACCAGGATCCATTCGAGGCGTATATAGAGAGAATGAAGAAAGTTTCACGGAAACCCATTGCTGATGAGGAAAGTGGATTAGGCCTTGTTCGAATCGCATATGAAGGAGGGGCTATTCTTGATTTCTATTTAAATGACACAGGTATGTTGAATGTTTCCACCATCTCTAAATCTAAAAGAAACTGATTGGAATCTGCTATGAATGAAGCCGACGTATATGTGCATAATTTATTAAAGATTATCGTAAAAGAAGATGGAGATATAATTCAGATCAAGTGGACCGGAAAAAGTATTGATCGTCAGCCGGATAAATTTATTTCACCAATTCTTGTCGACGTTCTCAAAAAGAGTAGTGCTGCGCACAAAAGAATCGTTTTTGATTTCTGCAACCTGAATTACATGAATTCCTCAACGATTACACCCATAATCAAAATTCTTGAACGTGCAAAACGCGGCAAAGCGAAAATAACAATTCTATATGATCAATCTTTGAAATGGCAGGATTTGAATTTTTCTGCATTGAATATATTTCAAACAAAAGATCAAAGAATTGAAATAAAGGGATTAAATAAATAATGCTTCCTGAATCAGCTGTTGTCCGGGCGTATTTGGAAACGGATGGAAAAAGAATTCCCGTCTCAACCCAATATTCTTCCAGATACTCTTTGTTGGTGAGATTCTTGAACAGTGACGGATTTCAATATGGAAAAGAGTTCAGCAAACTGGTCTGCCATTTTGATGAAGAAGGGTTCGAATTGGGACCATGCAAACTCATTTCTGAACCCAATATTGAGGGGTTTGCGGGTCGATTGATCTTTGTTGAAGATGTCTATGATATTGAGAACCTATTTCAGAATAAAGACATTGTCACACTGCAATCCGTATTTCACAATTTACCGCTTGTCCTTGCGCATAAGGATAAGATCAAAAAGTCATTTAGAGAATTTACAGCAGATTTGACCTATGACTTGAGCATCTATAAAAATCTGTTTGACCGGGTCGATATCGAGTTTGCCAACGAAACGGAAGTCGTTAAACATTCTATTCAGAAATCCATGATAGATACGGAAGGCCGAAAATTGATGGGTTTCCTCGATGATAAGATAGCAGAGCTGGAAAATCTGATCACCGCCTTTAGCAAGGAAGAGCACGAGCATCATGGTTTCTATTTCCGAAAACAGCTGTGGCATATTATCATGTGTTCGCCTTTCATGGCACGAACGAATCTGAAACCCCGAGGATATAGTGGTGACTCGGAAATGATGAGAATGATATACGCCAATGATTATCAGGGGGATTCTACTTTCGCCCAAATAATGCATAAACACCCTTTGGAACACCCAGCAGCACGAGCGGTTCGCAACAGAAGAGATTTAATCTCGAACATGCTTAAGGAGATCATTGACAAACAACCGAGATCCCCAGCAAAAAACATCAAGATATTATCCGTTGCTTGTGGCCCGGCTTTTGAATTGCAGGATATTTTAACAGGCGTCGATGATCGTCGGTTGCTGAATTTCACCCTGCTAGATCAAGACCGAAGTGCGTTATTCGAAGCGGCCCAACTAATAGCAAATTTGGAAAAAACAACCGGCAACAAAATATCGGTAACTTATCTCAATGAATCCGTCCGCACAATGCTGTCCACCCCAAAGCTGGAAGTGAAGTGGGGACAGTTTCATTACATATATTCGATGGGACTCTTTGATTATCTTACTCCTCCGGTTGCAAAAGCAGTACTGTCTAAACTCTATCAAATGCTCAAACCAGGAGGAGAAATGGTGATCGGTAATTTTCATGTATCGAATCAAAGCAGATACTATATGGAATATTGGCTGGACTGGGTATTGTATTATCGGACCGAAGAAGAATTTAAACAATTACTGGGGGATGTTCCGGATGCCCGAATCAGTGTGTCCTTTGAAGATACCGGCAGTCAGATGTTTCTGCGTGTGACCAAAAAAGGCTAGGTCGTTTTTGATGTGATGATTTCAAGCAAAAAAATAAAAGCTGAACAGAATTTCATGGGAAATCAGTTATATTCTGATACAAATTTATTTCAGAACTACTTAAACGGTATCATCCATGACGGCTTGAAAACTTTAACAGCTTTAGGCTATACATTGGTGCCGATATTTTTTCTGCTTGATTTCTTCACCATGCCCAAAGAGCTTTTACCGCGCTTTGGGATCTACAGACTGACTTCAACGCTGATCATACTTGCTCAATATTTTGTCATCCGCTACACGAAGCCAAGCAACTTCTCATATTATCACGGTTATTTTGTTTCGCTCAATGTCGGGGGAATAATTGCCCTGATGACCGTTGATCTGGGAGGATTTAACTCCAGTTACTATGCCGGTCTAAATCTAGTGATAATCGCTGTCAATCTGCTTCTATCATGGGAGGCTATCCATTCGGCCGTCAACAGTATTATTATCATATCCATGTATGTTATTTTTAATACTATAGCTGCTAAAGAATTCATTGCTACAAGCCTCATCAATAACCTTTTCTTTTTGTGCTCGACCGCAATTATTGCCGGAAGCATCAATCATGTAAAACATAAACTTGTCAAACAAGAATTTTCCTTGCGGATTGAGCTGAGGAAGGCAAGGGATGCGCTCTGGAGCGAGATGGAGCTTGCTAAACGGATCCAAACCGCTCTTTTACCGGATAACGAAAAAATGTGCGGTTTCGAGATTGCTGCAACCATGTCCCCTGCCGAAGAAGTCGGTGGAGACTATTATGATATCATTCAAACGCCCAAGGGAGACAAATGGATTACCATCGGTGATGTTTCGGGCCATGGTGTTGACTCGGGACTCATTATGATGATGGCCCAAACAAGCACGCTTTCAATTTTAAATGACGGTAACCATTGTAAACCATCGGATGTATTGAGCTCGGTTAATGCGGTCATCAGAGAAAATATTTCACGGATGGGTTCCGACCACTATATGGCAATGACGGCGATATGCTTTAATGATAGTCAGATGATAATCGCCGGCAAACACCAGGATATTATCATCTATCGCGCATCAAGTAATAGAACCGAAATAGTTCCGACCAAAGGAACCTGGTTGGGAATCACGGACGATATCCGCAATTATTTGGTCGATGTTTCGGCAACCTTGGAAGTCGGGGACATTGTTTTGTTGTTTACAGACGGTATCACCGAAGCCACTAATTTAAACGGTGAAATGTTCGGCCAGAAACGTCTCGAACACGCTATCAATCAATACGCCGATTTACAGGTGGCCAAAATTGTCGAGAAAATAATTAAGGATGTCATAAATTTCCAGGAGAAACAATTGGACGATATCACGCTGTTGGCAATTAAAAAAATATCGCGGGCGTAATTTGAAATGGCATTCACCGGGGGCGTTTTTCAGTGACAATCCTTGCTATCCAATTTGAAAATTTCAAGCTGAATTTCCTCACTTTGTCTTTTTCTGAAGGCCTTGAGGGGGAATTCGTATCCAACTATTTTAAGAGTTCCCTCAGACATGTACGCATTGCACTGCTTCTGGCTATTTTTTTTTACAGCATTTTTGGGTTGCTGGACGCCTGGTTGGTTCCGGAAGCGAAAAAAAATCTTTGGTTCATCCGTTATGCCATCTTTGTTCCTTTTGTATTTGCGGTGTTTTTGTTCTCGTTCCACAGAACTTTCCAAAAGTATATGCAGTTGTCGATTGCCACAGTAATTTTAGTTGCCGGATTGGGTATTATTGCCATGATCCTTTTGGCCCCCTACCCGGGAAATTATTCGTATTATGCCGGACTTATTCTGGTGTTCATTTACGGGTATACATTTTTTAAACTCAGATTTATTTGGGCCACTGCAGCCGGCTGGTTGATCGTCATCGCCTATGAGTTTGCAGCAGTCGTTTTGAGCCAAACACCGATTCCGGTGCTCTTGAACAATAATTTTTTCTTTCTTAGCGGAAATATCATCGGCATGTTTGCCTGCTATTCAATTGAATATTTCTCAAGAAAAGACTTTATACAGGCCCGTTTACTGGAGCTCGAAAAGAAAAAGGTCGATATCGCCAACCGGGAACTCGAAAAGAGAGTGGCTGACCGAACGCGACAACTGGCCAAATCAAATGAAGAGCTGAAAGAAGAGATATATGAGCGCGAAAAAAGCGAAAAGGCACTGGGCGAAAGCGAAAAAAGATACCGCACGATTTTAGAGAGCATTGATGAAGGTTACTTCGAGGTGGATCTTTCGGGAAACTTTACATTTTTTAACGGTTCTTTGAGTAAGATAACTGGATTTCCCGCGAATGAATTATTAGGTATGAACAACCGGGATTACACCTCACCAAAAACTGCAAAGAAAATGTTTAAAATTTTTAACAAAGTGTATCGTACCGGGCAGCCTGCAGTCGCAACAGACTACGAAATCATTAGAAAAAATGGAGAACCGGCAATTCTGGAGCTTTCTGCAAATTTAATCAAGGACCATTCCGGCAATGCCATTGGGTTCAGGGGCATCGTTCGCGATTTTACCGAAAGGCTAAAAGCTGAAAAAGAAAAGAAGAAGCTGGAGGTTAAACTTCAAAATGCCAGATCCGCAACAATCCTGGGTCTTGCAAAGCTTGCTGAATACCGGGATGAGGGCACCGGCAGCCACCTGGAACGAATTCCCGAGTATACCAAGATAATCACAAAAGAATTAGCTAAAAAGCCAAAATACCGGCGCTATATCACGAAAAAATATATAGAGGATATTTATAACTCTTCGATCCTTCATGATATCGGGAAGGTTGGCATTCCCGATAACATTTTATTAAAACCAGGGAAACTCAGTGCAAAGGAATTCGAACATATCAAGAGCCATACCTTGTTGGGAGGAGATACGCTGACAGCAATCGACGCTCAAACTGATGGAAAATCCTTCCTGACCTTGGGAAAGGAAATCGCCTATTATCACCACGAGAAATGGGACGGCACTGGTTATCCCAATGGACTTAAGGGTGAAGAAATTCCTCTTTCAGCCAGAATTGTCGCCCTTGCCGATGTGTATGATGCCTTCACATCGGAGCGGCTATATAAAAAAGCATTCTCCCACAATAAGGCCAAAGAAATGATCATCGCCTTGAAAGCAAAATATTTCGATCCCGATGTGGTCGATGCATTTCTGGCGCACGAGGTAACGTTTAATAAAATTCGTACCGAGAGGATTACCGAAGAAATCGCACTGCCGGCTTCGGAATCTCTTTTTGAAAACAGAAGCGAGGCAATTGGAAATGGTCTTTTGGCCTGCCTTGGCTTTTGGAATCATCAAAAGCGAAGGCTGATTGCCAAGTATCAGTAATGAACACCGGAAATAATGAAGCTCCTTGCCCTAAGGGCCGGGGTTTGCAGGGATACAAAACGGTCACCAATTAATGTTGTCGGATATAAAATTAGCCCGGCGCTTGCAACAACATATGTCTTGGATGGTCACCCAATGAAAAATCAGGAAGTATTAGAAATTCTTAAAATGATCATCGACGCGATGGAATTCTCCGCTGAAACGCCGGCATCCGAAAATATTTCTGGGGCCAATCTTAAAAAGATCAGAGCGCTTTGTGTGGCAGCCGCATCTTTGCTCACCGTAAGCCAAAACACCATCGGCTCTGCGGCTCCAAAAAATACACACCTGGAAAATTTCAAGAAACGCCCGCTTAAAAAATACCTGAAAGAAATAGAAAAAGAAGCGATTCTCGAAGCGCTGGAAGAAACCAATTACAATAAAACCAAAGCAGCCGAACTGCTTGGAATTACATTCCGCCAGATGCGGTATAAACTCGAAGCCCATGGCATCAATTAGTTTCCATCCATCCAGCCGCAACCCTCTTGACAACTTTCAGAATTTATTCTCCCCAAGCTCTGTATATGCTTGCAAAATACCACAAAAAAAATGATTTTCAATTTATGAGATGGCCATTGAAGAGCCGGACAGATTTTGATAAAAAAGTTTAAGGGTATCGACATTTTGGTGAACAATGCCGGGATTCTCAAATTTGGTAAACTGGAGGATATTGAGCCTTCATTTTGGGGGACGCTCATGCAAACCAATGCTTATGCACCGTGGCGCTTTATGGTGGCTGTCATTCTTGAAATGCGCAAGACTGGCGGAGGTTCCATCATCAATATCTCGTCCATAAACGGGGTTAAAGCCTTTCCGGGCGCGGGGCTTTACTGCGCTTCAAAAGCTGCCCAGCAAATGCTCTCCCAGGTGATGGCTATGGAAGTTGCCGGAGACAATATGCGAATCAATTCGATTCTGCCGGGACTTGTGGAGGACACCGAGTTTCTGTATGAGGAAATCGGCAAAGAAAATGTTTCCGATTTTTTGGATTCGTTGCGTTGTCTTCACCCGCTGGGAAGAAATACGAAACCCAAGGATATTGCCGACGCTGCCCTATTTCTGGCCTCGGATCAAAGCCAATTCATCACCGGTGTCTTGCTGGACGTAGATGGTGGCCGCCATATGGCCACAAACCGACCTCCGGCTGCCTGAAGGCGGCCAAAAACAGCATGCATGACCCGCGGTCCGATCGCATATAGCCGGCGTCAGGATAGGAGTTTACAAGTATGCAAAAAGCCAAAGTCATCGATTACATCGTTTGCTGGTTAAGTAACTATTGTAAGGACGCAAATATGAAAGGTTTTGTGATCGGCGTATCCGGCGGAATTGACTCCGCAGTTACATCTACGCTGTGTGCGAAAGCCATCAAAAATGTAATTGCTCTGAACCTGCCGATTTATCAGGCATCTGAACAAACATCGCTTGCCGAGCAACATATTGGCTGGCTAAAACAAAATTACGAACACGTTCAGGCAATGACGGTCGATCTGACCTCAAGTCTTCAGGCCCTCGAAAAAACTTTTCCCTCAGACATCCAGGACGACCTCACAATGGCCAATACCCGGTCCAGATTGCGGATGGTAACCCTCTATGCTATTGCCTCTCATTATCGGATGCTGGTGGTCGGAACCGGCAACAAGGTAGAAGACTTTGGTGTGGGATTTTACACCAAATACGGCGACGGCGGGGTAGATATTTCGCCCATGGCCGACTTAATGAAATCAGAAGTATACGCGCTCGGCAGGGAATTAGGCATTATGGCGGCTATCCTGGAAGCAGCCCCGACGGATGGATTGTGGTTGGATCGCCGCACAGACGAGAGTCAAATCGGCGCCACCTATGCTGAACTTGAGTGGGCGATGCAGTATGACAGCAGCCCGAGGGACGAGAGACAATTAAACCCCAGACAAAAAGACGTATTGCGTATCTATCGTCGGTTTCACAATGCCAATAAACATAAAATGATCCCCATCCCGGTTTGTAAAATACCGGCTGCCATGAGGTGAGCGCTCCCCCTATACGGGGCGGTGTTTTCCGGCAAGGAATATATGTTAATTGGTCAAAAAGAACATTTGGCGGAACTATGATTACCGTTCGACGAGAACTTCCGGCGGATATCACGGCAATTCGGCAAATCAACAGGGCGACCTTCGGTCAATTCGCTGAAGCGGAAATTGTCGGGGCACTGCGATCGGTCTCTGCCCTTACGTTGTCATTGATCGCACAATTAGACGACAGAATCGTCGGGCATATTGCTTTTAGTCCTGTGAAAATTAAGTCTGCCGGCAGGATCACCAACGCCATCGGTTTAGCTCCCATGCCGGTTTTACCCGAATATCAAAAAAGGGGAATTGGTGCCCGGTTGGCAACAGAAGCCTTGGGTATCCTTCAGAGACTAGGGCACAAGGTGGTGATTGTAGTGGGCCATCCGAGTTACTATGCTCGTTTTGGATTTGTGTCCGCTCATAATCATGAAATCCGATGCGAGTATGAATGTCCACCGGAAGCTTTTATGCTCAAAGAGTTACAAGATAATGCCCTCAAGGGAATTTCCGGTATCGTCAGATTTCGTCCGGAGTTTGCAAGCGTTTAAGTCAACGACCACCCGCAGAGAGACTGTGTCACAATTAACCAAAAGCCGTCATTCCGGACGAACCCCGCCTTGCGGGATGAGATCCGGAATCCAGAATTTGCCAATGTTAATAAGCTGTTACTAGATCCCGGCTCGCGCCCCGCTTCCGTCTTCGCTAAAAGCTTCGCCGGGCAAGTCGCGGGAGATGTGGCCGGGATGGCGAATTGCGATACAGCCTCAGAGCGGGTGGCTTGAATTGCTGCCGAAAAAACAAAAGCACTTCAGTGCTTTTAACGGTGCACTTGCAACCGGGTGCTTAGCACCCGGTTTGTATGGCAAGAAATCAACCGACTAAAAACGCAGCGTATTGATCACTTAAACCAACGGAGGAGTCCGTATGATTTTTGGGTTTTTATTGTTTCCCGAACTTGCTATCACTTGATCGTCTGAGACAACTCGGAGATGTCAGCGTTGTCGAGGAGCGGATCGTAAAAGATGGCACCATATGGACCGCTGCCGGAGTGTCCGCCGGGATTGATTTGGCGCTGGAATTCATAAAACATGAAGCCAATGAAGCAGTGGCCGGCAAGATTCACTCCTATAGCGAGTATTATCCCTCCGGAAAACGATATGGTAATTTCCACCTGGAGCCAGAAGCACCCGAATACCTGTCGCAAAAGGCGTAGGCAACCGTTGAACCATCACCATCGATTTCCTGCGACTGTAAAAATTAGAGTGATTGTCAAGAGGGAATAACATGGATTTCAGGCAAACAAGAATTCTGGGGCACACCGGCCTTGAAGTTGGAAGATTGGGGGTTGCCGCCAGTTACGGGGCCCCGCCGAATGCGTATGAGGAGGCTTTCGAAAAG
>JASFTQ010000175.1:0-9683 GCA_050053515.1 Desulfobacterales bacterium | reverse complement strand
ACTGGTTTTCCTGCTGGTCGGCCCGGCCACCAACATGGCTTCCCTGACCGTTTTGACAGGTATACTGGGTAAACGGGCCACCGCGATCTACGTGGGCACTATAGCGTTGTCGGCGGTCCTCTTCGGCCTGGTTGTCGATCAGGTGTATGCTTTTTGGGGGATTTCCGCCCGGGCCCTTATCGGCCAAGCATCTGAAATCATACCATATTGGGCAGGCTTGGCCGGGGCGCTTGCAATTTTGCTGCTTTCGGCAAAGCCGGTGTTCCGTACCATCAACCCCCCCGGCAGAGCCGAAAATGAAAATGATCCTGAGGTTCAAATAGCAACACGGCCAGAATCAGCAACGCTCTCCGAACCCGCCGATTGCGGGCCTACCTGAGAATGTTCGCCGGGACCGGAGCGGTCCTGATCCGAGCGTGAAAGATTCCAATCGGAGTCGACCACCACCTCTAGAGGGTCTGTATTATGAGAGTTCAAATCCGTTCGTATATAAATCAGATAATATATTTTTCTTGACAAAAATTGATAAAAAATAAATATTGAATGTTTTACACATCATTGCATTGTCGGTGTTAAAGGGAGTTTGGGAATATGTATGCTGTCGTTGAATCAGGTGGAAAACAATATAAGGTCCAAGAGGGCGATATCTTGAGAGTCGAAAAGATTCCGGGTGATGTCGGCGCACCGGTAACCTTTGATCGGGTTCTTATGTTTTCGGACGGGGACACGGTTGATATCGGCAAGCCGGTATTGGACAAAGCGCTGGTAAGTGGTCACATTGTGCAACAGGCAAAGTCCAAAAAGATCGTCGTTTTTAAATATAAACGGCGCAAAAGATATCGACGCAAACAAGGGCACCGCCAGGAGTTTACTGCGGTTCAAATAGACAGCATCAAAAACTGAGAAAAAAAGCGAAACAAACGCCGATAATTTCTCAAGGGTAAAGCTGGCCTTGCTCGTTAATGTTCAAAACGATGTTAGAGACGACCAACAATTTAAATAAAAGTTAGGTCTTCTCCCATAACAAACAGGCAAGATCCCGAGGATGCAAAGGGGAGGGTTTAGATGGCACATAAAAAAGCAGGCGGCAGTTCAAAAAATGGCCGTGACAGCATGGGTCAAAGACGCGGCGTAAAAAGATTCGGCGGACAGCAGGTGAAAGCCGGCAGCATATTGGTACGCCAGTTGGGGACCAAATTCCATCCCGGAGAAAACGTCGGTATAGGAAAAGACTATACCCTGTTTGCCAAGGTTGATGGCGTTGTTGCCTATGAACGGCTTAACCGTTCGCGCAAAAGAGTGAGTGTTTATGCAGCGTGAAATTTATTGATGAAGCGATTATTACCGTTCAGTCCGGTGATGGTGGCAGGGGTTGCGTGAGTTTCAGACACGAAAAGTTTGTCCCTCGCGGAGGACCGGACGGCGGTGATGGTGGCAAAGGCGGTGATGTCGTTTTAACAGCAACCTCGCGAAGACGCACCCTATATCAGTTTCAATTTCGCCACTATTTTAAAGCCAAAAACGGCGCCCACGGACAAGGCAAACAAAGAACGGGTAAGAACGGCCCGGATCTCGTCGTTGAAATTCCTCCGGGTACGGTCGTCCGCGACGCCGATAGCGACCAGGTAATAAAAGATTTTATCAAGCCCGGAGACACTTGTATCCTGGCAAAGGGCGGCAGGGGCGGTCAGGGTAACCGCCGTTTCAAGACAGCCACCAACCGAGCGCCACGGTTTGCGCAGCCCGGCGAAGTCGGTCAGACCCTAAACCTCAAATTAGAGCTCAAACTCCTTGCCGATGTCGGAATCATCGGTCTTCCCAACGCCGGTAAATCCACTCTAATCGGCGCCCTATCTTCAGCGAAACCCAAAATCGCGGAATATCCATTTACAACCCTGAGCCCTACTCTCGGTGTCGTTCAAACCCGGTGGTCAGATCCGTTTGTCGTGGCGGACATTCCCGGTTTGATCGAGGGGGCGCATAAGGGGGCCGGTTTGGGGATTAAATTCCTGCGTCACATCGAACGCACCCGGATTCTGGTTCATCTTATCGATGCAGCGGCTATCCCTGCGGACAATCCCCTGGCGGGGTTTAAAACCGTGAATGAAGAATTGAAGAGGTACGGCACGGCACTGTTAGAGAAACCTCAGATCGTGGTGCTCAACAAAATGGATCTGCCGAAAACAGCAGATATGGCTGACAAATTTGAATCTGCAGCCCGCAACGAATTCATATTGCGCATCTCTGCTGTAAACGGTGTGGGGATTGAGCAATTAAAAAACCACCTGATAAAACTTTTGGATGATTGCAATGGATAATGGCCGAAAAATCTGTTTTGATCGCACCAAGCGATCCGTTGTCAAAGTCGGAAGCAATGTGCTCACCGAAAACCACGATTTAAACACGAAAGCGGTTCGATCCATCACCAGACCAATTTGCCGGCTGATTCCCGGGGCCAAAGCGGCCACAAAAGAAGACCGGTCGACGGAATATTTGGACCTTGTTATTGCCGTAAAGGTAGTGGATAATCTGTCTGAGGCGATTGAGCATATCGCCGCGTACGGGTCCGACCACACGGAGGCCATTGTGACATCGAGTTATGAACGGGCCAAAGGCTTTGTGCGCGAAGTAAATCCTGCCGTCGTCCTCGTCAATGCTTCCACCTGATTTAACGACGGCGGGCAATTGGGTTTAGGTGCTGAAATCGGCATCAGCACTTCCATACTGCATGCGTTCGGCCCCATGGGGGTTGAAGAACTGACGACGACAAAATTTGTCGTGTTCGGCAACGGGCAGATCAGACAGTAGGCTTTTTTTGATTTAATCAGGAATCGGGTCAATTTTTTCGGATTGATTGTAAACACCTGACACGGTGGGTTATCATTAATGCACATCGGCATTTTCGGCGGTACCTTTAATCCAATTCACCTCGGGCATCTAAGGGCGGCCCAAGAAGTAAAAGCAGCGTTTGCTCTCAATACGACCTATATTATTCCTTCCGCTATACCGCCCCACAAGGGCAATCGTGATTTGGTGACAGCCAATGACCGCCTGGAGATGATTCGACGGGCGGTTTCTGATCATCCCGGTTTGGTGGTGTCCGACATCGAGCTTAAACGATCGGGGCCTTCCTATACTATTGATACGGTCAACCATTTTATATCCATTTTTTCTCAAGACACCCGCCTTTATCTGATTATGGGGCTAGACGCTTTTGTGGAGATCGATACCTGGAAATCGTATAATGATTTATTAAATCGCATCTCTTTTATTGTCATGGCACGTCCTGACGCCCGATGGAAGGAAGCCGACCAGGCCTGGCAGACCCTTGAAAAATTTCTAAACTGCCGGATATCAAATAGCTATGTTTTTTCTGAATCCCGCTCCGGGTATTTTCATGCAAACAAAAAACCCATTTACATCTCCAATTTAAATTTGCTGGATATATCTTCTTCAGCCATACGGCAATTTATCAAAGCGGGAAAATCCATTCATTCATTAGTGCCCGCAGCGGTGGCAAGCTACATAAAATCTAAAGGGCTATACTTATGATCAATGATTCAGAGCAATCCCTGGATCTCTATGTTAATGCGGTTCTCGCCAAAAAAGCTTTCGATCTTGTGATTCTTGATCTCCGGGAACTTACATCGGTGGCCGATACCTTTATTATTTGCAGTGGACGTTCCAACCGGCAAGTTTTAGCAATTGCCGATCATATCCAAAGGGATTTAAAAAAACATAAAATAATGCCCCTGAGCACGGAGGGGACCAAAGAAGGACACTGGGTTTTGCTCGATTATGGGCATGTTGTTATTCATGTTTTTCGAGAGCCGGTGCGAAGATTATATGATCTCGAGGGCCTGTGGGTTGATGCCAGAAGAGTGAAGCTCCCCGCCGCCCAAAAGGGCGGGACTTACCGGAAAGGAAAATATCTGTATTAGATAGCTTCCCTTTGAACAGGGCAGCAAAGCGGTCAAACCGAATATATCACGCACCGCGATTCAGACATGGAGCTAGAAGATGACCAGACCAAAACCCTGCATGTTGACCATTCTGGACGGTTGGGGGATAAACTCCAAACATAGCGGCAATGCCATACACCTGGCGAAAACCCCATGCCTCGATGAACTCAGGGACACATATCCCTTGACCGAATTATCGTGCTCCGGTGAATCCGTCGGGCTTCCGGAAGGCATCATGGGAAACTCTGAAGTCGGCCACCTCAATATCGGCGCCGGCCGGGTGGTATTCCAGGACCTTTTGCGAATTGATCGGGCCATCCGTGACGGCTCGTTTTTTGAAAACGACACATTAAACGCTATAATCGCAAAGGTCAGGACAAAGGAAACCACCCTCCACCTGATGGGATTGGTTTCAGACGGCGGGGTTCACAGCCAATTCGATCATCTGCTCGCTTTGCTGGAAATGGCCCGGAAAAAGGGCCTGCCCAATGTCAGTGTCCATGCTATTCTGGATGGTCGTGATACCGCCCCGCACGGCGGAGCCGTATTTTTAAGACGCCTGAAGGAACATATCCGTGCCAAAAATTTCGGTACCATTGCAACGGTTTGCGGGCGTTATTACGCTATGGATCGCGATAATCGTTGGAATCGAATTGAACAAGCCTTTAACCTGTATACCCGCGGCGACGGCATCCGGACAAAGGATCCTGTAGCGGCGGTAAAAAATGCTTACCATCGGGATGAAACTGATGAATTCATGCGACCGATCGCCGTGATCGGTGAAGATAAAAAGCCGTTGAGCACTATCCGCGATGGTGACGGTGCCATCTTTTTTAATTTTCGGGCCGATCGCGCCCGCGAGATTACACAGGCATTCACGGATCCGGCCTTTGAATTCTTCAAGCGGGATCCATCCCCTAAATTATGTGAATTTGTTTGTATGACCCTTTATGATGAGAAATTTACACTTCCGGTTGCATTCCCCCCCGTCCACCTCAAAAAGATTCTGGGGGAAGTCATCAGTCAAGAGGGATTGTATCAGCTTCGTATCGCCGAAACCGAAAAATATGCTCACGTAACCTATTTTTTCAATGGCGGTGAAGAAAAACCCTTTTCCGGGGAAGAAAGAT
The DNA here is from genome assembly GCA_050053515.1 of Desulfobacterales bacterium. Classification (GTDB taxonomy): domain Bacteria; phylum Desulfobacterota; class Desulfobacteria; order Desulfobacterales. Next base: position 4,591 of record JASFTQ010000175.1, on the reverse strand, counting down.
GCCTGATTCCTTCACCGCGTGAGGTGCCCACCTATGATCTGAAACCGGAGATGAGTGCCTACCGGGTAACAGAGGAAGTTCTGTCACGGATACGTTCAAAAAAATATGACTTTATCGTGCTCAATTTTGCCAACATGGATATGGTCGGACACACAGGCGTTCTGGCGGCGGCGGTCCAGGCCTGCGAGACTGTCGACCAATGTATCGGCAAAATTGTGCCCCAGGTAAGGGCCCAAGGCGGAGTCGCATTGATCACGGCCGATCACGGCAACTCAGAAAGAATGATTGATGACAACGGAGGGGTGCATACGGCCCATACCGTTAACCCGGTGCCATGTATCCTGGTCGATGAGACGCGACGTGACGCACGCCTGAGAGCCGGCCGGCTGGGCGATATTGCGCCGACGATTCTGCAAATTATGGGGATCGCAAAACCACAGGAAATGACCGGTGTGTCGCTTCTTGCCGCCTGATATGATATAATTCATGCGTTGGAGAAATCGACCCGGTTGCTGTTATGCAATCCAGGCCCGGTACAAGCATTTTTGGCGGACAGAAACAGTCAAGACGTCCATGATTTCTTTCAATCGTTATGCTGTCGAGCAGATCTCATGCCGGAAACCTTAAAGCCATATGACACGCTGATTGACTTTGTTACCGGCAAACAGATAGCTGACATTGGCGCTGAGGCCAATCGTCAGAGCGTCGAGCGATATCTTGTCAACCATAAAGGATTTTCCCGAGAAGATATCGCGGTAGATGTTGAAATTTCGCTGGATATCACCGGAGAGCCATACCAGTCCCTGGTAGACCTTGTGGTCAGCCCTGATGGCGGCAAAACCCGGCTCATGGCCATAAAATGTTGCGCCGGTTCTCCGGGTTCGTGGGAAAGAGAAATTTTGGCGGCCGCCCGCCTTTTGGATAAATATCAGATTCCGCTTGCCGTGGTTTCCGATGGTAAAACCGCCATCGTGCGGGACACCGTAACCGGAAACAAACTCGGTGAAGGTTTGGATGCCATCCCCTCAAAACAAGAAGCCTTAGAACAAATAAAGCGCTTTAACCCTCGACCTTTTCCTGCGGAACGCCTTGAGCGGGAAAAAATTATTTTTCGCAGCTATGACAGCATGAAAGTAAACGTGTTACGCAAGGGCTCCTGACAGGAGGTGATGATGAAAAAAAACACCGGACTGGTTATGATTCTTGCTTTCGTGGTGGCGTGCTCGACGGCCGTAAAGAAAAATGATGCCGTCAAGCCTGCCGCGGCAAAAGACCCTCAGCAGACTGCCACCGCCGAACAGCTTCGGCAGGATGATGCGGCGACGGTTTTGGTCAACACCGTCGTCAACCATATACACAGGCTGCCGAATAAGAGGTTAACGGTTGCTGATTTCACGGCGATTGACGGTGGCGAGTCGGAGATCGGGAAACTGATTGCTGAAAAAATTACGACCAAATTATCCCAAATCGGCGAGCTTCGCGTTATCGAAAGGAAACAGTTAAATAAAATTCTAGCGGAACAAAAGCTGAGCTTGAGCGACATCACGGCCGAAGAAGAAAAGGAGGTTGGTCAGATTCTCAATGTCGATGCTATTATTTCAGGCACTATCGCCCACCTGGATGAGTATGTCGAAATCAATGCCCGCATGATCGATGTCACCACCGGAGAAATTTATTGCGCCATAAACCACAAAGAGAAAATTGATCTGCAGACCCAACGATTGGCTCGACTGCCCGAGTCCCAGCAGAACCGCATCAATCAGGAAGTGCAAAGGCGGGAGACACAGCGCAGGCAAAATCCGGAGCTTTTTGCATTAAGAGAAAACTTGAGAAAACAACTGTTGGTGATTAAACGGCGGAATCCTCGGCGGTATGATCGGGTGCTGAGATCAATTCGTAATACCGAGCGGATCAAAAAAGAAAATCCCCGTGTTTTTTTGCTGGTGACCGATCCCAAGAATTCCCCGCGACTCAGGAAAGTAAGATCCCGGGACCCGCAGCTTTTCAGAAAGGTCAGAAAGGCAAGACGGCAAGTTGGTTTTACCGTCAAACAAGTACCGGCTTACAAGGAAATATTACGGCGGGAGCGACATGAAGCAGCCTTGCGAATAAAAGCGGGAAAAAAACAGCTTCAATGACTTGCTGAATCCCATCTGAAAACCTGAAAATAATCATCCGGATAATATCGTCATTGTCAAAATAACATTCCGATTGCCAAGGTGCAGGTCAGAGGCAGGGGGTTAAATTTTTGTCGACAAGCTGACTACCTCGGTGATTCTAAGCAACAAAGGGCGGAAGGGGCATTAGGTTCCGGTGACATCTTTGCCACAGTGTTTGCATATTTTGGCCCGTTTTTTTATGATTTCAGCACAAAAAGGACATTCACGGGTAAAAAAGCGTTTGTGGATTTTCGAAACGGCTTTTGCGATATCCTTATCGAGTAAATCATTGCCTGTTTTAAGATTTCGCAGGGGCTCGACGGCTTCAGTCTCTCCGATGTCACCGATCATCTCGGCGGCCTTTACCCTGACGCGCATCGGTTGCGAAGCGTCAAGGAGCATATTCAACACGGTCACCCCATCTTTTGCCACGTAGCAATCTGCCAGAATTGAAAAGCCCTTCTTGATGGCCTCTTTGATCATTTCCTGTTCCAGCAAGACCTGATCGTCGATGATCTGCCCCCTGGCACCCATCGGACTGAATACCGGGATCAATTCAAACTTTTGGCCCTCGGGGTAACACATGCACCGGTAGGAGGCCGTGTGGGCATATGTTTCTTTCATATGGTCCCATCCCTGCTGATAAAGCGGGCAGTCATCGTTAAAGCAGATAAACAAAAAAGGCGTACCCCATCCGAGACCATCGGCAAAATTAATCGGGGGCGTTTCCCAAATGTTCATCTCCTGACCACAGTGCGGGCATAGCGGTTTTTCCCGTGAAAGCATTTTTTCCAATACTTGCTCTCTGGTTTCAAAAGCCATTCGTTTTCCTCCATGATCAAGCCGCCTCGATTATTTTTCGGTCAGCCCGGCGTAAAAACCGGACTTCAAGCCGCTCATCTTTGGCAAGCCATCATTCGCGGCGTCCTGAGTTGCCGTTGGTTCAGCAATTGGAACGTGGCAATCACACAGATCGGACGTCATTGCCGTATAATTGAATGCCGTTATACTAAGCCTGAATTTCAAATTGTCAACCAAAACCATTCTCTGTAACCTTCCTATCGTTTGTGTCTCTTCATCACCAAACATTAGATTTCGGTCCGAAAAATTAACTGACCGGTTCGCTTCCCTGCAAGCCCCGCCCCTTGGGGCGGGGAGCTTCACTCTTTTGGGCCTTGATGATAACGATGACAGATTCTGCGATTGAAAGGGAGGATATTATGATTATGGCAATAACTATTGATCGATTGGTGCTGGCAGTTGCCGGCAGTTTTATCGTCTTCAGTGTTTTGCTTTCCATCGCGTACCACCCTTACTGGCTTTTTTTCACGGCATTTGTGGGTGCCAATTTGTTGCAATCCGCCTTTACCGGGTTTTGCCCGCTGGCTGTCATTCTTAAAAAAGCAGGGATTAAACCGGGACGGGCGTTCAGCTGAAATCAGACAAAGGGAAAAAGGGTCGAAGTGCCATGAGATTTATCGATGTCAGTCATGTAGTCGAGCACGGGATGCTGACCTACAAGGGACTGCCGACACCGACGATTTCAGATTACCTGAGTCGTGAGGCTTCACGGTCTCATTATGCCGATGGAACGACCTTCCAGATCGGAAAGTTGAATATGGTTGCCAATACCGGAACGTACCTGGATGCACCTTTTCACCGTTATGCCCAGGGCAAAGATCTCTCAGAACTTAATCTGGATTGTCTCGCAAATCTCGACGGTATCGTATTTCGCACGCATCCGGCATCCCGGGAGATTGATCCTGAAATATTTAAAGGAAGTGAGTTGCGGGGCAAAGCGGTGCTGATCCATACCGGCTGGGACAGGTATTGGAGAACTGATACCTACTTTGAAGGCCATCCGTACCTGACGCAAGAAGCGGCCCGCCACCTAACCGCTTCCGGCGTCTCTCTGGTGGGCATCGATTCACTGAATATAGACGATACCGCCGACGCCACGAGACCGGCCCACTCGATTTTACTGGGAGCTGACATACCCATATTGGAGCATCTCTGCAACCTGGGTGCACTACCCGATCAAGGGTTTAAGTTTTTCGCCGTTCCGGTAAAAGTCAAAGGGTTGGGTTCGTTTCCCGTGAGAGCTTTCGGCCTGATTGCCTGATTCTGATTCTAACAGCACTCTCAAAAATATATATCACTCCCCATGGCGGTGAAGCCCCGCTGGCATCCGGGGCGGGGCAATTTTTACACGACTCATTTTCTTCCAATTAGAAATATGCCATAGGTCGCTCGCAAGTTCGGCAGCGCTTTGATGATGTTTCCCCATTTATCCGCATTCTGGGTGTTGATGGCCGCTTCCTTCAATATCTTAAAGCCGACCGCCTTGGAGTATTTTCTGAAATCTTTGAGCGTGATGACACGAATATTGGGCGTGTTATACCACTCATAGGGAAGTTGTCGCGTAACGGGAG
>JASFTQ010000174.1:0-9690 GCA_050053515.1 Desulfobacterales bacterium | reverse complement strand
AGCCTGCACAATCTCGAGGCGAGAAAGATAATAACGCGGATTATTACCGACGGGCGTGAGAAAAGTGTCTTCCGGCTATCGGCCGATTGTGAATGGAAGTAGGGGATATTTAGAGTGATTGTCAAACAATATTCCGATTACCCCCGGCCTGCACCTCTGGATGCAACTTTATTGCGGAACATGATTTTGACAGCCGCCATAGGTATGTTCCTCATGTTCCTGCTTCTCAATTTCTTTTTTGACCCACTTCTTTATCGCACCGTCTAAAACGTCTGTGCGCATCCCGGGACAGATACCGGCCATTATATGCCAGTTTTCCACATCAACCAGCACACTTTTTATGAAAGGCCATGCCCTGCACATTCGCGGTTTGACCGGATGAATGGTGCACGTTTTGTCCCAGAAAATGCAATAACCGTTTTGGCCTTGTGTCAAAACAGGTTTGTTTCCCGATAGTCGGCAGTATTTCTCAATGAAGGATCGGGGATCGGTTTTGATATATCCGGCAATGGCTTCGATATCCCTTGAAGTCAGGAATGTTCCCCCATACCCCTTGCAACAGTCACCGCAATTTTGACATTTGAATATCTCGGGGGTCGTATCTTCGTCAAATGGCATGGCGCGTATCCATAGCTTTTCTTAAGGTAACCTGATCCACGTATTTCAAATCGCCGCCAATGGGCACACCTGAGGCGATCCGGGTTACCTTGATCGAAAATTGTGCAAGGCGCTCGGCCAGGTATACGGCTGTTGCCTCACCCTCGACGCTTGTACTCGTGGCCAGAACGACTTCTTTGACTTTGCCCTGTTCAATCCTGGACAACAATTCTCTGATCTTGATGTCGCCGGGACCGATACCGTTCATTGGTGACAACACCCCCGAAAGGATATGATAAAGCCCATTGAAAGCGCCGGATTTTTCTATGGATACCATATCGGCGGGTTGTTCGACGACGCACAACAGCGTCTGATCCCTGCCCGGATCGCTGCAGATATTGCATAGATCACCGTCGCTCAGCGAGAAACATTGGGAGCATAGTCTGACTTTATTCTTAATTTCCAGGATGCTGCCGGCAAGCTGCTCAACCTCCAGACGCGGCGCTTGGATAAGGTGCATGGCCAAACGCTCGGCTGTTTTTTCCCCGATGCCCGGCAACCGGGCAATATGTTTGATAGCCTTGAGGATTGATGGGGGATAATGGGTCATAAAAGTTGTTCCTTGGATCCAATACCGATTTAAGAAGGTTCCCCTTACACGGACTTATTTTCCGTTGCGCGATACGCGTTGCGGGTTAGGTATTGCGTGCAGTATTAATGGGTTGGCTTAATCTCAACACGCAACACGCAACTCGCAACACGATTCAAGTCAATCCCGGAATATTAAGGCCACCTGTCAGTTTGCCCATTTCTGAGGATGCCATTTCCTGGGATTTGGTCAATGCGTCATTTACCGCGGCAAGTATCAAATCCTGCAGCATCTCCACATCCTCGGGATCTACGACCTCTTTTTCTATCTGCAGAGAGACGATTTGCTGTTTGCCATTGGCCACAACCTTAACCATACCACCCCCGGCGGTGGTTTCTACCGTTTTTTCGGCCAACTCCTCCTGTAACTTAAGCATTTTTGTCTGAAGCTTTTGCGCTTGCTTCAGCATATTGCCCATGCCTTTCATGGATCTGCCTCCTACTTATTTCTACCCCTGAAAGCCTGTTCTGGGCCAGGGTTCTTTACTTTAACATCCACAATCTGGCCGTTAAAAATCTCTATTGCCTCGGCTACCAGTGGATGGCTCAGAGCCTTGTTTTTCAGCGCGATATCGTTACTTTTTTTTTTCTGATTCTCTCCGGCTTTGTTTTCTGCGGCGCAGATGATGATTTCCATCTCTTTTCCGAATACCTCCCGGCAAACCGCTTTGATTATGGTAATATATTTTTTGCGCTTGATCATATCAATGATGAAGCCATTGCCGTTTATCTCAATTTCAAGTTGATCGTCGCTGATTCCTTTCAGCCCAGCCTTCGTCAGGTGGGCAGCAAGTGACGGTTTTTCTTTGGAAATGATCGTAAATATTCTGTTCCAAATGTGCTCCGGGTCTTTATTGGAGTTCACCGGGGCTGTTGTTTTTTTGTCTTGAAAATTTTTTCCGCCGGAAGCGTATCCTTTCGGGGAACAGACTGTCTCTTTGCCATTTAAAGGCCCCTTGACATTTTTTGCCCCGCTCCCGTCTGAACCGCCGTCGGGTAATTTTTCCTGCGGCTGCCGGGTCATCAGCTGTCTTAATCCCTCAAGCTTATCTATCAGAAAATCGATGGGCAGTGCCGGTTTCACCTGAAAAATCCTGATAAAGGCAAATTCCAGTGCCATTTTGGGATTGGCTGCGAATTTAACGGCGGCTTCCTCTTTGAAAAGCAGGTCAAATATTTGATTCAAATAGGCGGCAGTGATATCTTTGACCTGATCGCGCATCAGCCCTATTTCATGTGAGGGAAAGCCAACCAGTTGGTTCACATTTTTTCCGATCTTGATGACCAACAAATTCCTGAAATGTTCCAACAGATCGGCGTATACCTTTTTCATATCATGTCCGCGATCATAGGCCGTATTCAGACAATCGAGCACTGCCGCAACGTCACCGTTCAAAGCGGCGGTTGAAATATCAAAAACAAATTTTCGATCGATGATGCCGAGAGTGTTTAATACATCCTCACAGGTAATCTTGTTTTTGCTACAGGCCATGACCTGATCCAGTAGACTCAAGGCATCCCGCATACTGCCGGCGGCTTCGCGTGCGATGAGCCACGGGCACTTGTCTTCGATTTCAAACCCTTCCCGTCGGCAGACAAGTGCCGTTTGGTTTTCGATCAATTCCATTTTTATGCGCTTGAAATCATGTCGTTGGCAGCGTGAAAGGATGGTAATCGGAATTTTATGTGACTCTGTGGTGGCAAAAATAAACTGGATGTGGGCCGGAGGTTCTTCGAGTGTCTTCAACAGGGCATTGAAGGCCGGGGTGCTGAGCATGTGGACCTCGTCGATGATATAGATTTTATAAGGACTGTGCGCGGGCATGTACTTGACATTTTCCCGCAGCTCACGCACCTGTTCAACGCTGTTGTTGGAGGCCCCATCGATTTCGTAGACGTCAACCGCATTTCCGGAGGTAATCTCGTTGCAGGAGCGGCAGACATTGCAGGGCACCGGCGTTGGTCCTTTTACACAGTTCAGGGCCTTGGCCAGAATGCGGGCAACCGTCGTTTTGCCGGTCCCTCGAGGTCCGGCAAACATGATGGCATGGGCAACTCGACGCGAAGCAATTGCATTGCTTAAAGTTTGCGTGACGTGCTCCTGGCCGATGACCTGTTCAAAAGCTTGAGGGCGGTATTTTCGTGCAAGTACAAGATAGGACATAGGTGGACTGTTAAAAGACGCTTAAATGTTTGTTTTTTATCTATAAAGCCGGGTTATCCCGGTTACCACAGCAGACCGGGTGTGGCGGAGAGAGAGGGATTCGAACCCTCGGTGCCGCTTTTGGCAGCACACACGATTTCCAGTCGTGCTCCTTCGGCCAACTCGGACATCTCTCCGGATATGGGTTGAAAAAATATTTAGAATATCCAAAAACAGGTTAAGTTTTCGGGAACTTTGAATTTCTTGCTGATTCCGAGGCTCAGGGGTCCCGCCTTCGCCGCAAGGGCTTCGGCGCGGTACCCAGGGTTCAGGGTTCAAGGCTTGGGACTTCACGATTAAGTGAAGCTCCCCGCCCCAAGGGGCGGGGCTTCCCTCAACCCCGCCTTAAAAGGCGGGACTTGCAGGGAAGCGAACCGGTCAACCCTGAACGTCGAACGGGAAACCCGGAACCCCATAAGCCAAAGCTTATGTTCTTCCTGGCGGAGAGGGTGGGATTCGAACCCACGATCCCGCTTTTGGCAGGATACCGCTTTTCGAGAGCGGAGCCTTCAGCCACTCGGCCACCTCTCCGACACCCCATTATTTCGCCACGGCAGGTCTGAATATCCCTTTTGATTCGACCTGTCAATGATCTTGTGTCGTATTCTTTCCCAAGAATAAATCACGTTCTTGATTTATAGTCAATTTAAATGGCTTCCAGCTGATGGAGCTGTTGCCCAAACATTTCTGAGCAGCCACTGAACCGTTTTTTGCCAATAAATCTTATCACGCTGGAAGCGGGACTGGAGCAAACTTTAGATCAATGAGGCTGCCCGCCCCAAATGGGCGGGGGGTCCGCCGTTCGGCAGTGATCCGCAGCCCGGAAAGGAAAATATCTTTTTTAGATAGCCTCCCTTATGACAGGGAAACCAACCGGTCAGCGCTGCCTTCAGGGTAAAAACATTTTTTCGACTTCCGCCGTATAGGATCCATCTTTCCGATAGATAATCAGGGGCGGGCCGATTTTAATGCCCGGACGGCCGCCTTTCAGGGCTTCAACCAAAATCAATTTGGCTTCTTTACCCGCTGCGGAATGAACGGTGCGCAAGCGTTTGGGCTCCATACCTGCTGATCCCAATTGGCTGAATAAATCGGCCATGCGTTCCGCTGTATAGATCATCAGGAATTTACCCCGGGGTCGCAGTATACGACGGGCCGCTTGCACGACATCCTTCACGGTGACTTTGATTTCGTGCCGGGCCACAGCGCGTTGCTGATTCGGATTGATTCTCCCGGATTTGGCTTTTCTGAAAGGGGGGTTGCAGGTCACAAGATCCACCGGACCCGAAATCGTGCTAATTTTTAGTTTCTTCATATCCTTACATATAATGGATATACGCCCCGTCAGCTGATTGTCTTTGACGTTGAGATCCGCTATTGCCGCCAACTCGGTCTGCACTTCAATTCCATATACAGCTATTGACGGATGGCGATAGGCCATTATCAGAGGGATGACCCCGCAACCGGTGCCAAGATCAACCACTCTGTCATCCGTTTTGGGATCGGCATGATAGGCCAATATTACAGCATCTATGGAAAATCGATAACCACATCGCTGTTGTTTGATGCGAAGATGACCGTCAAAAATACTGTCGGCGGATAGAAAGTTCACTTTAAAAATTGTCCGCGTTACGTGTTCCGAGTTGCAGGTCCCGCTTTATAATCGGAGTTATCTCCGCTCCTAACTCGCAGCTCGCAACACCCAACCTGTGATTTTTTCACCTCAATTGAGCGATTCATCAGGAAAACCGTGCTTCATAATTGTCTGGATGACGGATTATAGTGATTGTCAAAATAATGCTCCGATTGCCCGCGGTGCAGGCAGGGGGTCCATTGATAGGAAGTGATCATTTCCGCACCAAGGGGGCGGTGATTGTGCATCTTGACGACAAAAATTTACCCCCTGCCCGCACCGCTTCATTCTGCGTTATTTCGGAACATTATTTTGACATCCGCTATAGATGTATTCCGACTCAGTTTCTCCGCGGGCGGTAGACAACTTAACTGATATCAACAGCTCATAGAGGTTCACACCGGCCCGATTTTGAACTTTATGTCATCGACCAGATCTTGACCCAGGGCTGCGTTTAATTTTGCGGTAATTTCTTTTTTTAAAAACTGAAGCTGATGAATCCAGGGGGAGCTTGCCACATGGACCAACAGAATTTTTCCTTTGAAAGCCGCAGGGCGAGCATTTTCGGCGATAACCCTTCCCACGGCATCGTCCCATAGTTGCCACACCCGAACCAGCCCCTCGTCAGCGTCCGGACGCAGTGATTTGAGGATATCATTTAGAACACCGCCAATATGAACAGAAGCTTTTTGCTTTTTACGATATCTTGCCATGCATTGTTACCCGCAAAAGAACGACTATGATCGAAGCGCAACTTATTTAAATATTACATTTGAGCGGGTATAAGCAAGAGGTAATACAAAATGAAATTTTTATTGGCCTTGGCAGGCATACCCCGGCCGCCAAAATACATTGGCGGATAAACCCGCCGCTGTTCATTGGCGAGCCGTGGGGAGCCTCGGAACCATATGTCAACGATGGCGCTATGCCACCGCGACGCTGACAGCCGGGCTTTTTGGCGTCAGTTTGGTTTTTGCTTGACTTGGCAGGGTAGGTACCTTAAGTTATAGGTATATTTAAATTTCAATAATTTTTTCCGGAGTGTTGGTCAGTTCAACCGGCCGGTTTTTTAATGCCCTGAATATAGGGTTATGCTTTAAAGGGCCAAGAGTTAAATTTATATCAACCTTTTACTTATTTCTTACGGGATTTGATCATGAGTTGGGATTGGGAAAAACTTAAGGAACAACAAAAGTTCAGAAGCGGCGGCGGCAGCGGCGGACCGCCCCCGATGGATGAGATCATTAATAAGATCAAAAGATTTAAATTGCCCGGCGGGCCGCTTATCGTCATCATTATCATTTTACTGATTCTCGGTTCTTCGACGGTTTATACGATTGACCAGGATCAGGTCGGCATCGTTCAGCTATTCGGCAGATACGTCCGCACCACCCAGCCGGGTCTTAATTTTAAGCTCCCCATCGGCATCGAAAAAGTGACCAAAGTCAATGTAAAGGGGGTGCGCACGGAAGAATTCGGTTTCAGTTCTGCAAGACCCGGTGGCAGAACCCGTTTTATGACCGGCAGCGAAACCGGAAATGTCACCCTGATGCTTACCGGTGACTTGAATGTCGCCGTGGTGCCCTGGATCGTGCAATACCGGGTAAAAAACCCCTACAACTGGCTGTTCAAGGTTCGCGATGTCCGCAGGATTCTCATTGATATGTCTGAAGCGACCATGCGACTGGTGGTGGGGGATCGCAGCATCAATGAAGTGATCAACAAGCGGGATGAAATCGCCGTCGAAGCCAGGGGGCTTTTGCAACAGGAATTGGACAATGCCGAAACCGGCATTCACATCGTCACCATTGAGATGAAGAAAACCAACGTTCCCAGCCCCGTTCAGCCGTCCTTTAATGAAGTAAACCAGGCCGTCCAGGAAAAAGAACAGATGATCTACCAGGCCAGAGAGGATTACAACAAGGCCATTCCGACCGCCAGGGGCGAGGCGGAAAGAACCATCAGGGCGGCGGAGGGATATGCATTGGATCGGGTCAATCGCGCCCAGGGAGATGCCGCCAGATTCACGGCGCTTTACAGAGAATACGTAAAAGCCCAGGATGTGACCAAAAGGCGATTGTACCTTGAAACCCTGCGGGATCTTTTCCCGAAGCTGGGGCCCAAATACATTATCGATTCGGAACAAAAAAATCTGTTACCCTTATTAAACCTTGGGAAACAAAGTGGTGTCGAAAAATGAAGATAAAAGGATCTTTTTTAATTATCGCTGCGGTTATCGTCGTTCTTGTCTATACTTCGGCCTATGTGGTTGACGAAACCGAACAGGTGGTCATTACCCAGTTCGGCCGAATTGTCGGTGATCCCAAAACAACCCCCGGCATTAAATTTAAATTACCGTTTATCCAGAGAGCTAATTTTTTTGCCAAAAACCTTCTGGATTGGGACGGAGACCCCGGGCAGATCCCCACCCTGGACAAGACCTTTATCTGGGTGGATACTTTTGCCAGATGGAAAATTGTTGACGCGATCAAATTTTTTCAAACCGTCAACAACCAGTTCAACGCCATCGGCAAACTCAATGACATCATCGATCCGGCCGTCAGAAATTTTATCACCTCTCACCGACTGATCGAAGCGGTTCGCAAAAGCAACCGGGAATTGGACACCTATGAAATCGGGCGGGAAGATGAAGAAAAAGATCAACGCCCGGTCTTTCAGATTACCGTTGGAAGGGAAAAAATAACGGAAGGTATCTTAAAGCAGGCCCAGCCCAAGCTGGCCCAATTCGGAATCGAATTGGTGGATGTTAAAATCAAGCGGATCAATTATGTGGAACAGGTTAGAGAATCTGTATATGGCCGCATGATCGCAGAACGAAAACAAATCGCGGAAAAATTTCGTTCCGAAGGCAAAGGTGAAGCTCAAAAAATTCGGGGGCTAAAAGAGCGGGACCTGAAGCAGATCCAGTCTGAGGCTTACCGAACCGCCCAGGAGATCAAGGGTGAAGCCGATGCAAAGGCAACCGTGCTATACGCGAAAGCTTACGGTGTGGACCCCGAGTTTTATTCGTTTATCAAGACACTTGAAATTTACTTGGAATCCCTGGACGAAAAAAACTCAGTTGTGCTGTCCACCGATTCGGAATTTTTAAAATTCCTGAAAGAATACCCCAAATAAATTGGGGGTCAATCATTAACGGGCTGTTGCCCAAAAAAAGCACCGGCGATTTAAAACAACCGGTGCTTTTTTGCTAACCAGAAAAGACTGCAAGTAGAGGCTCATTATTTACCCTTCCTTCTTTGATGGCGCGTTTTGGCCAACAGCTTTCTGTGTTTATGTTTTCGCATTTTTTTTCTTCGTTTTTTTACGACGCTGCCCAACAGACCACCTCCTTTCGATTGGATTTTAAAGCTAAACGGGTTGTTGCCCCGCCATTTTCGCTGAGTCTAAAACGTTTTAATGACCGTTCAAAAATGTCCGGGCAACAGCCCGTGAACTCTTTACACAAGATATTCGCCAATGTCCACTATTTTTTACGCGTTTTTTCACTTGACACCGGACTATTTTTTATTTAGATTTCCTGATTCCGTAATTTGGGGTAAACAATCGTGAAAAAATATACGTACAGTGCCAAAGAATCCGACAATCAGGGTAAATGGTGGCTTGTCGATGCGGAGGGGGTCGTTCTCGGCAGGCTGGCCTCGACCGTCGCTTCGCGTCTCAGAGGCAAGCACAGGCCGATTTACACACCGCATGTCGATACCGGTGATTGGGTGGTCGTCGTCAACGCCGAAAAAATTGTCTTGACCGGCAGAAAATGGGATCTAAAAACCTACTACAGACACAGCGGTTACATCGGCGGCCTTAAGTCGATTACCGCCAGAAAGCTTTTGCAAAAACGACCCGAGGATCTTATCCGCCATGCAGTGAAGGGGATGCTGCCCAAAAATAGTCTTGGCAGAAAGCTATTCAAGAAATTAAAGGTTTATACCGGCCAAAAACATCCCCATGAGGCTCAACAGCCCGAGGCTTTGCAATTATAATTTAGTGAGGGGACGGGGTATTTTTTTCACGGCAAGATGCCGGGTTGTTGCCTGCCACGCCTGACAGCGGCAACTGCCTTGCATTTTACCGCCTGCTATTTAAAGCGGCAACTCCAGCAAGAACCGATGCCGTGCTTTGCCTTTCTCGGCGGCAACGGCCCTTTGTTCTTTAGAAACACCGGCGCGATCAGCTTGTCGTGAAAAAAATACCCCACCCTTCAAATTAGTATCATCCCGGAGCACATCAGCCCCCGGGGTTTAGGGGATTCAGATGGAGAAAGAAAACGTGTTTTACGCAACAGGAAAACGAAAAACTGCAATCGCCAGAACCTGGTTAAAACCGGGCGCAGGAGAAATTTCGATCAATAATCGGTCATTGGATGATTATTTCAGGCTGGGCAGTGCCAGGGCCGACTTGATGCAGCCTTTCGTCCTGACCAACACTTCCGGCACCTATGACGTAAAGGTTAGCGTGCTCGGCGGCGGCATCTCGGGTCAGGTGGGTGCAATCCGACACGGCATCACCAGGGCGCTCATTCAGGCAAACCCGGATCTGAGGCAGACTCTGAAAAAAGCTGGATTCGTTAAACGCGATCCCCGGGCTA
>JASFTQ010000173.1:0-9708 GCA_050053515.1 Desulfobacterales bacterium | reverse complement strand
AGGACTTTGCCAACGTATTGCTGGCGCAATACAGTATATAGGATTGTGTCCATGCAGAACGTCTTCTCATCAAAAACCTCTCCTAAGGTCAGTAGCATCAGCCGCCGTTTCAGTTATGCCTTGATCGGCATCATTGCCTTATTACTCATTGCTTTTGCCGTAGCCGTCATTTTTTTTGACATCAATAGAATCGAAAGCGAGATGGAAAAGCGGTTAGACAACGCCATCTTGTTTGCGCAGAACAGTCTGTCCATACCTTTATGGAATCTGGACTATACGGTCGCAAATGATTTTGTTGAAGCTTTATTTTTGGATGAAGCAATCGTTTATATAAAGATATCGTGGGAAGATCAGGTTATTACTGAGAAACAACGCACGGGTTTTGAGCTCAAAGAACTCAAATCAGGGACTCCTCCGGCAAAGTTGAAGGGTTCGGAATTTATTGCCAGATCATCCGATATTTACTTTAAAGACAGCGCCATCAGCAAGATTTTGATCGTCATGTCACGCGAAAGCGTCAAAAAACAGGCGCTCTTGCAGATTTGCGGTACGATTGCTTTGTTAATCCTCATTATCGCGGCTATTTGGCTTACCTCCATCTTCATTACGAGAAGGTAAATCTCTTCGCCATTACTGAAATTACAGGAATCAGCTTCAATGATTGCACAGGGTGATTTAGACACCTTTGTTGATAAAAGCAGCAGCGATGAGATTGGAATACTCGGGCAGCATCTGGATGTCATGCGAGGCTCGATTAAGCAGTTATTCACAGAGCTTCGTGAAAGTAAGGACAAGCTGGAGGAGTATAGCCGTACTCTGGAGCAAAAAGTCGAAGTACGTACTCGAGAGCTGGCTCGGTCAGTGGAAGAGCTGAAAGCCTTGGGGGAAGTCAGCCAGGTGGTTAGCTCATCCCTTGATCTGGAGAAAGTGCTGACCAGCATCGTTCGCCATGCGGTGGACCTCTCAAAGGCCGATGCCGGAACGATTTACGAGTTCGAGGAAGCAGAGCAGGTGTTCATACCGAGTATAAACTACGGAGCAAGCCCAGATTTTATCGAGGCGTTGCGCAAATCGAAGTTGCGTGCGGGGGACCGAACAGTTATCGGCCAGGCTGCTAAAAAACGGGCTCCGGATCAGATTCCGAACCTTTTTGAATCGCCGGATTACCCCCTCCAATTCGTTCAGCAAGCTGGCTATCACGCCCTGCTCGCATTGCCGCTGCTCCGCGAAGAACGACTCATTGGCGGACTGGTCGTTCGGCGCAAAGCGGCCGGCGAATTCCCGGCGCCGGTGGTGGACCTGCTGCAAACATTTGCGGCACAGTCGGTGCTTGCCATCCACAATGCGCGGCTATTCCGTGAGATCGAAGAGAAGGGGAGCGAGCTTGAGGTCGCCAATAAGCACAAGTCAGAGTTTCTCGCCAATATGAGCCACGAGCTTAGAACCCCCTTGAATGCCATCCTGGGCTACACAGAGCTGATCCTGGATAACATATACGGTGATGTACCTGAAAAGATCCAGGAAGTTCTCAAACGCCTGGAAAAAAATGGGCGCCATCTCCTAAGCCTGATCAATGATGTACTCGATCTTTCCAAGATCGAAGCGGGCCAGCTGACGCTTGCCCTTAATGAATATTCGATGGGAGAGGTGATTCAAACGGTCTTCACGTCGGTTGAAGCCCTGGCAACGGAAAAGAATCTTGAATTGAAAGTAAAGGTTCCCAAGGATTTGACTACCGGTAAAGGAGATGAACAACGCATCGCCCAGGTGCTTTTAAATCTCCTCGGAAACGCAATCAAGTTTACCGACGAGGGGGAAGTTAAGGTCGAAGCATCCATTTCCAACGAAACCTTTTGGGTCTCCGTGTCTGACACGGGTCCCGGGCTTTCGGAAGCCGATCAAAAGAAGATCTTCGAAGAATTCCAGCAGGCCGATGGATCCAGTACCCGGAAAAAAGGCGGATCCGGTCTCGGGCTCTCCATTTCCAAAAAGATTGTCGAGATGCACGGGGGGCGCATCTGGGTGGAATCCACTCTCGGGAAAGGCTCAACTTTCCGGTTTACGTTACCGGTTCGAGTCGAGAGCCAAAGGAAGCAAAGATGAGCAAGCTGATTTTAGTGATCGAAGACCAGGAGGACAACCGGCGTATCATGCGGGATCTCCTCACCAGCGCCGGCTATGAAATAATCGAAGCGGTCACTGCCGAGGAAGGCGTGACCTCGGCCGAGACCCATCGGCCGGCACTGATCCTGATGGACATTCAACTGCCCGATTTCGATGGATACGAGGCCACACGCCGGATCAAGGCCAACCCCGTCCTTAGCTCTATCCCCATTATTGCAGTGACCTCCTATGCGCTGAGCGGCGATGATGTCAAAGCATATGAGGCCGGCTGCGATGCGTATGTCTCGAAACCATTCAGCCCGCGTGAGCTCCTGGCGAAGATCCGTGAATACCTGAAATAGATGGTTATAAAGGGGGAATAATGCGAACGCCGCCTTTGATCCTGATCGTGGATGATAATCCCACCAACGTTGATATTCTCCAGGCGCGCCTGGCCGCCAACAATTACGAAATTATTACCGCAGCAGACGGCGAAGAGGGGCTGGTCATGGCCAGAGACAAGCAGCCGGATCTGATCCTGCTGGATATCATGATGCCCAAGATGGACGGCATCGAAGTCTGCCAACACCTCAGGGCCGACGCCTCCCTGCCGTTTATGCCCATTATTATGGTCACGGCCAAGACGGATTCAAAAGACGTCGTCGCCGGTCTCGAGGCCGGGGGTGACGAATACCTGACCAAACCCGTGGATCATGCCGCGCTGGTTGCCAGAGTGAAGTCGATGCTGCGGATTAAGTCGCTGCACGACACGGTCCTTGAACAGTCGGCGCAGCTTAAAGCACAACTTGAAACCGCCACCAAGATTCAATCCCTGTTCTGGCCAAAAATTCCACAGCTGAAAGCCGGCGGTCATATCTGGGCCGAATCTGTCCCGGCCACCTATGTGGGCGGCGATCTGTACGATGTGATTCCCCTGCCGGATGACAGCTTATTGGCCTATGTTGCCGATGTTTCCGGTAAAGGTGTTCCGGCGGCTTTGATTATGGCGGCATTATCGACCAATATTCGCAGCGAAGCCATGCTTCAAAGCGAAGTGGACGAACTTCTTGAAACCGTAAACAATACACTCCACAGCCTGACATCGGAAGAAGGATTTTTTGCCACCATTGTGCTGGCCCGGTATTGGCCGGCGAGCGGCAAAATGCAGCTTGCACTGGGGGGGCATTTACAGCCCCTGTGGATCATTGAAGACGGGATTGGAAATTTGCCGCCTTTGAAGGGTATATCGATGGGTGTCAGACCTGATGTTCAGTACGAAAAAAAAGAAATTACACTATCCCCCGGTCAAGCGGTTCTCTTTTTTTCAGACGGCGTGATCGAAGCCGAGAATGAGGATAAGGAGCTATTTGGCAACGACCGCCTGGCTGGATATATAAAGAATGCCAAAGGACCGCCCTGGGGTAAAGGGCTTATCGATTCAATCAGCCAATGGAGAGGGAACGCAAAAGCCAATGATGATCTGACGCTGCTTGAGATCTGGCGCGATCCAGCGTAAGATTTAAGGACTGAGGACTGCGGGCTGAGGACTGAGTTCTAATGGTATCGACTTATCTTTGGCAGGCAGGCCCATCGGCCGCGGCGGAAATGAAACAGGCCGAGCTGCTGCCGCCGATATCTCGGCCGCCTGCAGTTTCACCTCCGGCTGAGACGGACAGAACTTCGATATTATCCTCTCCTATGCGTACGGGCTCGCCGTCTATCCCTCCGTTGGCGTTGATAAAATCCTGGGCACCGCTGAGGTGATTGATAAGGCCTGGGTCGGCATCGGGATTGTGGCGGCTTTGATAGGGTCCGCCGAGGGGATAAAGAATGTGTTTACTGCCGTAATAATCGAGAGCCACCGGATCGATCCCTGCCAAAAGGGTGTTGGCGCGAAATGTGGTCGCCACAGGGTAACCCGCCAGGCTGTCCGGGCTCACCCAGATGCAGTCGAGTATATTTAAATCGGCCGGTCTGACAAGTCCCCACATTTTGCCGCACTGGTTCCCGGATTGACTGTAATGCCGAATACCACTGCTGCCGTCATCCATGGAGAGGATGCCATAGGTATGTTTTAAAGCTCCGGTGATGCCGGTGCCCGCATGGGTTTTTAAAATCGGCAGGTTGACCAGCTTCAAATTATCGGCATATTCCGAGCCGGTCCAGATGCCTTCGCGCAGTTCGATGCGGTTTCCTATCAAAGAAGTAAAGCACGGGTAGGAAACTCCGGATATTTTGCGGTAGCCGTTGGTCACATTTTCCGAACCCGGGATAAAAATGGAACGGATCGGATCCAGCAAGAATGAACTTACCGGGTCATTTTTAAACACATTGTAAACCAGATAATCCACGGTCAGCAATTGCTGTTCTTCGGCGTTGATATATATTTCATTGTCAATTTCCGGCCAACCATCATAAGCAGACCCGCCCTGGGTGATGTCATCGAAGCCCCCGCGCCCCTGGCCGTTTTCGAAGATGATCACCTCACCATTAAAACCATCCGGGTGTTGAAGTATTTTGTAAATCAGTCCTCTTAAAACATCGGTGTTGGTTGTGCCGCGGCATTTCCACTGGCAGTTGACTTTGATGAGCACCACATCCTGCGCATCAATGATGCCGGCAGGCCCGCCCCAGGGGTGGGTCTTATGGGTGCGGTAAAACATGAAGCCGTTTTGCGCCAGAAGATCCAATAATGTATCCAGTCCCCGGTGGCGCATTTGACCGTCGTGCACGGGACAGGCGTAGGCGCAAAAAATTTGTGATTTGGGGTTATCGGAAAGGACTTGATCAACACCGACCCATTTACCGGCACAGGCGATCGCACCGGCCGCAGCCACGCCTTTAATGAATTCTCGTCGGGTTACTTTCAAGTTTTCAATCATTTAAACCGGGCCTCCGCTGGGCGGAAGCCGTTCTTTTAGTAGGAGTTTAAAGGATGGATTCGGGCCTGTCAAATCAAAACCCGGACGGTTGCTCATACGTGCGTATTTCAATTCGGGCCTGCGGCGAGCTCCCCTCGACCTGCTCGGGGCCTGAGCCTGTCGAAGGCAGCCGAGCCGGGACAACGCAGCTATTGGACATGAGATGGGGTTTTGGAACCGCTTTTAGACTCTTTCTTTGAACTCCTTGCCTAGCAGACCTTCCGGACGGATCAGCAGCACCAGAATGATAATCAGAAAAGCGAGTGTATTCTTAAAGGCAACCGATATGTATCCCCCCGCCAGGCTTTCGGCAACGCCTAAAATAAGACCACCGACAATCGCGCCGGGCAGGCTGTTGAGACCGCCCAGAATTGCTGCCGCAAAACCCTTCAGAAAAGGCTCCAGCATAAAGAACGGATCCAGCAGCAGGGCGGGGGCCAGGAAAAGACCGGCCAGAACGCCCAGCAGCGCTGCCAGCCCCCAGCTGAGGGCCAGGATCTGGCGGGTGGGGATGCCCATGGTTTGGGCTGCGGGAAGATTCTCCGAGGTGGCTCGCATCGCAAGCCCTAAACGCGTCTTTTGCACCAACAGATAAAGGAGCAAACACGCAATCAATCC
This sequence comes from Desulfobacterales bacterium, assembly GCA_050053515.1. Lineage (GTDB taxonomy): Bacteria > Desulfobacterota > Desulfobacteria > Desulfobacterales. Next base: position 4,066 of record JASFTQ010000173.1, on the reverse strand, counting down.
GATAATAAAGGTGCCCAGGCCCAACTGACTGATGACCACACTGCCGATCTGGTAAGTCTTGAAGTCTGAGAGGGGAAAAGGAAAGGATTGGGTTTCAGTGCCGCCAAAGTAGGCCACCAGGCCCTGAAGAATGAGTCCGAGTCCCAACGTAAGGATGATCTGCCCCAGTTGGGTCGCTTCGCGGCGCTGGGCAGGGATCAAGACACCAAAATAAAAAAGCATTGCCAAGACAGCGCCGAAAAGAAGGGCGATAGGGAATGCAATGGCGTAATGGAACTTCAGGCCCAGCAGGGTAAAGGCGATAAAGGTCCCGGCGGTGGTGATATCACCGTGTGCAAAGTGCAGCACGCGCGAGGAGCGATAGACCAGAGCCAGACCCAGTGCCACCAGGGCATATGTGCTTCCGGTGGCGAGACCTGAAATAACATATTGCCAGAATTGTCCCATGTTTTTTTCACCTCCACCCCACCCTCCGATTTAAAGAAGAGGGATTGGCACATTAAACGCAGGCGTGCTTACCTCAACGGCCAGTTTCGCAGATAGAGTCTCATCTTGAACCAGCGGCCGTAAAGCCCGAGGGGCTCGAAGATCAACACAATCAATATGGTCACCCCATAGACCACCGGAACCATTTCTTTGTAGTCGCTGAAGAATTGGGGAACCAGGATCACGAACGCGGCCCCCATGATGGATCCTTCCACCGATGCCAAACCGCCGATGATGACGGCCACAAAGAGAGTAATGGATTCCATAAAGGTGAACATATTGGGTTCCAGGTATCCCATCAGCAGGCCGAAAAGCCCGCCCTGAACTCCGGTGTAAAAGGAGCTGACGGCAAAGGCCAGCAGCTTGTAGCGGGTCAAATTCACTCCGATGACCTCGGCGGCGATATCATTGTCTCGGATGGCGATAAAGGCGCGTCCCACAAAAGAAGAGATGATATTGTAACTGATCAATGTAAACAGCAGCGCAATTAAGAAGTATAGATAATAATTAAAGCTAATCTTTGACAGGCCAAGGATGGGGTTCAATTTTTCGATGCTCAGCCCCATCCGTCCGCCGGAGAGCAACTCGGAGTTTACAAAAACCTGATAGACGGCGATTCCGAAACCCAGGGTAGCGATCGCCAGATAGGGTCCCTTCAGCCGCAGGGATGGAAATCCGACCAAAATGCCGAATAGTCCTGCCGCCAGACCGGCGCTGAAAACGGCGATGGGCCAGGGTATGCCGAAGCGACTCAGGTGTCCGAAAGTGAAGGCGCCGATGGCCAGAAATCCCGCCTGGCCAAAGGAGATCTGACCCGTGTATCCGATGAGCAGATTCTGTCCTTGAACCCCAATGGAATAAAGGAAAATGAGCGTTGCCGTATAAAGGACGTATTCCTCAGCAAACCAGGGCAGCAGCAGCAAAAACAGAACCAAAGCGCCCACCCATACCCGGGTCCAGGGCTTTCTGATCAGCTGAAGCTCTTGCTGATAACTTTCAATGAGATCCATAGCGATTATCCGGCGTACATTTTATCGATGACATCCACATAGCGCTTTTCCAGAAATCGGCGCTTGACCTTTTTGGTGGGCGTAACGTCCCCATCTTCCTCATAGAAACGCCTGGGCAGTAATTCGAATTTTTTGATAGTCTCCACCTTGGAGAGGGTTTTATTGACTTTGGAGACCTCAGCCTCGATGAGCTTCTGTATCTGTTGATTCTGGGTCAGATCGGAAAAGGTGGTAAAAGGTATGCGCTGATCCTGGGCATATTTGGTGACGTTGTCTTCGTCAATCAGAATAAGTGCCACCAGAAATTTGCGGCCATCTCCAATCACCACGGCATCCTGGATATAGGTGCTAAATTTCAGCTTATTTTCGATGTAGGCGGGTGTGATGTTTTTACCACCGGCGGTAATGAGAATGTCTTTTTTGCGATCCATAATTTTGAGATGACCATCCTCAAGGACACCCACATCCCCGGTGTGCAGCCAGCCGTCTTTAATGGTCTGGGTCGTGAGATCGGGGTCCTTAAAATAGCCTTTGAAAACGTTGTCGCCTTTTGCGAGAATTTCGCCGTCCTCGGCGATCTTGACTTCCACATCAGGCAGCGGCTCGCCAGCGTAACCCCAGCGGGGATTGTCCAGGCGCTGGACGGCGATCACCCCGGTGGATTCCGTCTGCCCATAGCCTTCTCGTAAGGGAATGCCCAGGGCGTTATAGTACTGAAATAGCTCGGGCGAAGCCGGCGCCGCTCCACACACTGCATACCGCACGCGTTCAAAACCCATTTGCCGCTTTAAGTGGTAAAGCACCAGCCCATACAGCGGCCAGTAGAGAATGGCCCACATTAATCGTTCGCGGCTTCCTTTTGGGGTTTGCACCCAGCGCAAACCCACGCCAATGGCTATTTTATATAGGGCTTTTTTTAGAATGGTGGAGTCTGACATGCGGATGTAGATCATCGAAATAAATTTCTCCCATATGCGGGGGACGCTGCAAAAAACGGTCGGGGAGATCTCCCTCAGATTCTGAGGCAGGGTGTCGATGCTCTCCACAAAATTGACGGTGCCACCGGCCCAAACCGCTTGAAACATGGAAACCAGGTTCTCATAGATATGGGCCAGAGGCAGATAGGAGAGCAATTCGTCGCTCTCAAAAAAGGGGGTGGCCGCCACGAAGGAGGCCGTCAGCTTTAAAATATTATTGTGGCTGAGCATGGCACCTTTGGGCGGTCCTGTGGTGCCGGAAGTATAGATGATCATCGCGGTGTCATCGGATTTGATGGCGTTCATTCTTTCAGGAATCGATTCGGGATGGTCGTTCAGGTACTGCCGCCCCTTTGAGAGAAACTCATCGAAAAATAGAATCTTCTCGTGGGAAAAGCCCCAAAGGCCCTTGGAATCCCAGACCACCACCTGGTCCACCTTGAGGTCGTCGCTGATCTGCAGGATTTTATCTACCTGTTCCTCGTTTTCAACGAAAAGCACCCGGGATTCCGAATGACCGACCACATAGGCGACCTGTTCCGGAGCGGAAGTGGGATAGACACCGCAGGTGCACCCGCCGGCTGTCATCGCGGCTAAGTGGCAGATCAGCCATTCAGGCCGGTTGTCCCCCAAGATCGCCACCCGGTCCCCCGGCTCCAGACCCATGGCCAGAAGGCCGGCGGCAACCTCGCGTACGCTCTGGCCGTATTCGGTCCACGTCGTCCGGTTCCAGATACCGTAGTCCTTGCGTCGGAGGGCAACACGGCCTTTGAGGCGCTCCACCTGCTGGAAAAAAAGCTCGGGAAAGTGTTTTGCCGCGTTCTGCATCACCACGTCCTCCTTTTTTTGTATAAGCGCCATCCCTTGGGTGATACCGTATCGCCGCCCACACCGAGGTAGAGTTCCTGCACATCCTCATTTTCTTGGAGCTCCCGGGCGGTGCCTTCCAGCACGATCCTGCCGGATTCCATGATATAGCCGAAATTGGCGATGCGCAGGGCCATCTTCGCATTTTGCTCGACCAAAAGAATGGTCGTGCCCGCCTGGCTGATCCTGGTAAGGGCGGCGTACACCTCACGACTCACGATGGGTGCCAGCCCCAGAGATGGCTCATCCAACATCAGGAGTTTCGGCCGCCGGAGCATCGCGCGCGCCATGGCCAGCATTTGCTGCTCCCCGCCGGAAAGCGTTTCAGCTTCTTGCTTGGCCCGGGCTTTGAGAATGGGAAAAAGCTGGTAAATGAATTCAAGGTCCTCCTGGATGCCTGAATCCTTGCGACCCCAGCAGCCTAAATCCAGGTTCTCCCTCACAGAAAGTTCTCTGAACAGCCCGCGATCCTCCGGAACGTAGACGATTCCCAAGCGAGCGACGCGTTCTGGGGCCAGGCGGTGTATGCGCTTGCCCATGAAATGAATGGATCCTTTTTGGGGTTGGTCCTTGAGCAGGCCGGCGATGGTCTTGAGCAAGGTGGTCTTGCCGGCACCATTGGGCCCCAGGACCGCAAAGATTTCGCCCTCCTTCACCTCTAAAGAGAGGCCGTGAAGCGCGTATATGCGATCATAGAAAAGGGTTTCAATGTTGGCGATTTTGAGT
>JASFTQ010000172.1:0-9787 GCA_050053515.1 Desulfobacterales bacterium | reverse complement strand
CCCTTGTTCGGCTCACTGAAGACATCGATAAAGCCGCCGTGATTCTTAACGATCCCATAGGCAGAAGCCAGTCCCAGGCCTGAACCTCTTCCCAGTTCCTTGGTCGTAAAAAAAGGTTCAAAGACTCTTTGCCGGGTGATTTTATCCATGCCAACACCGGTGTCAATCACAGATATTTTGACATATTTGCCCGGCACAACTTGAAACGGCTTGTAAAAATCATCATCGATGCTGACGTTTTCAGTCACCAGGTGCAGATGACCGCCATCGGGCATGGCATGCCAGGCATTGACGAATATGTTCAGGAGCACCTGTTCGATTTGGGATTGATCGGCATCAACATTCCTAATTTCTCCGAGCTGGCCGGTATGGATCTCTATCTCTTTCTTCGTGCGGCCAAACATTCGCGCTGTTTTTTCAATCAGTTCGTTCAAATCGGTGGTTTTGACTTCATATTTGCCTCCCCGGGCAAAACCCAACAGTTGCTTGGTGAGGGCGGCACCGTTTTCGATGTATTTATCGATACTTTTCAATTTACCATAATGGGGGTGGCCGGAATCGACGTTAAGAAGCATCAATGAGGTGTTGCCCTGCATTCCCATGAGGATATTATTGAAATCATGAGCGATACCGCCGGCCAGATTACCGATGGCTTCCATTTTCTGGGACTGGTGTAGCTGACTCTCCAGTTTCCTTTTTTCCCTCTCGGCAATCAAGCGTTCCGAAACGTCGCGGACCACACCGCGAAATCCAATCGGGTTGCCCTCCTTGTCCCGCATGGGGTAGGCCTTCATTTCAACCGTAACGGTAGCACCGTCTTTGCGGATGACCTCAATATCGGTTACCTTCGAAGGCTCACCCATGGTGTAAACTTTATTCATAATATCGTATATCTTTTTGGCGTTGTCCGGTGTGGTATAATCCCGGTTATTCATGCCCAATAATTCATCGGGTGGATATCCGATAATATCGCAGACCGAATTATTGAAAAAAGTAAAATTACCGGCAAGATCGACCTCAAAAAATCCTTCTTCAATGTTTTCAATGATGGTGCGGTACTTTTCATCCTGCTCTCGTAATTTCTCATAGCTTATCTTACGCTTATTGATGTTGTATTGTACATGGGATCCAAAAATCACAAACAGGCACAATACCAACACACGCGTCCAGGTTTCAAAGGTGTCGGGACCGAGCAGATGGTGAATGAAATTTGCCTCCGGAGCCAAAAAAAAGAACATAAAGGATTCACAGACCCAGTAAAAGACAGCAATTACAAAGCCCGTCACAACCACAGAATCCAAAAGACTGGTTTCGATTTTCTTTGTAAACTTCATAGATGATACCCTTTTCAATATCATGGCCTAAAATTAGAATAATATCAAAACATTGTATGATAGTCAAAATAATCCCGAAACCCGGCGGTGTACGATAAAAATCACCAGAAAACCCATATAAAAGGCCAATGGTCTTGACAATTCATTTGACATTAATTAGACTAGAAGGACCCTCGAAAGTAGATAAACAATCAAATACTTCGTTATCTATGAAAAAGACCATACTATATATCATTGCGCCTATGCTTCTGGTCGGCCTCACCGGCTTGGCCCAGGCCTCTTTGATCGACGACCAAGTTCTGGTTGAGCATCACTTCCCCTTTTTTAGCACCGTAGACGATGACAGCGGCGGTGGCGAGGTGACGGTGCAGGACGGTACCGCTGAAATATTTGGGATGCACTTTGGCGTCTACGACGTCGATATTGAAGAAGATAGTCTGACCGTGAATTTTTTAAAAACGAATCAGTTTGGTTCTTCTGACTTTAACGGTCTTGTTCTGGGCGACCTCGATGACAGTGAAGCTGATTATATTCTGCTTGGCGTTGATGTTGAAACGAATATGACCGGCTGGGACGATTCCCGACTCTTATTCGGTGATGATTTTGCAGGATTCAACTGGCAGGGACTGACCGTGGACGGGAGCACAGATTTCACGGCATTCTTTGAGTTTGGTCCCAACCCGATTCCGATCCCCGCAACCTTGCTTCTATTCATTACCGGCATCGTTGGGTTCAGCTTGCTCAGAAGAAAAATTAAAAACTAAACTTTAGCGTACCCAACATAATGAAGACAGAGCCCAAAAGCTCTGTTTTTTTTTGTAAATAAATTAGGGGACGTCCATGATTTTATGCGTTTCTTCGAATTACATTATCCTTGTCCCACCGACAATCGCATAAAACCATGTCCCTTAATTTATTTTAATCGGCTGCGCCGAATACACTCCTCCCCTGCTCTCCACCGAAAACCGATCGCATCAATCCGCTAAAACCTCCTAGAACATTGTTAAAATCATTGCAACCTATGAAAGGAATTACAGGATATGTGTGAAAAACGCTTCACATTCGAGGTGTATAACATTGTGGTATCTATTCTAAGCAGTTATTATATCGACACTTTTTCGATATTATACAGCTTGATGATTTGGCATTTTTTTTGCTATTTAGAATATAATTACGGGCATCCGTCTCAATTGACAATTGTAAATCCAGCCCCTGAACCTGCCGCAATGCTTCTTTTAGGCAACGGTTTAATCGGTTTGGCAGGAGTTGGGCGTAAAAAGCTTTTTAAGAAGACATAAACTCCTTTCCTAGCCCTAACTCCTTCCTATGAAGCAGGGTCCCAGTGACCCTGCTTTTTTATTTGACCACCCCAGCACGGAATGATATTTGGCAAAGGAGTGCTCACAGCGTGAAATAGCCCACAACCGAGGTTGCCTGTGGATTGAGCAAAAACCCCGTTTCCAAAGTAGATGGGGTTTTTTGTCTTTAAAAAGCTAATCTGTAATCTAGCATCTCTTGTGTAAAAGCCAAAAAAACTATTATGAAGGAATAAAAAAATGGCATTTATTTCTGAGGTATCGGAAAAAATTTATGAGATAAAACCAAAGGGAAAAGAGCTTGAGAATTTTCCGCTGTGTACTGTTTATCTTATCGTAGATGATAAGGCGGCCCTGGTAGAAGTCGGTTGCCCCGTTCAGTTACCTGATGTTCTGGATGCAGTAGGCAAACTGGGCTTTGATATAAAAAAACTTTCATATATCATACCCACCCATGTTCATCCGGATCACGCCGGGGGGGCAGGGCTTTTGGCACGGCAACTGCCACAGGCGAAAGTGGTAGCCCACTTACGAGCGGCTAAAGTCCTTTCAGATCGGTCCATCCTCGAAAGATTGATGCAAGGCTTTATACGAGTTTATGGAGATGATGCTCTGGAGCGATTCGGAGCGATGGTCCCAATTGCTGAAGATAAATTTGTATTGGTAGAAGATGGTCAGAGCATTTCCTTGGGGCAAAGAGAGTTGAAAATCATCCATACCCCCGGTCATGATCCCAATCACCTTTGCTTCTTAGACACCAAGAGCGGGGGCTTGTTTTGCGGCGACGCATTCGGCGGATACTTCTCTGAGGTAGAAGTTTCTATACCGTCATCTGCACCAGGCTCGGATCCCATTATAACCCTGCAAAGCATAGACAAATGTCATGAACTCAACCCGGCAATATTATTTTTTTCTCACGGCGGAACCGCCAGCGAGGCGACTAGGATGATGCAAATGTTAGCCGACAATAACCGGAAATGCGTAGATATCGCCTTAGAAGCGCTGAAGGCGGGAAAGGATATTGAGGAGATAGCTAACAGCCTGGCGGATATTTTAGTAAAGGGATCCAAGTTAAGCAGGGAAGATTTGGCCGCTTCGCCTTATTTTATAACGGCAACGGTCGAAGGCTACCGGCAGTACTTCAACAGGAACATGATTTAGCTTGCTTTCAAATAGAAAATCAAAAAAATACAGATTGCGGCAAGATCTTAACACCCTTAAAGATCGATTTTTAGAGGATTTAGAATTTAGGGGACATCCTGGCGCCCTCCCCTGGCCTTTCATTCATACGCCTTCATATGGCTATGTGCCGATGATGTGCCCGTAATCGGATTTTGTCACTAAAAAAGCAGTTGTCCAAAACGTCTAACTGCTTGAGTTTACTGGTGCCGGAGGCGGGAATCGAACCCGCACAGGCGCAAGGCCCGGAGGATTTTGAGTCCTCTGCGTCTACCAATTTCACCACTCCGGCTTATGGATTTAAACTCTTATGAAATATCTTACCAAAAGTCAATATCTTTGGACAACCGGCCGTTAAGAAGCGGCCACTGTTAAAATATCCTCGGCCGAGACCTCTCCTTCTCTTAATATTATCGGCGGATTGCAGGTCACATCGACGATGGTTGATCCGACACCTCCCTTTAAGGGTCCCGCATCGATGATCAAATCTGCATTTTCTGCAATCGCCGGGTCCAGGTCTGTCACCCGCGAGCAGCCGGCCTTGCCCGAAAGGTTGGCGCTTGTGCCGGTAATGGGATTGGCAGTGAGCCGGACGACGGCACGCGTGATATCATGTCCCGGCAGCCGGATTCCGATTTTCCCGGTGCCGGCGGTTAACTCCACCGGCAAATCGTTTTGTGCCTGAAATACGAGGGTGACCTTTCCCGGCCAAAATCTTTCCATAATGCGGCAGGCATGCACGGGGATATTCACGGCCATTCCGGGCAGCTGATCCACAGATTTTATCAACACCAGTAGGGGGTTATCCAGCGCCCGTTTTTTTAGCGCAAAAACCCTTTGAACCGCGGCGGCATTCAAGGCATCGACTGCCAGGCCATATAAACAGCGGGTGGGAATTATCACCACGCCGCCGCGGTCGATGATTGCGGCAGCATCTTTGATGACCTGCGGGTCCGGATGGAGCGGATCGATTTTTTTTTTGTTATTTATTATTCTCAAGCTTTTGGGCTTTTTGATCGATCTGGTCCGCCATTTCAGCTTTGTAAGCATCAAGTTTTTCAGCCGGACCGGGATCCGTTAAAGCCAGGATTTGGGTTGCAAGATAACCGGCGTTTTTAGCTCCCGGTTTTCCGACCGCCACGGTTGCCACCGGAACTCCCGGCGGCATCTGCACGGTGGCAAGCAGCGCATCCAGTCCCTGAAAGGCTGAAGAGTCGATGGGAACCCCGATCACAGGCAAACAGGTATGGGCGGCCATTGCGCCGGCTAAATGCGCAGCGTGTCCCGCCCCGGCGATGATGACTTTAATTCCGCGCTGGCGTGCGGTTGCGGCAAATTCTGCGGCCCGCTTTGGGCTTCTGTGGGCTGAGGCAATAGTCATTTCAAAGGGAATATCGAATTTTTTCAGAACCGTCGCAGTCTCTTGCATAACGGACAGATCCGAATCACTTCCCATGACGATGGCCACTTTTGGTGTCCGGGCGTTTTTTTTGTTGGTGCTGTCTGGCGTGCTCACTGTCCCTCCTTGCATTTAGATCGATCTTGTTATGGATTTGCTGGCAATTATTAAATGGAGAACCCGAAGCCATCCAAAGGGATTGAATTTAAGCGTTAAGCGCCGTGGACGTCATCGGCCAGGCGCTCCAGCAAATACCGCTTTTTTTGATCCAGCATGCTTCTACTGATCCTGGCCCCCTTGATCCCCCCGGTTAAAGCGATTTCGGATAAATGACATTTTCCGTTTTCTGAAATCAACAGATCCAGGTGGGCATAGGGGAATTTGCCGCGACCCATGACCGATCGGCAAAATTTCTCTTTTCCCTCGTCCAAATCACAGGGATGACTTTTACCCCCCGCTGAGATGTTTTTTCGGAAATTATCCGGATTGCAGCGGACATAGGCTTCAACATAGTCATCCACAATAATCACGCGTATATCCGTAAAATTGTCTAAAAACGGTTGCAGCGTAAAAGGAAAGGTTGCATCGGAAAAAGCGGCAAAGTTGTAAAGTGCTTCAATATTTTCCCACCTTCGCACACCGTGTCCGCAATGCGTGTGATCCTCCTTCGTTACGACCGGACCGATACCGAGCCTGTTGTACAAGTTGATGGCGTCTATCAGATCCAAGCGCCTTGAAATCACCCGGGTATGGGGCAGCATCCAGTCTTTGTAAACCAGAGCCTGCACCGCTTTGGATTTACTGATACATTGGGACAGCGGGGAGGGAAGGCAGTGGATGCCTCTATCGCCCAATTCGATCAGCGTGGCGTGCATCAGCGGATTAGACACGACCGTGCCGATAAACACATCGCCCCGGCGGAGTTGATGATACATCTCTTTTAACTGGCGGGTACCGGTTACGATCATTTCATCATTTACCGACCGAATGCTCCTCGAGGCTTAGCTCTATCAACCTGTCAAGCAACTGGCTGAAATTCATACCTGCGGCAGCAGCAGCCTGAGGGAAAAGGCTGGTGGCGGTCATACCGGGAATCGTATTTGTCTCCAGGACATAAATCTCTTCACCCCTGAGAATCATGTCGGTGCGGCTATAGCCTTTGCAGGCAAGGGCTCGATGAGCCATTGTTGCAAATTTCTGGGCTTTGCGGGTGAGCGGGTCGTCAATACGGGCCGGACAAATCTCCTGGCTTACGCCGGCAACATATTTGGCTTCATAATCAAAAAATTCATGGTTCTGATCGGGGATAATTTCGATGAGCGGCAGGGCCTGCAGATCAGAATTGCCAAGCACACCTCCCGTCAGCTCAATCCCGTCGATATAAGCCTCGATCAGCACGGTCCGATCATGTTCAAAGGCAGTGTCCAGTGCTTCTTTTAGGGAATCCGCAGATTTGACAATTGTCATCCCCACACTGGAGCCTCCTTCAACCGGTTTGACAACCAGCGGCAAGCCGAGCTGCTGCGCACACATCTTCGGATCAATCGATTCTCCCTGTCGCGCAAAAATATAAGGCGGAACCGGTATGCCGCAATACTCGTATAACTGTTTTGAAACGATTTTGTTCATTGCGATGGCACTCCCCAACACCCTTGAGCCCTGATAGGGGATACCCAGCAAATCGAGTAAACCCTGCACGGTCCCATCCTCCCCATAAAGACCGTGAAGAATTATCAGGGCGGCATCAATCCGGGAGGCATCATTCATCAGTTGCACGAGGTCTGTTTTGGTATCATAGCGAAGGACTTCATACTTTTGCTTATCCAGGGCTTCAAAAACCTGATTGCCGCTGTTTAAGGAAACTTCTCGTTCGGAAGACACACCGCCATAGAGCAGTGCGATAACAAGTTTTTTCATCCTATTGTCCTCCAAAATGGTTATTCCTGTTTGGCTGTTGATCGCGTGGAACCTATCCTATCAACCAACTTGGCCGCATAATGTTGCGGCAGATCAAACTCAGCGGATGCACGCCGCAGCGAATTGAATCTCATGATTAAATAGTTCAATTTTTTTAAAGTGCGATATTTTTCAGCGGTATCCTTCATTCCCGCCAACAGGTCTTCGGTCCGTGTGATTTCCTTTTTTAGCTCAATTTCAGGCGGTACACAATCCGCATTTTTCAAAATTTTGTAGGCCAGCCGGAGTTCTTCGGGAATGCACCGATCGTCATCCAGCGCCAAGGGTTTGCCGGCACCGGCCAGATTTTTGAATTCACCCTGTTGTTGCGCTTTTCGAATCCGCTCCTCCACAATCCTGGTAAAACCGGGTAACATGCGTCGGCATTCCTTTCCGTTTGCTTTTTCTCTGGTTCTCGAAGTTATAATATTATATTTGTCCCCCCCTTTTCAAGCTCTAAAACCATACCGGTTTTCAAAATAACGTTGCGAGGTCCATTATAACAGATCGGCAGAAGACTATTATTGCGTCCCACAAATAAGTTACAAAATTCGACTCAAGGTTTGAAAGGTTTTTGTGAGCGCCATTGAGAATTGTGGGACAAAGACGCCGGCTGCGGCAGGGCGTTAAAAATCAAAAGCTGTCTGAGTCCCGAGCGCAAGCGAGGTCGAGTTCTTTTGATTTAGCCCTGCAAAGCGGGCGTCCCCAAAATGCTCGCGGGCGGGAACAAAATGCCTTCAAACCGCTTCAAAACTTTTTAAACTTATTCCTAGGACACGACACTGCCATCTCAAAAATCTCTCTTGAGCAAATATTTTTGAGCAACGGCCCGTTTAGATTTGACCTCCACCCGCACCATTTGATAATGACACCTTTTAATCTAACCGCATTTTTCATGATGCGATAACCTTAAAGCTATGGACAATTAAGGTGCTTCTGAAAGGACCCCAACGATGAAAAAAATCGCGTTCGCCGGGACAGACGGCCGGACCTTACTGTGCGCGCTTGTCGTCTCCACTGCCACCAGTGAGCTCTATGAGGATCAATTTACGGGAATCGTGATTCGCGGAACGCCATCGATGCCGAAATTTGTACAGACGATGAACTGGCCCATAGCGTTTATTCCGACGAAAGGCAATTCTTACGACGAATATGCAGCGGCTATCATCGGCGCCATGACCGACAACGAGATTGATTACGTCATCCCAATGCCGGAGGCGCTCTTGTTTGAAGGACTGGTGGATCAGGTTGAAGCCGCCGGTTTTGCAGATCGAATTGTTGGACTTAAAAAAGACGCCGCCTTTATTGAGGGTGATAAAATCAAATGCAAAGAGTTATGCCGGGAGGCCGGCATTCCCGTGGCAGCCGCCTGGTGCAGTGTAGACGCAAAGGACTATGAGACCGTATTGCGCAACTGTTTGAATTATATCCAGCAGTTTGGCGGCGCCGTCTTAAAATACCCATACAGTGCCGGTGGGAAAGGCGCCCGCATTATTTTGAATTCCTGGGAGATCAGAGAAGTATACGATACCTTGATAAAAGATTATAAACCCGATTACAAAAAAATGTACGGCGCAAAGGGGCGATGGCCTCTTTTAATTGAGTCGCTGATGTCCGGTGTCGAGATCAGTTTTACAATCCTGGTAGATAAACACGGCAACTTTCAAATACTGCCCACGGCCATGGATTATCCGGAACGGTTTGAAGGGCCGGCCAGCAAAACAAATCCGATTACCGGCGGCATGGGTGCCATATCACCGCACCCCATGGAAACCCCCGAGCTTATTGCACTGGCCGGAGAGTTGATTGCCCGCCCCCTGATCCAAAAAATGAAAGAGAAAGGCTATTTGCGGCCCTGTATTTTGTATCCGGGCTGTTTCGTTTCTCTGGACGGCTCCAAGAAACCCACTAATATCAGGGTGTCTGAAATAAATATCCGGCCGGGTGAGCCTGAAGCCCAGCCGGTTGCACGTCGACTTCGGAATTTGGGGGTGCTCATTCAAGCCATGTTTGAGGGCAAGCTAGGTGAAATAAAACCGGAGGTCAGAGAAGACCAACTGGCGATGTGCACCGGACTGGTAACCGGCCCCGGGGGGCCTGACGGTCAAAAAGGATATCCGTGGTCGTGCACAAAAGGCGAGCCGGTCGAAATCGATTTCAACTATATCAGGAAAAAAAGCATCCAGGTTATCCCTTCGGCGATGACCCGTTCCCCGGAAGACAATCAATTTTTGTCGGACGGCACCCGTGTGGCTTGGATGAATGCCAATGTAAAAATAAAGCCCAATGAAAGCCGCGGAGCGGTAGCCGAACGATTCCGAAACAAGCTCATTGCCGCTTTTGACAACGGTAAAATCCGGGTGATTCCCCGGGAAAATCCCCAGGGTAACCGGCTGGATTTAAGGAGGGATATCGGGGTACATTACCTGGTGGCCGAGAAAATATTTCCTTTAAAATAATTGAGAGCCTGTCAAGGTTCCAATTATTTTATGGTGGCGATGCAGGGAACATAACCAGTTATATCACATAACCATCCGTAATTATACATCTTATAATATTCAATCCTATCACAGCGCCTAATGTCTTACACACATTAGAAGGTG
>JASFTQ010000171.1:0-9862 GCA_050053515.1 Desulfobacterales bacterium | reverse complement strand
AAGTTTGGCAAGGCTACGCATGCCCAAGATTATGTCTTCAACACTGATGAAGAACTAAGAAAAGCATGGGGGGAATAATTGTCAGATCTGATCGTATCTAATTCATATTAAGGGAGGGTATACGCAATCCAATTAAAAAGAGGAGGTGTTTGAATGCCAACCTACATGACCCTTATTCGTTATACCCAACACGGCATAGAGAGTATAAAGGACAGCCCGTCACGCCTCGATACAGCTAAAGCTTTGTTCAAATCACTTGATGCAGAAATTAAGTCATTTTATCTAGCGATGGGAAGGTACGATTTGATTGTTATATCGCAAGCACCTGATGACGAAACAGCCACCAAGCTCGTTTTGACCATCGGATCAGCCGGGGCAATTCGAACGGAAACTTTTAGGATATTTACAGAGGATGAATATCGTAAACTCATTTCCGAGTTACCCTAAAAGGACGACTCAACCATTTATTAAAAGTCTAAGCGTATCCCTCCATCTTCGAATTAGGTGAAATTCCCAAACAAACAGAATTTGAAAAAGGATTTCCCCGCATGCATTATGACGAGGACGGTGAGGCCAAATGGGACCCTATTGAAGAAGATAGTGCTATTGTCGCTAATGTTAAAAGAAAAGGCCTGGTGATTTTATCTGGTTGCGCTCATTCGGGAATTATTAACACCGTAAAATACGCCCGGGAAGTTTCCGGTGTTGACACTGTTTTTGTGGTGATGGGAGGCTTTCATCTTACCGGGCCTGATTTTGAATCTATCATTAAACCCACGACGCAGGCCCTGAAAAGGTTTAATCCTCAATATGTTGTGCCGACCCATTGCACCGGACGCAAGGCTGTAATGCATTTGGAAAAGGAAATGCCGGTTAGGTTTTTGTTGAATATGTCGGGGACAAAGATGGTGTTTACTGGATAAATATTTGAATACAGATATTAATACCTATAATATACTGATCACATCTTACTCTATAAATCCAACTCCTGCTCCTCATCCTCAGCAGGACCCTTTCCTAATTGCTCAAAATCCGGAATCATTTCTTCTAAAACCTTATGCGGCGTGCGATCGATCATAAGCCTAAAAATATCCGGCCGGGCATAATGTCCTGCCGTATCGAGCACATTTTTTTGCCGGATAATGGCATTCAGATCGATCTCGGCCACGGCAATATCCTCACCTTCTGCTAAAGGTCCTGCCAGATAGAGGCCATAGGGTGCCACGATACCGGTACAGATCCCGCCACGAAGATATTTTAACAAAGATTCGTCTGCTGCAATTTCTGATCGCTGTTTGTCGTTCAGCCAGCCGGTGGCGTTGACGACAAAAGCACCGGATTCCACGGCATGATGGCGAATGGCCGCATCTATTTGTTTGGACATGGAATCGCCCGCCATGGCGCCCGGAAAATGGCAACAGTGTATCTCTTCCCTCTGGGCAATCAGGGCATAACGGGCCAGCGGCATGAAATGTTCCCAGCAGATCAGGGCTCCCAAACGGCCAAGCGCCGTATCAAATACCGTCAGGCCGCTGCCGTCTCCCCTACCCCATATCATGCGTTCATGAAAAGTCGGCACGATTTTGCGGCGCTTGCCTATTATCGAACCATCCGGGTCAAAAATGATCTGAGAGTTGTACAAACTGCCACCATCCCTTTCATTGACGCCCAGAACAACCAGCATGGCGGATCTTTTAACAGCCTCACCGATGACATCCGTGACCGGGCCGGGGACATCCACGGCCCGCTCGTACAACTTGCGATGTAAATCGGCAATCACCGCCGGCGGATTCAGCCAGGCGAAATAGGGATAATTGGGTATGATAGTCTCCGGGAAAACCGCTAGGCGGACTCCCTCTTTTGCGCATTTTTCGATGGTTTTGATTACCTTCTCGGTGGTCGCATCCCGGTCGAAAAGAACCGGTGACATTTGAACCGCCGCCACCCGAAAAATTTTTTCATTCTCGCCCATCAGCTATAGCCTCCTTTTTTGCTTCTGAGCATTAGATCGGCTAACACTATAGGGAATTGGAGGTTACCTGTCAATTCGATGCCATTCTCAGCTTCAGTATCCACTTGACACAATCAAGGATATTTTTAATTCTCCCTAAACACATATAAAACGAAAATCTCAAAAACGTAAAACCTGCAGATGAATACCAGTTTTTAGATAAACAATAGTTGGTATCAGGGGTTGCTTTTGTTTCGGTCATTAGAATATTCGAATTTAGGATTTTTTTCGGCCGGCCCCGGCGCGACTGCTATTAAACTGACCTTGGTTACAGTTCGGCGAATAAACTTGAGATATAAAAATCAGTAACATGTCACCCAGGTCTGGGCCGGGGATTTCGAGCTTTGGATTTCGAATTTATTTTTTACCCTAAACACAACGAATAGGGTTATACATGGTTATGAAACAAATACCCACTAGTCATATTCAATAGAATTGAAGGAGGAAAAAATGGCCCTTAAAACTTCCGACGAATATGTTGAACGACTCAAGCATATGAAACCCAATGTATACGCCCACGGCAAAAAAATTGGGCGTGACGACCCCCTGCTCGAACTTCCCATCAACACGCTCAGGTTCACTTTTGACGCCGTCGATGATTCGGAATTAAAAGACCTGGTTGTCACCAAATCCCATCTCACCGGTGAAAAAATCAATCGTTTCACTTCGATCAACCTCAGTATTGAGGATCTTTATACCCAACAGGAAATGAAGCGCAGTTGTTGCCACCGGGTCGGCGGATGCACGCAGCGCTGTATGGCCACCGACACCCTGAATGCCATCGGCGTTGTCACCAAGGATATCGATGAGGATAAAGGCACCCATTATCATGAAAACTTTTTAGAATTTCTAAAATACTATCAGGCCAATGATCTCGTCGGCAGTACGGCCCAAACTGACGTAAAAGGTGACCGCAAAGCCCGACCGTCGCAACAGCAGGATCCGGATCTTTATCTTCACCTCGTGGATAAGACCAGTAAGGGAATCGTGGTGAAGGGGGCCAAAAATCACATCACCATGGGACCCTATGTTGACGAACATCTGGTAATCCCCACGCGGAGCATGACCAAAGAAGAAGGGCAATGGGCGGTAGCGTTTGCCGTGCCGGCGGATGCAGATGGAATCAAGATTATATCCCGCGTGGTTGCTCCCAGAAAGCGTATCGATCTCCAAGCACCCTATAACAATTACGGTGTGTCCGACTCGGTGGTGGTTTTTGACAATGTTTTTATTCCCTGGGAACGGGTTTTTATGTGCGGCGAGTGGGAATACGCCGGCAGCCTGGCCCTGACCTTTGCCGGCTTTCATCGCCATTCCTACTGCGGTTGCAAACCGGCGGTCACCGACATTATTCTGGGAGCAACAGCACTGGTGGCGGAATACAACGGTGTTGACAAGGCTTCCCATATTGTGGATGAATTGACGGACCTGATGATCATAGGGGAACTGGTCTATGCTTCCGGCATCGCTGCTGCGGCCCGCGCTAAAAAAACCAGCTCCGGTATCTATACTCCCAAATTCTTATACTCCAACACCGGAAGATACCTGGCCGGTATTAACATCTACCATGAATACGACGTTTTAGCCTCAATTGCCGGTGGTTTGCCGTCTACCTTACCGACCGAAGAAGACTGGTTAAGTCCCGAAACCGGTCCGGACCTTGAAAAATATATCAGCCGCAAACCCGGGGTCTCTGCCGATAAATTGCACCGATTGTATCGGTTCATATCCGATTATTCCTGTTCAGCCATGGGAGGCTGGGCGCTGTACGCCGGTGTGCACGGGGGCGGCTCACCGGTCATGGAAAAAATAGGCATCCGTTCTCAATATGACCTGGAATCCAAGAAAGATATTATCAAGTATTTAGCCGGCATAAAAGACTAAGTGAAAAGCACGGAATATCGAATATCGGCCGAGGAATGATGAATGTCGAATGAAAACAGAACATATGATCGTGAGGAACGTTTAATCGATTTTGCCGTCCGGATTATTCGCACCGCGGAATCTTTACCAAAAACAAGGGTGGGAGGCCACATAGCCGGTCAATTGATTTGCTGTGGAACATCACCTGCACCTAATTATGGGGAAGCACAAAGTGCGGAATCACGTCCTGATGTGCGCCGGAATCAGCCTGACTGGTCTTGTATTCGTGAGATTTTTAAAGAACAGCTGCGCCTGACTTCCGAATATGTCTTCTGCAAAGTCGCATGGCAACCGTGGGATCCAGCGTCTGGGCATCGGCGCCGATCTGTTTGCGGGCAAACTCGGTTGTAACTCCCCCTCCGATAATTACAAAGGTTTTTTCACGCAATCTTCTTTTCTTTAGAAGAAAAATGACTTCCTTCATGGAAACAAAAGCCGGTGTAATCAAGGCCGAAAGGGCCAAAATGGGGGCGGATTGCCGTTCAACCTCATCTACCAGTCTTTCGGCAGGGACATCAACTCCCATATCATGAACGCTAAACCCTTGAGAGCGCATCAGGGTGACGACGATGTTCTTGCCCAAATCGTGTATATCTCCCTGCGGTGTGCCAAAGACGACCACCCCCCGGGATTCTTGCTGCCCTATTGAAGCCAGCAGATTGGGTTCGAGGATGGTGCTGATCGCCTTGAAAACCTCGGCAGCGTAAATGAGCTCGCTGAGAAAATATTCACCGCTCTCAAACCGGTTGCCCACTTCTTCCATTATTTTCCGGCAAATCCTTAAGATACGGAAAGAGTCTTCACCTGCTGCCAGCGCTTTTTTAACGATGTCGATGCCTTCCTGTCTTTTCTTTTCCAGAAAGGCCGATTTTAATTTCGCTTCCATAAATAGCTTGTCTCCGTCAGGATCAACCCTTTCCGGAATAATTCTTAGCAGTGTCCACCATGGTCTTTACGTTAGCAAATGAAGCATCAATCGGACATTCACAACCCGTGGTCAGCATGAAACCGCCGTCCTTGCCCACCATGTCGATAAGTTTCTGACAATACTCCCGAACCTCATCAGGGGTGCCGAGGGTCAAAAGGGAGGCGGGAACATCGCCGCTGATGCACATATGCCCGTCAAGGATTTTCTTGGCGTTAAATATATCGGTGGTCCCGTCGAGATCGGCAACACACTTGCCCCTGGGCAGCTGCTTGAAATACGGAAGGTTCAAGCGCCAATCGGTATCCAGGTGCAACCATGGCGTTAAACCCTCTGAAACAAAGGCATCTACGTAACGCTGCAGATAAGGCCACTCGAATTGTTCGAAGATATCGGGGTGATAATAAAATCCCGAACCGCGTTCCAAAACAATGAACACCACCGGTATCTTGGTCAGGGAAATGACATCGAGTGCGTTCTGAATGAGATCATCGCAGGAGGCTTCCATAGCGGCCTTTACTTTTTGAGGGACTTCAAACAGATCCATAGTGAACTGGGTCAGCGTTCGTGCCATCGAAAAGGCCATGGTTGTGGAATCTAGATAAGCGCCGAATAGCGGATGAATGTCCAAGCTGTGATAGGTCCGAACCTCATTGATATAAATATCCAGCAGATGATTTTGGGTTGTCTTGAGCCGCTG
Organism: Desulfobacterales bacterium; assembly: GCA_050053515.1. GTDB lineage: Bacteria > Desulfobacterota > Desulfobacteria > Desulfobacterales. Next base: position 4,303 of record JASFTQ010000171.1, on the reverse strand, counting down.
CATGCCGCGGCCGCTCATCTTTTCATAATGCTCGTCCCAAAAGGCGTTCCACCCCAGGGCAGCCAGCTTGTCATAATCATCTCTGCCGAAAAGCTCGCGTTCCTGAATCTGGTTTAAAGCATCTTCCGGGAGTTGTCGGCCGGGAATCAATACCCTGACAGGTGTCGAACAGAACCTACCACCGATCATGGGCCAGAAAAGATTCGGTTTATAAAGCCTGTCAAACCCGCCGAGGTCATTGAATGTGTCCAGCATGGCCTTAAAGCCTTTTGCAGGTTCACGCCAGGCCTCCCCCTGGGTCAATCCTTGACTGCGTACTGCAAAGGCGGTCATCAACGGCATAACAGGCACCCGGTCCGGTTTTTCGAGTTTCACCACCGCCTCAAAGCGCTCTTGTCGTGACATGGTTTCTGCTATCATCATCAAATCCCGCATAGCCTGAAGGCATAGAGCTTGGCCGATTCCAAGTCGGCCAATCGGGTGATCATGATTTTTTGGGCCTGGGGAGAGCCCGCCCCATGAATGGATTCCGTCAGGTACGAGACGGCACCGGTGCCCAGGGTAATATTTTCAATCAGCCGCAATAGGCGCATGCGCTTTTCACTGTCCATATCCGCCTTGCCCGTCAGGTATTTCTGGATGTATTTTCCCACCTGTGAGTTATCCTTGTCATCAAGCGACGGCATCGTAACCAGAAGGCCGCCGGCGATATCCTGCGCCAAACGGGATATCTCAAACGGAAAGCGGGTAACATTGAGTTTGCAGACATTGGCCAGCAGGGGGTCCACCGCAAAAGCACCACTGGCGGTTGGATAGCCTTTGCCGGCGCTCGCCAATGCGCCGGCATGCAATGTTTCATTAAGATGAATCATCTCGGCAATTTTATCTTTGACATGGGAGGCTCTATGGGTTCCTTGGGCCTCGGCAATGGCACTGGCAGCCCCAATCAACACGTCGCCGACGCCGACCTTGCACCCGCCATAACTGGCCCGGTGGTGGGCCGCAAAAAGCTCCACCAAGGGTCCGGCCATGGCAAATTCTCCCTTCATGAATATCCGATCTTCCGGGACAAAAACATCATCAAAAACCACCATGGCCTCACAACCGCCGTAATACAAGTTGCCCACATCCGCTCGTTTTTCTTCAAGACGCCGCATATCTGACGGCTGGCGCCCGTAAATAAACGTCACCCCTCTCGTATCCACCGGTACTGCAAACGCCACGGCATAATCCTTGTCTTCCTCCCGGAGGGCTCTGGTAGGAACCACGATCAACTCATGCGAATTAACAGCCCCGGTGATATGCAGTTTAGCCCCCCGAACGACAATACCACCTTTTTTCTCCTCTACCATGTGCAGGTATTGATCCTTATCATCCTGTTGCGATGGTGATCGGCTTCGATCCCCTTTGGTGTCTGTCATGCAAGCGGCGGTAACGAGATCTTTGGCCTGCACGTATTTAAGAAAATTCACAAATCGATCGTGATAGCGGGTACCAAAAGCCCGATCCAGATCGTATGTCATCGCATAGACGGTATTCATGCAGTCCAGTCCGGCGCAGCGCTGAAAACAGCAGGCTGTCTTTCGGCCCATTTCTCTTAACATCAGTATCTTGTTGACCAGGTCTTCAATGCTGTGCTGAATATGCGTAAAACGGTTTACCGTTTCACCGCTAAGATGGGATCGGGCTGTAAACAGGGATCTTGTTTCATCCTGCTCGGCCTGAAAATAAGTCTCGGCCATCGCCATGGCCGGGGGTCTGGCAATGGGATGCTGCGCCACATTCCGGATTTTTTCTCCCTGAATAAAAACATGGTGGTCGAGTTTTTCCAAGCCCGCAATATATTTGTCACCTTTCATCAAGGCCATGATTCTTCACCTCATGTAGAATTTTTGCACTTAAAATCAACGGGGATCCCTGAACCCCACAACCTTTTTTACATTATTTTTTCCAGCTCGTCTTTTGAAACCTTATACGTTTTGTCGAATTCTTCCCAGAATTTTTTGTCTTTATTTTTCCAGCCGGAACCGAAGCGGTTATCAAAATAGGACCCCAAGCGGGCCAGCCAGGTGCCCGACTTCTCAATTCCTTTTTCCCGGGCCAGAAATATTTCCTTGAGATAGATGTCTATCTCAAACATTTTTTCTTTGGGAATATAAGATTTGGCGCCCAGTTTGATCGACCCGACCAGATTGTCGGGGTTGAGGCCGTGGGCGGTGAGCATTATTGCCGGTATCTTTTTATCGGTTGCTATCTCCAATAAATCAAAGCCCTTCACCCCCATGATATCCAGAATGGCGGCATCGTATTTTTTACGCTCCAGAAGTTCTTTGGCGGATTCAAAATTGGAGGCGGTTTCAACTTCACACGATTCAAGAATATCTTCCAGAGTTTCCAGAATGTCAGGTTCATCGTCTACAACGAGTATCTTTTTGCCTTTTAGAATGTCTTCACTAGCCATCTTATCTCTCCTATTATCTGCTGGATCTTAGTTCTAACGCGTACGAATTATAGTTTACAATCGATATAAATTTTATAATAACTAAAAATGATCTGACAAATTACATAATCCATCGTACATTACAAATAGCACAAAATATAGTCAAGGCCGGAATTGCCCGGGCCCCACAGAAACTACTTTCCCATTTCCGCCCAGTTAATCGATGAATTTAGGCGGCAGGGGAGGGTCCGCAGCCGGCGCTTTTCCGGGAAGAATCATAATGGTTGATGTCCCATGGGCCAGGATTTTACCGTTTTTGTCGATAACATCAGATTCGGCATAACCAAGTGTATGGCCAAGTTTTATTTGACGGCCTTTCGCAATCAGCTTTCCCGTTACGGCCGGTGAAAGGTAATTGAGCTTAAGGTCTACCGAGGTCATACCGGCATCATGATCTTCAATGCCATAAAACAAGGCCCATGATGCAGCGGTGTCGATTATCGAAGCAAAAACACCACCATGCACGAGACCGAAAGGCTGTAAATGCTTCTTGCCCAAATCGATTTCAAAACGTGAAAATCCAACACCGATTTCACAAGCTCTCATCGAAATAAGTTTGAAATACGGGGATCTGTTTATGAGCCCGACCAGGCTTTCAACATGCTCCGGATTGGGTGTTTTCATATACTATCCTCATCATTTTTCTTTTTCATTTAACTTGAAAGTATTAAACTTTTTGTTTCTTGACAATTAAACCCTCAGTTAATATAGACTTTAGTAGGCCTTATGGGAAGGCTGAAATAATGAAGTCCCCCGCACCACAGGGCGGGGGTTCTGCCGTTCGGCAGTGCTTCGCAGCCCGGAAACGAAAATACCTCCTTTAGATAGCTTCCCTTTGAACAGGCAAGCGAACCGATCAATTGCTGCCGAAAAGGTAAAGGTACTTCAGTGCTTTAAACAATGCACTTGCAACCGGCTGCGAAGTACCCGGTTTGCATGGCAAGAAATTAGCGTCATGCCTATTTATGAATACCAGGCCATAACACCGGATAACTCCTGTGAAAAGTGCCGACCCGGATTTGAAATTTTTCAAAAGATAAGCGAAAAACCCTTATCTGCCTGCACTGTTTGCGGTAATAAGGTTAAGAAAATTATCTCACGATGCCATTCGGCGATTATTGAGGAATCCGAACATCATGCCAGTGTAAAAAATAAGATAACGGAATACGAAAAATCCGGCATGTGGAGTCACGCTGCTGAGCTGGCAGATACGCATTCGGAAAAAACCAAGGATAAAAACCTTAAAATCAGAGCCCTGGAGAATTATAAAAAGGCGGGATATAACAGCGATTCCCTTGCCAAGCATGCAAAGTTCGACGATAATTAAGCCAATGCCCGGGATTAGTCATACCATAGCAGGCAAACGTAAATAATCTTGGCGTTATTGCTTTATTGAACTGCAGAATTTCGAAGGAGAACATGTTGCCGAATTCTCTTCAAAAACTTCTGCGGTTCGAAATTCCTTGTTTGATATTCGGTATTGAAGCGTACCCCGCAGCAAGCTGCGGGGAATGCGCTCACTTTCACGGTTCAACTTATAGAATAAGTAAAGTAGATCGCCTGAACGGCAGCGTTTAATCGTCCGATTAATAGAACAACTTTAAAGCCCTATGCAATCTGGAGCGAGCCTATTTTTATACTATGGCAAGGTAAATCCTACTTCTGCTCCCCTCCGCATAATTCCTTAATTTTGTTCCTGTCCGGTGATCCGTCTTGCGCCAGTGGCATATTCTCTATAAACTCGACATATTGCGGCTTTTTATACCTGGCAATGCGATTTCCTACAAAATCGATCAATTCCTC